>CACLVL010000001.1 GCA_902610415.1 uncultured Alphaproteobacteria bacterium
ATAGGAATATTATATTCTTTGTCTTTAGATGGCGAAGGTATGCTTATAGAGTTTAATAAAATGAAAACACCTAAAATTAGTATGATAAACGTTGATAGTAATGCTATTTTTCTCATAAATATATATTTGTTGGTTTTTAATATTATATATTTAAAACATAACAAATAACAATGGTGAATAAAAAATTAGGTAAAATATGTATGATTGGTATGCCTGGCTCGGGTAAATCTATAATTGGAAGAGCTTTATCTGAACATTTAAAATATAACTTTTTTGATACTGACGAGCAAATTGAATTAGAAAGTCAATCTAGAATCAAAGATATATTTATTAATGAAGGTGAGGATTATTTTAGAAAGCTAGAAAGGTCGATATTCAAAAAATTATTATTAAATAGAAATATAGTTATTTCAGCTGGTGGGGGTATAATTTTAAAAAATAAAGATCTTTTAAAGCAAACATTTAATATATACTTGAATTGTGATTTAGAGACTCTGATAAAAAGAACCTCTCGAAATAAAAATAGACCCTTATTAAAAAATAATGTTGAAAAAAATATTAAAATACTTTTCAATGATAGAAAAGAAACTTACAATAAATTATCTGATTTAACTATTAATGCGACAAGCAATACTCAAAAAACTATAAGAAATATATTAGATCACATAAAGTAATGAAAATTAAAAAATTAATTGATAGAAAAGCTCATGAATTTGAATTTGTAAATATAGCTCAATTAGAAAAAAAACTAATCAATGATATTTCAAATCTTGATATTTTAATATTTGATCGAAGTATTATTAAAAATCGATTAGTCAAAAAACTTCTATACAAGTTTTCAAGTAGATCATTGATTATTAAGGGTGAAGAAAAAATTAAAAGTATACAGAATTACTCATCTTTAATTGAAAAAATTATTAAAAAGGGTATTCAACGCAAAAGTATTATTTATTCATTTGGTGGTGGGACGATTGGAGACCTCTCTGGTTTTTTAGCTTCTACAATTATGAGAGGCATTGAACATGTAATGATACCAACCTCTCTTTTGGCCATGGTAGATAGTGCTATAGGCGGTAAAACAGGAATTAACAGCAAATTTGGTAAAAATTTAATTGGGACCTTTAATCTCCCTAAAAAAGTATATATTTCTTCTGATTTTTTGAAATCTTTACCTAAGAGAGAGATCTCATGTGGCTTTGCAGAGATTATAAAATATAGCCTAATTGACTCAAAGCAATTACATAAACTTCTTATTTCTAAATCTAAAATTCATATAAATAAGCTAATTAAGCTCTCCATTGATTCAAAATTTAAATATATTGATGATTATAGAGAAAAATTGAATTCTAAAAATTCGAGAGCAATTCTAAACTTTGGCCACACTATTGGTCACGCCATTGAAAAGTCTAATTTTTATAAAGGCAATCTTAAGCACGGGGAGGCAATCTCTTTAGGTATGATAGTAGAATTAAAAATTTCAAGTTTATTTAATTACTGTCCTGAAAAAGTTACTAATCTAATTGAATTATTAAAAAAATATAAATTACCGGTTAACTACAGTAAGTATGTGAATAAAAAAACAATTCCTGCTTTAATAAAAAGGATTGCATTTGATAAAAAAATTATAAATAAAGATGTAAATTTTGTTCTAATTGGAAAAAGTGGAGGATTTATTAAAAAGATTTCAATAAGGGATCTAAAATCTATTCTTTATCAAATTAATTAATGACTTTAATTGTTATTATAAAAATTTTAGCAATAATAATTCTTCTTTTATTATCTGCACTATCCTCTGGTTCAGAAACTGCTTTAACAGCAGTATCAAAACAGCGGGCTTTTAGACAAAGAGATAAAGGAGCAAAAAATGCGAATTTCATTTTAAAAATTAAAGATTTTAAAGACGAATTCATTACTGGAATTTTACTTGCTAATAACTTATTTAATATTTTAGCTACAGCATTAATGACAGAATTACTTGTTTCAGAATTTGGTGGTTTAGGTGTAACAGTTGCAACAATTTTTATGACATTAATGATTGTTATATTTTCTGAAGTAACTCCTAAGATATTTGCAATTAATAAGCCAATGACTTTTGCTTTGAGAGTCTCTAAGTTTTTTTATTTTTATACAAAATTAATTAAACCAATAGTAAATCTGATTAATAAGATTTCCAACAAAATAATTAAAATTATTGGTTTAAATTTAAATGCAGATCAATCAAAAATAATTGAAGAGGAATTTGAAGGAGCTGTACAATTACAAAAACAATATTCAAAAGATGGGGAATATGAAGCAGATTATATGAGTAATATTCTTGAGTTAAAAAAGTTAAAAGTTGATGAGCTTATGACTCATAGGAATGAAATTTTATATATTAATTTAGAAGATCCTTATAAACAGAATCTCAAAATAATAAGTACATCCCCATATACAAGAATACCAGTTATTAAGGGTAATTTTAATAACCTAATTGGAATTTTCGATATAAGAGATTTGTTGAAAGACTCTAGTATGGAAGAATCAAATGAAAGTATTGAAAGAAATACCTCTCAACCTGTTTACATTCCACAAAACAAACTGGCCATGAAACAGCTTATTGATTTCAAATCTTCAAGAGAACATATGGTTTTAATTGTAGATGAATATGGAGAAATACAGGGTTTAATTACATTAGAGGATATAATAGAGGAAATTATTGGAGAAATTTTTGATGAAACTGATACTGATGAAACTTATCTAGAGAAGATTGATGATAGTAATTATTTGTTTAATGGAAATGCTAGTGTAAGGGAAATTAATAGAAGCTTAGATATTAATTTACCTGATCAATTTGTAACTTTATCAGGTTTAATACACGATTTGGCTAAAGAAATTCCTAAAGTTGGCAAAGTCTTTTATGTTGGGGATATAAAATTACAAATTATATCTAGGTCAATTAATAAAATTAATAAAGTAAAGTTATCTATTTGATATTTTTATTTCAAGAGAGTGTAGACCAAATTTAAAGACTGAGTCAAGTTTTTCATGAATTGTCCTGTGAATATCTATTTTATTAAGGTTATTTTTATTTAATATTCTAAGTTCCACATGAGTTAAAATAGTAGATGAATTTTCAACTCCTGCATGTCCATTATGTTTTGCACTATTATCAATTATTTCTAAAATTTCGAATTGACTAATATCCTGTAAAAGGATTTTAATATTATCTAAATTCATAATTTAATCTTAAATGAATAAAAAAAATAAAATAGAAAATTTATGCAATCATCCAAATTGTAAGGAGGAAGGTGTTTACAAAGCTCCTTTAGATTATGATAATTTAAGTAATTATCAGTGGTTTTGTATGGAACATATAAAAGAATTTAATAAGAAATGGAATTACCATAAAAAAATGGATGCTAATGAAATTGAAAATGATATTCGTTTTGACACTATCTGGAGAAGACCAACAAATACTTTTGGATCAGGAAAAAAATTCTATAATTTTACAATTAATGGTGAGGATATGGGTTCATTTGATAACCCTGCTGCATATCAACCGCAGTCAAATAAACTGTTAAAATCACTTACTATTTTAAAATTAGATATAAATACTGACATAAAATTGATAAAAAAAAGCTATAAAGAACTAGTTAAAGAGCATCATCCAGATGTAAAGGGCAATAGTAAAAAAGTTATTGATAAATTTAGAGAAATAGTAGAAGCATATAACTACTTAATTGAAAGATACAAAAAATGAATAAAATTGAGGCTCTCAAAAAAGACTTAATACAAATTACAGAAGTTTCATCAAAAGAAATTTTTGGGATACAAACTGATATAAAAGTTCCAAAATTTAATGAAACATCAGAATATTGCCCAAAAATTGATGTAAATTATGTATTTGATGATAGTACAACAACTGCAATCTTGTTGGGTCTAAAGTTTAATAAGAGGGTTTTCTTACAAGGTCTGCATGGAACTGGGAAGTCATCTCACATTGAACAGGTATGTGCGAGATTAAACTGGCCATGTATTAGAATTAACCTAGACAGTCATGTATCTAGAATCGATCTAATTGGAAAAGATGCGATAGTTTTAAAAGATAATAAACAAGTCACTGAATTTCAGGAAGGTATTCTTCCTTGGGCTTTTCAAAATAACGTATCATTAGTTTTTGATGAATATGATGCTGGAAGACCAGATGTTATGTTTGTTATTCAAAGAATACTTGAAGCGGAGGGAAAATTGACACTTCTTGATCAAAGCAAAGTTCTCTCACCACATCCTTATTTTAGATTATTTGCTACTGCTAATACTGTTGGCCTTGGAGATACCTCTGGCATCTATCACGGAACAAATCAAATCAATCAAGGTCAGATGGATAGATGGAATATAGTTGCAAAGTTAAACTACTTAGAAGAAGAGAAAGAAATCGAAATAATATCAAAAAAAGTTTCGGCTAGTAGTGAAGAAAAAAAAATAATTGGATCGATGGTCCAAATGGCTAATTTGACGAGAAAAGGCTTTGAACAAAAAGATATATCTATAGTCATGAGCCCAAGAACAGTAATAATGTGGGCAGAAAATTATAAAATTATAAAAGATATAAAAAGCTCATTGAACTTTACTTTTTTAAATAAGTGTGATGAAAGTGAAATCGATATTTATAAAGAGTATTTTCAGAGAACTTTTGCAATTGATATATAATTGGCCGATCTCAAACAATTAAAACTTCCTAAACAAATCTCAAATACACTCAATTCTGTTAATAAGACTATATCTGAAAACAAAGAATTAAAAATAAATGTAAATTCAAATATTGTTTTAGAAAAAGATGATACTTTAAACCTTCCATCTATTTCAAATATTTTCAACTATGAAGATATGCGAAGTGCAGCAGACTCCTTTGCCCTAAAAAAAAAATACCATAATGAAAAACAATTAAACCAAATAGCCTCTCAAAATGTTGATATTAAAGAAGAAATTATCTTTTTAGAACGTTTGCGATATGAAACTTATGGCTCGAGACCTTTTAAAGGCATAGTTAAAAATATTGAGAATAAGTGGCTAAAAAGATTAGAGATTTTAAATCTAAAAAAACAAAAGGACTCTAAAGATTTATTTTACTTTACTTTAACACTTTTTTTTATTGACTTTATTAATGGTAAGAAGTGGAAACTGAATAATAAATATCTGAAGAATATAACGTCTAAAGACAATGTATCTGAATTTTTTAATACACTTCAAAAATTATCTCAAAATATAAAAGAACAAAAAGAATACTTATCTTTATCTGTAGATCTTCTCAGAATTATCTTTCCGTCCCTTGAAGAAGAAAATAACCCAGATGATAAGAACCTTGATGAAGGAAAAGACGAAGAGGATTTCAATCAGCATGAAAATCAAGAAGAAAATCAAGCTCAGAAACCTGAAGAAAGCCAATTAGACGATAGTATGCATACTCCTGAAAGTGACACAGATAATGATCAATCAAGTGTTCAAGGGGAAGAAGTCGATATTGAAATTTTAGACCAACAAATTGATGATATAATTAAGTCAATTGATAGTTACAGAAACTTAAGTCAAAATTATAAAACTGCAACAAACCAATATGATGAGATAATTGAAGCTTTTAAACTATGTGACCATGAAGAACTAGTTGCTCTTAGAAGACAGCTCGATGAGAAATGTGACTTATACCAAAAACAGATATCAAGATTAGCTAATAAATTATATCGTAAACTTCAATCTAAGCAAAATAGATCATGGAATTTTGATCTAGATGATGGTGTATTGGATACGTCTAAACTCACACGAGTAATAACTAATTCAAACAATTCACTGTCTTTCAAAAAAGAGAAGGAAATAAAATTTGAAGATACAACCGTAACTTTATTAATTGATAACTCTGGATCTATGAGAGGAAAACCAATTATGATCGCTGCTTTAACTACAGATATGATCGCAGCCACTTTGGAAAAATGTAAGATCAAAGTTGAAATACTTGGTTTTACAACAAAGGCTTGGAAAGGTGGGAAGACCCGAGAGCATTGGCTCAAAAACGGGAAGCAGAAAAATCCAGGAAGACTAAACGATCTAAGACATATCATTTATAAATCTGCGGATCAAAACTCAAAAAAATCGAAGATAAATTTAGGCCTGATGCTAAAAGAGGGGCTTTTAAAAGAAAATATTGATGGTGAGGCACTTCTTTGGGCTAGTTCGAGGATTTCAAAAAGACCTGAAAGTAGAAAAATCTTAATTGTAATATCTGATGGGGCCCCAGTAGATGACTCTACGTTATCTGTGAATAACAGTAATTATTTAGAAAAACATCTTAAAAGCACTATTGTTGCAATAGAACAGAAATCAAATATTGAATTATTAGCCATCGGTATTGGGCATAATGTTGGTCAGTATTATAGTAAGGCTATTACCATTCATGATGTAGAAGAGTTAGGTGGTATTATGTTTGAGAAGATAGAGTCATTATTCAACTAAATTAATCAAAATACTGTTCTTATACTCTTCAAACTTATTCTCATTTATTGATACTCTTATTTCCTCAAAAAACTTATTCATAAACCAAATATTATAGATTGATAAAATAATCATCCCTAACATTTCATTAGACTTAAATAAATGGTGTATATACGATTTTGAGAATTTATTAATTTCCTGTATTTCACAACCCTCATCTAAACAGGAATGATCATCTTTGTATTTTGAATTATTTAAATTAATGCCTTTACTACTCAGTTTTGACATCATGATACCATGTCTAGCAATTCTAGTTGGTGACACACAATCAAACGTATCGTATCCTGAACTTACGCCTTGTAAGATATCATCTAATCCTCCAATTCCTAAAATATGTATTGGTTTGGATTTATCTAAATAGTTTTCACACAAAGAAAAAATATCATACATTTGGTTTTTTGTGCTACCCAAGGACCCCCCTATTGCAAGTCCATCAAAATCTTTTGAGCAAGTCTCTTCGCATGCAATCTTTCTTAAATCCTCATAAACACCACCTTGTATTATCCCATAAAGTGACTGTTTCCCAGAGGAGCCAAAAGTTGGTTCATAATTCTTAAATTTCGAGTCAAAAGAATTTTTGCATCTTACAGCCCAACGATGGCTCATATACATAGACTTTTCTGTATATTTTTTTGAAACGTTAAAAGGTGTGCATTCATCTAAAACAAATATTAAGTCAGCACCAAAGTCACGTTGTAATTCAATAGATCTTTCAGGTGAAAGGAATATTTTATCACCGTTAATATAATTTCTAAAAAAAGCTCCCTCTTCTGTTATTTTTATAAGAGACTTCCTTTTTGTATTGTTATTTTTTCCTTTTATTTCTTCTGAAACTGAGCCGTATCCTAGTGAAAAAATTTGATAACCACCACTATCAGTCATCATAGGTCCATTCCAATGAGTAAAATTCTGCAAACCACCTTCTTTTGAAATTATCTCTGGCCCCGGTTGAAGCATTAAATGGTATGTATTTGAGAGGATAATTTGCGTGCTTGTAAATTTTAATTGCGAAGGTAGCACAGATTTAACGGTGGCTTTAGTGCCACAGAAAATAAAAGCTGGGGTATTTATTTTACCATGTGCAGTGGTAATTAACCCAAGTCGAGCATTAGATAATTGAGACTTTTTTTTTACTTGAAAAAAATTAGTCAAGTTTAGAAGGTAGGAAATTCTTTGCTAAATATATAAAAATTGTATCAAATAGACTTAATAAAATTCTCAGAAAATAAATACCCAAGCCATAAGAAATAATTAGGTCAAACAAAGGCACAGGATTTGAAGTTAAAATATTAAATGCAAGAACACTAAATATAATATTATCAATAAATTGAGAAACTATTGTGGATGCATTATTTCTAAACCAAAGATTGGTATTTTTATTTTTTAAATAAGAAAATATAAAAATATCAATTTTCTGACTGATAAAAAATGCACAAATACTTCCAACTATTATAGGAAATTGTGGAAGAAAAATTGTCTTAATTGACTCATGCATATCATAGCTCCAAGACCATGCAGGATGTGCATCCGGATCAATAGGTGAAATAGATATTGTTAGAAACATCAGCACTGTTGAAAATAAATAAGCTGCAATACCAAGATAAATACACTTAGTTGCAGATTTTTTATCAAAATATTCATTTAGAATGTCAGTACAAAGGAAAATTGAAATAAACAGTACCGTTCCTAATGCCATAGGCTCAGGGAAGAAAGGAAAATCTACAACTTTTAGCACTTGAATATTTGCTAGTATTATTGCTATTGCTACATAAACATAGATACCTGTTTTTCCAAAAAACTTAAGTGAAAATAAAATTGAAAAATAACAAAACATAATTTGTAACAGCCAAATCACAATAACTGATGTGTTATTTAAATTATTGGATAGGTTTAAAAATAATTCCTGGAACATTTAGCTAGCTTTTTGGCTAACATTTTTTTCGATTTGTTTTTTGATCTTTAAAGCTTTTTCAGTTAAAGATCGGGAACTTGTTTTATTTAGATATTGATCTAAACCACCATGTTTATCTATTGTTCTGAGAGTTGATGAGGCAATTCTGAGTCTAAATTTTCTGTTTAATGACTCGCTGAACAGAGTAACACTATTCAAATTTACCATAAATCTTCTTTTTGATTTGATATTAGAGTGACTTACATTGTGGCCAGTTTGGTGTTTTTTTCCAGTAATATCGCAAGATCTTGACATGAATTGAGTTTATAATACAAAAGTAACTTTTTTACAATAATAGTTTCTAAAGTTTTAGCTCACTAATAGCGTATTTTGGATTGAACTCACTTAATAATTGTTTGATTTCATCCTTTTTATCTAGTTGAGACTTGTGAATACCATTTTTGATCCAAAGTGTGTCAAAGTTCATTTTGTTACCACCATCTATATCGTGCCATAAAGAGTCCCCTACTGCTAAAACTTTTTTTCGATCTTTGATTTTCATTTTTTTAATAATGTCCTCATAAATTGGTTTATAAGGTTTTCCATATCTAAAAACTTTACCTCCTAGGTCGGAATATAAATTTGCAATAGTCCCTCCACACATAGATAGATTTTCATTATTATGAACCAAATAATCTGGATTAGCACATAATAAGGGTAGTTTGTGTTTGAGCATATTATCAAGATCCTCAGCAAAATCTAAAACTGTTAAACCACTTTTTAAATCTGCTATCATTGCAAAGTTTGCTTTTTTAAAATTAGTTGTACAGTCTAGATTAAAAAACTTTTTTTTTTCTTTTGGTAATTTAAGTGGAAAACATTTTTTTCCGTATTTATTATAAATATCTTTTTCCAAAAAATTTAATGCAATTTGTCCACTTGTAATACAATAGTCATATAACTTATTGTTAATGCCCAAATTCTCTAAGTTTTCCATTGATAGGTCTTTTGGTCTCGAAGAATTAGATACTAGAACTATTTTCTTATTTTCTTTTTTTAAATATTTCAGACACTTCTCTGCAAAAGGGAATTTAAAACTACCATTGTGTAAAACACCCCATTGATCAAAAAGAAAGTAGTCATAATTACTAACTATTTCTTTAAAGGAGGAGATTGATCTCAAGAATATTGCCCAATTACTTCGGAGATACTTCTAAATCCTTGTTGTTGTATTAAATTAATTAAATCTAATGTCATTTTTTTTACATGATAAGGCCCTTCATAGGTAAAACTGCTATAAATTTGAATTAATGAGGCACCTAATTTCATTTTTGTTAAAATATCATTAGCATCAAAAATACCTCCTGCACCTATGATTTTTATTTTTCCAGAAGTAAGAGTATAGAAATCTCTAATTAATTCATTTGATTTAAGAAATAGTGGTCTACCACTGACCCCTCCTTCTAATTTTTCATTAACCATGGATTTATTAATTGTTGTATTTGTTAATATCAACCCATCAACATCATTTGCTAGAGAAATTAATGAGATATCTTTTTTATCCTGATCAGAAATATCTGGTGAAATTTTGAATAAAATTGGGATTTTTGAATTATTTTGATCTCTAAATTTATGTATAGTTGTAACTATCTTCTCAAAATTCTGAGATTTAAGGTTATCCCTTAAACCAGGTGTATTAGGAGAAGACAGGTTAACTACAATGTAGTCTCCAAGTCGATAAAGCCTGTCGAAAAGTTTTTTAAGGTCATCTAATATTTCGATAGTATCTTTATTATTGCCAATATTAATTCCAATAATTTTATCTTGAAAATTTTCTTTTAAATTAGAGTTGTTAATATTTCTTTCAAAAACTTCCATGCCTTTATTATTAAAACCAAGAGAGTTTATAAGAGCTTTTTGTGCTGGAAATCTATGAATTCTTGGTTTTGAGTTTCCCTTTTGAGGTAAAGGTGTCACTGTACCCAACTCTGTAAAACTAAATCCTAAATTTAATATAGGATTAATTACCTCTGCATTTTTATCAAAACCTGCAGATAGGCCAATTGGGGTTTTAAAAGTTCTACCCCATATAGTTTGCTCAAGTATTTCAGTATTTTTATAGGTTATCTTTGGGTAAATTCCTAACTTAAGAGCTTTAATAGAGAGATTATGAGACAATTCGGGATCGAGTTTTTTTAAAATGCGATGAGCTATATTATACATTAAGCTTAGAGTTAAATAACTCTAGAGTTTTGTCTTTTGTATATATTTTTATAAACGAGCCTAATCTAGGACCGTTTTCTTGACCAAAGACAACTAGATAAATTAGTTTAAAAAATTCTCTTATATTTTCTCTATAAATAGAATTTTTCCCTACACTAAAAATTACAGTTTGAAATTCATCTGCATCTGCAGATGGTTCTAATTCTTTTATTCTTTTCACAACTTCTTTAAGTATAATTAATTCTTCTGAATTTGGAATTTTAAAGTTCAAATTTGGCTGAATAAAATCTTTAAAATAATTTATACCACAATCAATCATTCTATTTATAAGATCCTCTTCAATTTCACTAAAATTTTTTTGATAATTTTTAATTAAACCAAATATCACACTAGGATCCTCAGATTTACAAACAGATATGACATTTAAAATTAAACTGTAATTTATTTTTGAACCATAAAGAGGATTGACTGATTTATGAATATGCCATGCAGGATTATCTGCATTTTGGTCGTCACTGTTAAACTTGTTAACATGAGATAAATATTCATCAGTATTTTTAGGAATTACATCAAAGAAAAGTTTCTTAGCTGTAGTGGGTCTTTGATACATAAACATAGATAGGCTTTCTTGGATGGAATATTTTAGCCAGTCGTCGATACTTATTCCATTGCCTTTTGATTTACTAATTTTTTCAGCATTTTCATCAAGAAATAACTCGTAAATTAAATTTTCTGGAGGTTTTGAGCCGATAATCCTGCATATCTTTGAAGATAAGCTGTAACTATCGGTTAAATCTTTTCCACACATTTCATAATCTACGCCAAAAGCAGCCCATCTCATGGCCCAATCAACTTTCCACTGAAGTTTGCAATTTCCATCAAGAACTGATTTAGATTTTAATTCCCCATCCTCGTAGTAAGAAACAGTAAAATCGTCATAATTTACTTCTTCAATAGGAACTTGCAAAATTTTTCCAGTATTTTCATTGATAGGAAAAAATGGGCTATAAGATTTTCTTCTTTCTTCACCAAGAGTTGGGAGAACAACATTTTTTATTTCATCATAATTTTTAATAATTTTTTTTATTGTATCATTAAATAAACCTGATTTGTATGCATCGGTTGAGCTTTGAAATGTAAAGGGCAAATTAAATCTATTAAGAAATTCTTTAAGCTTGGAATTATTGTGCTCACCAAAACTCTTAAACTCATCAAAAGGATCTGGTACAGAGGTTAAAGGATAATCTAGATACTTAGATAATTCATCTTTATTTGGAATGTTATCAGGAACTTTTCTAAAACCGTCCATGTCATCAGAAAAAGCAATAAGATCAGTTTGTTTACCAGTTAGTTTTTCATAGCAAAACCGAACCATATTAGTCCTTAAGACTTCACCAAAGGTGCCTATATGTGGTAAACCTGACGGACCATAGCCAGTTTCAAAAATAATTTTCTCTTTGGTATTATTTTCACTAAATCTTTTAACAATTTTTTTAGCTTCATTAAAAGGCCAAGATTTATATGAGTTATAATCAGTCAAAATTTAGGTGCTAAAGTTAAAGTAATACCATTGAGCTCTTCTGTAAATGGGATTTGACATGAAAGTCTTGAATTTTTTTTAATATCCATTGCCTGGTCAAGCATAGATTCTTCGTCATCATCAGCTTTTGATATCTTCTCTAACCATTTATCTTCAACATAACAATGACAGGTGGCACAAGCACAACAACCACCACATATTGCTTCGATATCTAAACCAGCATCTCTGATAATTTCCATAATTGAAAATCCAATTGTTGCCTCAATTTTATGAGAGGAACCATCATGATCTATAACGTTGATATGGTATGACATTTGAAATTTACAGTATTTTAGACTATTAGGTCTATCAGTTAGATAGGCTGAATGCGACTAAAATTAATATACTAAATATATTCTAAGAAATTATAAGTTTAGATTAGATGTATAAAACTGAGAGTTTTCAAATCAAGATATGGTTGGTAAGCCTTATGACAATTATCTTATTAATGATTATTGTGGGAGGGCTAACAAGACTTACAGAATCAGGATTGTCCATGGTCGATTGGAAATTATTTGTAGGAGCAATACCTCCACTGTCTGATGGAGATTGGTTAAAAGTTTTTGACGACTACAAACAATATCCAGAATATCAAATTAAAAACGTAAATATGACACTGTCAGAATTTAAATATATCTTTTGGTGGGAATATGGACATAGAGTTCTTGGAAGAATTATAGGTATTATTTTTATAGTTCCTTTTGTTGTCTTCGCTTTAAAGAAATACTTTTCTAAAGAAGAGTTGCTATCATATTTGTTTCTTCTTTTTCTTGGAGGTTCTCAAGGTTTAATAGGTTGGTGGATGGTAAAAAGTGGTTTAGATATGAACCCCTATGTAAGTCATATTAGACTGGCAGTTCATTTGATAATTGCTCAAATAATTCTCTCTTTTATTGCTTATTTGTTTATGAAAAGACTTAGCATTGGTAATTACGAAAGTAAGTTTAGTTCCCATAAATCAATTTTTATTTTTTTTAATTTAATAATTTTTTTCACAGTAATTTATGGGGCGTTTATGGCAGGTCTAGATGCAGGTAAATCATTTAACACTTGGCCTAAAATGGGAGATAGTTACATACCTGAAAATTTGCTTTTCTTGGATGATCGATTATTTGGTTTTTTTGACAATAGTGTCTTTATACATTTTTTTCATAGAGCTTTAGCTTACATATCCTTCATTACAATACTTTATTTGGGTTTGAAGCACCTTAAAGAAATAAGTAATAAATATCAAAAATTACATCTTCTATTAATAATTTCTTTAGTTTTCATTCAGCTATTTGTAGGAGTTTTTGTTGTTTTAAGTAATGTTCAAGTTTCTTTAGGCTCTATTCATCAAGTAATTGGGACTTTACTATTTGTTTTTACGACATGTTATAGTTTAAAAATCATTAAGAATTAAATCTAATTAGAGCCTGATTTGGTATAAAAAGCTATGAATAAAATACTAATAATAGGAGCTAATGGTTCTGTAGGTAAATCATGTGTTACAAATTTAAAAGATGATAACGAATTAGTCCTTCTATCAAGAAGCGCTTTTGATGATGACGTTGAAGGTAGTTTTGAAAAAAATGTACTGGATATAAACGACTTCTCTGAGACAGAAAATTTTATTAAAAATATTGATTACCAAATCTCTGGCATTGTTTTTGCAATTGGTTCTATAAATCTTAAACCTTTTTCTAGTACAAGTTTAGATGATTTTAAAAAAATTATGGATGAAAACTTTTATAATATTGTACATTTTTTAAACCACAGTATCAGTAAAATGTCTGAGTCATCCTCTGTCGTGTTTTTTTCTTCAATTGCTGCTGTAAGGGGATTTAAAAATCATACTGCAATAGCCTCAGCTAAAAGTGCCTTGATTGGTTTGTCAAATTCTCTAGCTGCTGATTATGCACCCAAGATAAGATTTAATACAATATCTCCTAGTCTATCTGTGTCTAAGATGTCAAATTCTATGGTATCAAATGAAAAAATTGCTGAGGGAATAGGCAAACTTCATCCAATGTCAAGACTTGGTTCAGGAGATGACATAGGAAACTTAGCTTCTTTCCTAATATCTGAAAAATCATCATGGATAACAGGTCAAAATTTTCAAGTTGACGGTGGAAGATCTACCTTGATTACAAGATAATTAAACCTGAATGAAAGAGTGCTTTATAGTTCTTGGAAATCAATTATTTGAAAAAAAGAATTTAAAAGATTTTAAAAATTCATGTGAATTTTTTATTCAAGAGGATCTTGGTCTCTGTAGCTATTTTAAGCATCATAAACAAAAAATATATTATTTTCTAGCCTCTATGAGAGAATATAGGGACTATTTAAAAAAAAATAATTTCAAAGTAAATTATATTACACTTGACAAAAATATTACTAATTTTAAGGACTATTTTGAAGGTTTAAAAAGCTTCTTGGTATCTAAAAATATTTTTAAAATTAATATATTTGAGATAGAGGACTTAGAATTTAGAAAAAAATTTGAACAATTTTGTAAAGATAACAAAATTGAATTAACCTTTCATAAATCACCTATGTTTCTTGTAAGTAGGTCTGACTATCAGGGTATGGTTACTACCAAAAAACCTCAGTTATCTAATTTTTACAGTAATGTTAGAAAAACTTTTGAAATATTTGTGAAAGAAAACAAGCCTATTGGAGATAAATGGAGTTTTGATGAAGATAATAGAAAAAGAGTCCCAAAAGAATATGAGAGTCCTAAATCTAATATGTTTGAGTCGAAACATTACGAAGATATTAAGAAATTAATAAATAAGTTTTTTGCAAACCATTTTGGAATTTTAGAAAAAAAAATAATATTTCCTATGAATTTTAAAGACTCATCTAAAGTTCTTGATAATTTCATTAATAAGAAACTTGAAAATTTTGGCCATTACGAAGATTTTATAAGAATTAATGACCCATATATAAACCATAGTTTAATTAGCGCTCCATTAAACATGGGTTTATTAACTCCAAAGGACGTATTAGATCGATTAAATTTAATTTCCTATAGTAAAGTTGGTATCAACAATTATGAAGGATTTATAAGACAAATCTTTGGGTGGAGAGAATTCATGAGGTACTTAAATATCCATTATTATAAAGATTTTAATAAAGGTAATTTTTTTGGAAATTCTAGAAAATTAACAAAGCATTGGTATGAAGGAACAACTAATATTCCAATTTTAAATGACATGATATCTAATTTAAAAAAAAGTGGATACGTTCATCATATTCCAAGACTTATGGTAATTAGTAATATAATGAACTTATCAGGTCTAAAACCTTCAGAGGTCTATAAATGGTTTATGGAGACATTTATCGACTCCTCAGATTGGGTTATGACACCAAATGTTTATGGAATGGGAATGTTTAGTGATGGAGGAATATTTGCAACAAAACCTTATTTATGTGGATCAAATTACTTATTGAAAATGAGTAATTATAGTCGAGGTGATTGGACTCAAACATTGGATGGCCTATACTGGAATTTTATATATAAAAATAAAAATTATTTTAAGACTAACCAGAGGCTCTCTATGATGTACTATACTGTAAATAAAATGGACAAATCTAAAATTAGTACTCATATTTCTAATGCAAAAAAATTCATCAGCGAATACACAAGATAGAAAAGTTTTTATAACAGGCGCAAGCAGTGGGATTGGCTATGCGCTTTGTATGGAATATCTTAAACAAGGCTGGAGTGTCATAGGCTTAGCTAGGGACAATACAAAGATACCTCCCACAATATTAAATAATACTAAATTTGAGTTTATAGAAACAGATTTAGCAGATTTTGACTCGAGTAAATCAATAATAGAAGAAGTATTTAAGAAAAATAGAAACATAAACACATTTATCTTAAATGCAGGAATTTATATACCTGACAGTTTTAATGATTTTAATTTTGAAAATGCCAAACTAACTTTTAATACTAATGTTCTAAGTATTTATTTATCTTTAGAATTGATAAGAAAGAATTTTGAACTTGACTCAAAAAATACTATAGCGTTAATGTCATCAACTGCAGGATATAAGGGTCTCCCAAAGTCTATTTTATATGGACCCTCTAAGGCGGCATTAATAAATTTGGCTGAGTCTATGAAATCTGAAATTTATAATGGATTAAATGTAAAATTAATATGCCCAGGATTTGTAGAAACTCCTGCCACAAAAGTAAATACATTCAAAATGCCCTATTTAATGTCCTCCAATAAGGCAGCTGAGATAATTTTTAATAAAATATATAAAAAAGGCTTTGAGATCACATTTCCTTTTCCTTTTAATTCTATAATGAAATTTGGTAAACTATTACCATATAAACTCTATTTTAAAATTACTGAGAAAAAATTTTCAAAAAAATGAAACAATCTAATCCTAAAATTTCAATTGTAATGGGAAGCCAAAGTGACTGGTCAACTCTTAAACATACAAGCACTGTGTTACGAGAATTAAAGATTAGTCACGAAAAAAAAATTGTTTCAGCACACCGAACCCCAAAAAGATTATATGAATATGCAGAACAAGCTTATAACAAAGGTATTAAGATAATAATTGCTGGTGCTGGCGGCTCGGCTCATTTACCTGGTATGATCGCAGCTATAACTCATATTCCAGTAATTGGTATTCCTATTGAGTCAAAAACATTAAAAGGATTGGATAGTTTACTTTCTATAGCACAAATGCCTTTTGGTGTTCCTGTAGGAACTGTTGCAATTGGTGAAAATGGAGCAAAAAATGCTGCTTTATATGCAGCTTCAATTATTAGTAATTACGACTCTAAAGTTGAAAATCAATTGATTAAATGGAGACTGGCTCAAACAAAAAAAGTTAAAAAGACGCCTAAGTAATGATCATTGGTATACTAGGTGGAGGTCAACTTGGTATGATGTTATGTCAAGTAGCTAAAAAATTGAATATCCTAACGTTTGTTTACACCGACTCTAGTGACTCCCCAGCAATTAAATATGCAAATAACTACGCTATCAAAAAATATGATGATTTTGATGAAATAGATACTTTCATTCAAGGGTGCGATTTTATTACTTATGAGTTTGAGAATATTCCATTTAAGACATTGTCGTATATAGAAAATAAAATAAAGGTATCTCCTAGTTCCCAAATTAATAAAATTATTCAGGACCGTTTAACTGAAAAAAATTATGTAAATGAAATTAATATTCCCACAGTTCCATATATTGAAATTAAAGATATAGAAGATTTAAAATCAGTTAATACCGATTTTTTCCCAGCAATATTAAAGACTCGCAAGCTTGGATATGATGGTAAAGGACAGTATATAGTTAATAGTTCAAAGGAAATACCTGAATTACCTAAAAATAATTACATCTTAGAAAAGAAAATAAATTTACAACAAGAAATTTCTATTATTGCTGTGAGGTATCAAGATGGAACTATTTTTACCTATCAACCGATAGAAAATGTTCATAAAGATCAAATTCTTTTCAAATCATATTCACCAGCAAATTCAAATCAATCAATTATTGAAGAGGCAAAAAACCACGCTGTTAATTTTGCCAAAAAAATAAGTTATGTTGGTACTTTCTGTTTAGAGTTTTTTATTACAGATAAAAATGAATTATTATTAAATGAAATAGCTCCTAGAGTGCACAACTCAGGGCATCTAACTATTGAGTCATATAATGTAAGTCAGTTTGAATCCCACCTCAGATCTGTATGCAATCTTGAAAAAATAAAGCCTTTACTAAGATATAAATCTGAAATGACAAATATTCTTGGAGAGGATATTTATAATTATCGTGATAAAGAATTCAAAAAAGATGAATATTTTCATGATTATTATAAAAAAGAGTCAAAAATTGGCAGAAAAATGGGTCATTTTACCAAAATACTGACTTAATTTATAATCCAGTGATTTTTAAAGTGGTTGTAGTTAATTAGACTATCATTTTTAAATTTTGAATATTTTTGAAATTTAAAATCTTTTTGTCTCACATATGAAATTAGTTTGTTATCGAATTTAAGATTGTAATGTTTGCATCCATTGATTGTTAGAAATTTGTTTAAATTATTAGTTTTTTTTGAGGAATAAAAAAGTTCCAATATATTGGATACTGAATATTTAGTTGAATAAACGCCGGCACAACAACTTTCAGTAAATTTATACTTTTTAAGATGAGGAGCAGAGTCGGAGCCAAAGAAAAACTTCGAATTACCAGATAGAGCAGCACTAAGTAGTGATTTTTGGTGTTTTTTGCTTTTAATGATTGGTTTGCAAAATAATTCTGGTTTTAAATAGTCTCCAAGAAAAGTATTTGTATTTTCTAATAAATGATGGGTTGTTATAGAAGCAGCTATGTTATTATTTAATTTTACAAAATCTACGGAATCTTTAGTAGTAATATGTTCTAAAGTTATTTTTAGATTTTTAAAATTTTTTACAAGCCAGGATAACTCATACTCAAGAAATCTCCTTTCACGTTCATAAGGATCGTCATCTTTGTGTATATGCTCTCCATGTAAACATAATGGAATTTTATTTTTTTCCAGAAACTCAAAGTATTTTGACATTTTTTTTATATCTTTTACTCCTGAAGAGGAATTTGTTGTTGCATGAAGGGGATATAATTTGGCTGCAAAAAACAGATTATTTTTTATCATATTTTTTAAATCTGAAATCTTACAATCTTGATTTAAATATATAGTAAAAAGTATTTCAGTGTTTCGATTATTTTTTAAGACTAATGCTCTGTATTTAGATAAAATTTTTTCATTAGTTATTGGTTTTGCTAAATTTGGCATTACTAAAATTTTTTGAAAATTTTTATTATTTTCTTTTAATACATGTTTTAAAACTTGTCCTTCTCTTAGGTGAACATGAAAATCACAAGGCCTAAAAATTTTGAGCATTTAATATATAATTTACTTTATCAATCACATTATTATAAGATACATCATTCATTAAACAATTATTTAAAGTATAGTTTTGAGTTTTACTCACGAGACTTTCAAAGGACTCTGTTGACCTAACTAAGTGACAATGATCAAAGATTTCTGGGAAATATATATTATCATTAGTTGGACCGAAAAGTCCTAAAGTTGGAGCTTTACTTAAAGCGGCCATATGCATCATGGAGGAATCATTGCCAATAAAAAGTCTAGATTTTTGTAATAAAGCATAATCATTGAGAATATGTTGCTTACCACATCTATTAATTACCTTATTACCCAGTACTGACTCAAAATGATGAAATTTCGAACTCTCTTCTTCTGATCCTAAAATAAATATTTTATCTATTCCTTTGTCTATTAAATATTGAGCTATTTTTACATATTGTTCCGTAGGCCACTCTTTAGGAGCCCAATTTGTAAAAGGGGCTAAACATGCGTAATTTGAATTTGGGAAAATATTTCTTACTCGATCAGTTAATATTTTAAAGTCTTTTTTTAAATCTGTATCAAATTTATGATGAATCTGTTCGTATATATTTTTAGATTTTTTCATCCTAAATATACTTCTTTTTTTTACCCTTAAGAAATAACCAATAAGAGAAGATCTAAAATCTACTATTTCATCATATCTGAATGCAGAGAGCTCTTTATACAGATTAAACCAATGTAAATTATATTTTTGCTTGGTTAATATTACCCTTTTAGAAATCATAGAATAATCATCATAGATTGGCATTGGCAAAGAACCGGAAACTAATGTTACTTCAATATTTTTCTTATTTTTTCGTATATAATTATTTAGCACTTGGAGGTTTATTAGTGAGTCACCTATTCTATTTGAAGAAATAAATAATAAATGCATATATATACATATAGATAATATATTACATGCAAATTGAAACACTTAATCCAATAAAAATTAAAGTATCTGGATCAGAAAGATTTGATTTTTTACAAAATATTATTACCAACGACTTGAATAAATTAGAGGAAGAGTTGTTTAGTTATATACTTACCCCTCAAGGAAAGATTCTATATGAAATAATAATTACTAATTCAAAGGTATCTTATGATTTAGTTTGTACCAATGATCAAAATGATTTAGCCACTTATTTAAAAAAATTTGCATCATTATCTGATGTAAATCTTCATATTGAAAATATTGATGCTACAGAATACGACGAAAAATATATCTTAAATCAACTATCATCTGGTAATATTGATGCTAATCTCCTTAAACATTCCTCTTTGCTCCCATCAGAAATCAATGATGAATTAGTGGATTATTCAAAGGGTTGCTTTATAGGGCAAGAGGTAGTTTCAAGAATTAAGCATCGACAACTAAATAAAAAAAAAGTAACAGTCAAAGTATTTGAGGAAAAACCACAAAATCTCCCTAATAATTCTGAAATATTATTTCAATTAAATAATTATTTTATTTTAAGAGAACCCGTAGTTCTTAAAAAATAAATTACTTAAAATATTTAGAGTAATAGTTTGCCACTTCAGATAAGGATACTTTTTCTTGTTTCATTGTATCTCTGTCACGAATTGTAACTATCTGATTTTCAAGAGTTTCAAAATCAATCGTGATACATAAAGGCGTTCCTATCTCATCATGTCTACGATAATTTTTGCCAATATTTCCAGTATTTTCAACCATAACTCTTCCCAAACTAAGTGATTGAAGTTCTGATTTAACATTATTAGCAATGTTAACCAAATCAGAGTTATTTCTTTTAAGTGGAATTACAGCCGCTTTGATTGGTGATAAATGAGGTTTTAGCTTAAGCAAAGTTCTTTTATTCGCCTCCTCAATTGTATAAGCCTCATTCAAAACAGCCAGGGCACCTCTCTCTACTCCTGCAGAAGGCTCTATAACAAATGGTATAAACCATTCTTTATTTTCTAAGTCTTGAATAGCTAATTTTGTTGTAGAGTTTTTATTTTCTTGAATATTAGCTTTGATATTTAAATCTTTTTGATTTTTAGAGTGAGATCCTAAGTCAAAATCAGTTCTATTAGCAATACCCTCGAGTTCCTCAAGACCGTGAGGAAAGTCGTACATAATATCCAATGTAGCTTTTGAATAGTGAGATAAATCCTTTGTCTCAACCTCTAGTAATTTTAACTTTTCTGATTTGACTCCTTGTTCAGCCCACCAATTTAGACGTTTATCTACCCAATATTTATGCCAATCTTCATCAGTACCAGGTTTTACAAAATACTCTAGCTCCATTTGTTCAAACTCTCTAACTCTAAAGATGAAGTTTCTTGGTGTGATTTCATTTCTAAATGCTTTTCCAATTTGAGCTATACCAAAAGGGGGTACTCTACTTGTTGAGTCAACTACATTTTTGAAGTTTACAAAAATCTGTTGAGCAGTCTCAGGTCTTAAATATGCAAATGAACTACCATCATCAACTGGGCCTATCGCAGTTTTAAACATTAAATTAAAAGGCCTAGGTTCAGTTAAGTCAGTTGATTTGCAATTAGGACATTTACCATCTTCAAGTTGATCCGCTCTCCATCTTGATTTACATTTCTTACAATCGACCAAAGGATCCGAAAATGTATCCTCATGACCAGAATATTTCAAAACAGTAGGTGAAGTCAAAATAGTGGAGTCCAGTCCTTCAACATCGTCTCTTTCATAGACCATTGATTTCCACCATGCTGATTTTAAATTTAGTTTAAGTTCTACACCCATAGGCCCAAAGTCATATAGGCCTTTCATGCCTCCATAAATGTCATTAGATGGGAAAATAAAGCCTCTTCTTTTACATAAGGATACTAGGTCTTCCATATTATCTGCGGTCATTTATCAGATACCAAATTTATTAAAAAGAAGCTCTTCTTTTGCTTTAGTAATTAAATCTTCACTATTAAAAGAGTTAATACCAAGTCCTAACTTTTGTTTTAAGGACTTTGGTTGTTTGATTTTCTTTATTTTTGTCTTTTCACCAAATTTACTTTTGAAAAAAGCTGACTCAGATATAATTCCATCTATTAAACCCAAATCTTTTGCCTCATTAGCTAACCAAAAAGATCCTGAAAATATTATTTTTTTATTTTTATCATTAAGTTTCTTCTTTCTTCTTGAAGAAACCCAATTAATAAAGTTTTGATGTATTAATTTTTGAAGTTTAATTAATTTATCTTCATCTTTTTTATTAACTTTTTGAAATGGATCTAAAAAACTTTTATTCTCTCCTGCTGTAAATATTCTTCTCTCTACCCCTATTTTTTTTATTAAATCAGTAAATCCAAATCCACCAGAAATAACTCCTATTGAACCAACTATTGAATTAACGTCTGCATAAATTTCATCGGCAGCACATGCGAGCCAATATCCTCCAGAAGCAGCAACATCTTCAACAAAACAGTAGCACTTAACTTTTTTCTTAGCTGAAATTTCTCTAATTTTTTGAGCTATCAAAGATGATTGTACTGGGGAGCCACCAGGAGAATTAATAACAATCGAAAGTGCATTAAATTTTATCTTCATTAATTTTGAAAATAGACCGTTTAAATTATCCATATTCAGTGGGGCCCTACTTCCAGATGCAATCATTCCCTTTAGGTCAATTGAAACTATTGTTTTTTGTGAACTAAACATTATTTAAACCAATTTTCTATATCTTTAGAATAATTTGACAAATCATCGTGGATTATAATTGCATTTAATGTTTTCTCTATAAAATAATTACTTTTAGTGATTTTTAAGAGAACATTTTTAGGTTTTGAGTCTTTAAAAGATAATAAAGGGGTTGTTGCCACTTCTAAATTAAAATTTTTAAACTTATCTATCATAAAATCAGTATTTTCATATCTATTTATAATAAATGCGGTTCCATCTGTTCTTAAATATAAGATTAAATTATTCAACCATGTTTCTAAATCTGACTCAGATATATACTTTGATGTGTTTATTGAGGGGTCTCGTGACTGAATAACTTTATTTGCAAAATAAAAAGGTGGATTAGATAAAATTAAGTCGAAGTAGTTCTCATAATAAGGATCAAATATACAATTATCTTGGATTTTGAATTTTAAATTTTTCAAATTATTTTCTTTATGATTTAAAATTGCAACTTGATGGTGAATTTTATTTTTCTCAAAGCCAATAACTTCTAACTCAGGGTTTCTATAAGCAACTATCAGTGATATTGATCCACATCCCGATCCCATATCTAAAATTTTATTATATTTTTTTTTGCATTGGGCAGCTAAAATAATTGGCTCAATGCCACTCCTATAACCTTTTTTTAATTGATGGTATACAATTTTACCATCTAGTAGATAATCTCTAGAGTATAAACTCATAGCAGATGAAAAAAAATAAATTTGAACAAACTATCAAACTAATTCATAAAGAAATTAATGTAAAGTTACTTAAAACTAACAATGAACTTGATAAATTTTTATTAAGTAGCATCACAATTATCCCAAAATTAGGAAATTATTTCTTTAAAAAAAGAGGTAAACAATTACGCCCAGTATTATGTTTATTATCAAGTAAAATGATTAATAAAAATTATTCGAAAATAAAAAGTGATATTTATATGTCTACTGCAATTGAATTTATACATGGGGCGACCCTACTACATGACGATGTGATAGATAAGGGTAAAATAAGACGTGGGCAAAAGAGTATTAATTCAATATGGAATAATAAGTTTAGTGTTTTATTTGGGGATTTTTTATTTTCAAAATCATTTCAATTAATGACGAAAGCTAAATCCTTGGAAGCGATGGCTTCACTTGCGCAAGTAAGTAGTAAAATTTCTGAGGGTGAATTTATGCAACTCACACATGAGAATAATACTCAAATATCTGAAAAGGAATATATTAAAATCATATCTTTAAAAACTGCTGAATTATTTGCTGCCGCAATGAAAATACCTGCTATTTTATCTGGTAAAAATTCAAAAATAATTTCAAATTTAAATAATTTAGGTTTGTATTTTGGTATTATCTTTCAAATCATGGATGATTATCTTGATTATTTTGGCGAAAAGGTAACTGGGAAGGAGAATGGTAAAGATTTTTATGAGGGAAAAATCACTTTGCCAATCATTTTACTTTTAAAAAAATCTTCAATTAATGAAATTCGCTTTATAAAAAAAATATTTAATAAAATTAAAAGGTCTAAGAGTGAGTATATTAAACTAATGAAATTAATGGAAAAATATAGAATTAAAGATGATATCAAAAAATTCTCTCAAAAATATAATAGTCAATCTTTGAAAATATTATCTTCTTTTAAAGGCTATCAAAAAGAGCTTTTTGTAGATTTGTTAAGTAGCTCTATCAATAGAACCCATTAATCATACCTAAACTTTTTATTTGGAAATTTGTTATTGATCACTTCATTGGAATATTTATTTACAGCAACCCTGATATTTTTCGATAAATCAGCATATCTTTTTACAAATTTAGGATGATTATCCCTAAAGATTCCTAACATATCCTCAGATACTAATATTTGACCATCACAATACTCAGAAGCACCAATTCCTATTGTAGGTATAGATAATGTCTTGGTGACCTCTTTTGCAATATTCGTTAGTATTCCCTCTAACAATATAGATACAGCACCCGACTTTTCTAAACACAATGAGTCAGAAATTATATTATCTAAGTCCTTCTTATCTTTTCCATAAATTTTAAATTTTTTAGAAGATCTAAATTTCTGTGGCTGTAAACCTAAATGAGCCATTACTGGAACTTTTTTTTTACTTAAATACTTTATAACATCTTTTAATTCAGTATTTCCCTCGATTTTTACACCATCACAAGATGTCTTTTTCATAATACTTAAAACCCGTTTGACTGTTGTGGACTCACTAAAATCTCTATTATATGGGAGATCAAAAAATACTAAGGATTTATCTGCACCTTTTTTTACAGCGGTTGCATGATTAACCATTATTTGATCATCTACAGATCTAGTAGTGTCCATACCATAAAGAACATTACCCATAGAGTCGCCAACCAGTACCACGTCAACTAAATCATCAATAATTTTTGTAAAGTTGTAGCTATATGATGTTAAACAAATAATTTTTTTTTTGTTTTTTTTATTAAATACTGATTTAATTGTTCTTTTCATGACAGGTAGTTTAAAAAGTATTCGAATTATAAAAGACTTTCCAAAAAAAGGTATCGCTTTTTATGATATCTCAACAATCTTATCAAACCCCAAAGTATTTAATAATGTAGTAGACTTAATGTCCGAGGAGGTAGTTAAATTAAATGCAAGTACTGTAGTTGGAATAGACTCAAGAGGGTTTATATTTGCCTCAGCTGTAGCATACAAATTAAAAAAAAAATTAATAATGATAAGAAAGAAAGGGAAACTACCAGGAAAAACATATGCTACAAGCTACAAACTTGAATATGGTTCTAATCAGTTAGAAATACAAAGCGATATGATAAAAGGTTCTGACAAAGTTGTAATTATTGATGATATTTTTGCTACAAGCGGAACTATCCGAGCTTCAATGAAATTAATTAATAAAACAAAAGCTAAAATCAAAGGAATAGTTGTTTTACTAGAATTAAGCTTTCTTAACGGAAGGTCTAAAATTAAGCCAAAATTGATAAGTTTAAATAAAGTTAATACTTAGAATACTCTTTTTCTTCAGTTATCTTTGAGTCAGATAAAATATTAATCTTTTTTTTTATAGAGGCTCTAATATCATTTTTAAAGTGAACATCTCTTGAAATTTTAATAAAACTCTCACCAAAGTCTTTATTGGCTTCACACTCTCTTTTAATATTTTCTATGTTCCATAGCTTTTCATTTATTTCCTGAAGTTTTTGAACATTTTTATTTAGAGCCTCTTTGTTGTCTAAGATAATTTTATTACTTTGCTCTATTAAAACCTCTAATTCTGTTTTAATATTTTTCAATTTTTCAGGATCATTAATTTTTTTTAGTTTAATATTTAATATAGTAATTTTATCAAACAGTTCTCCAACAGAAATTTCAGCTAATATTTTCAATTTTTTCTACCATAAATATCTGAATATCTTTTAATATCTGTTTCTAAAAATTTACTTCCTGTTTGAACCTCAATTAAAACTAATTTCTTTTTAGAGCTCTCATTTAATACTCTATGTTTTGATTTTTTTGGAATAAATAAATTTTCATTTTCTGACTTATAAAATGTGCGGTTATTGATAATAACAGTTGCTTTACCCTCGATAATAATCCAATGTTCCGATCTAAAATTATGAGATTGATAGGATAAAACACCCTCTGGTTTAACTATAATTTTCTTAATTAAAAAATCTTTTGATTTATTTAGAACAACATATGATCCCCAAGGTTTTTTGATAGATTTTGTCATGAAAACATTCTCTTTTTTTCGTTAATCGACATAAAGTTTAACAATAGTGCACAAATAATTAAATTACTCAACAAAGAACTTCCTCCATAAGACATAAATGGTAAAGCTACTCCTACCACTGGCAAGATCCCTATTGTCATGGATATATTTATTAGAAATTCAAAAAAAATTTTAAAGGATAAAACAAACAAGATTATTTTATTAAATGCCTGGGTCAGTTTGAATGTCTTTAAAACGGGTATTAAAAACATGATAAAAAATAATGAAATCAACAAAATTGATCCTATAAAACCAAACTGTTCAGAAAAAATTGCGAAAACAAAATCTGTCTCTTTTTCAGGAAGAAAGTCTAAACTACTTTGTGAACCCTCAAGAAAACCATTTCCTTTTAACCCACCTGAACCTATAGCAATCTTAGACTGAATAATATGATATCCCCTTCCAAGTGGATCCAAATCAGGGTTTAGAAAAATTTGTATTCTATTTTGTTGGTAGGGCTTTAAAAAAGTCCATAAAATTGGGCTTATCGATAAAATGATACCTATTGATATTAAGGGATAAATTAATTTAATACCTGCATAAAAAATAACTACTAGACCCAGTGCTAAAATAATTACAGCAGTGCCTAAATCAGGTTGAATAGCAACCAAAATAAAAAAAATTACTGATACAATGAGAGGTAATATTGATTTAAAAAGACCAATAGTTTTTTCTGCATTTAATTTATGAAAATATTTAGCCATAAAAATAACTAAAGCTATTTTGGTAAATTCTGATACTTGTAAGTTGAAACCAGCAATTCGTATCCATCTCGTAGCTCCCATTCCTGTATAACCGAAAATTAATGTCGTTATTAACCCAATCAAAACTAAAATTAAAAAAATTTCTGCAAAATTAAAAATAAACTTTGGCTCCAACATGGTAACTAGAAAAAACAAAGGGAGAAAAAATAAAAATCTTATTAACTGGTTTGATGCCCATGGATCAAGAGAACCGCCAGCAGCTGAATAAAGATTGATCTCTCCAATCCAAAAAATTATTAAAAGAATAAAAACGTAAATCCAATTTAAGTTAAAAATACTTTTAAATTCTCTAAACATTGTTTTTGAAAGCAAAATCAAGGATCTTATGGGCAATGGGAGCAGCTACTGCTGATCCAGATCCACCATTTTCTATAATAACTGAAGCTATATATTTTGGTTTATCATAAGGGGCATATCCTACAAATACTGAATGGTCTTTAAATCTTTCTTCTATTTCTTTTGATTTATACTGATCGTCCTCTCTTTCACTTTCTTTAATTCTTACCACTTGAGAAGTTCCCGTTTTACCTCCTATTTTTACGAATTCTGGATTAGAAATACTCAATTTATGTGCTGTTCCTCTTGGTTCTTGCACAACAGCATTGAGGGAATTAATTATAATTTTTTGATGCTCATTATTTAATAATTTACCTGTAAATCTTGTAGGAATTTTTTTATCAAGTTTAGGTATTGGATATTTTCCTCCATTTAATATAGCGGAATAAAAAGTTGCAAGCTGTAATGGAGATGTTTGGTTGTATCCTTGTCCAATACACGTAATTAATGTCTCACCTTGATACCAACTCTCTTCTAAGAAGGCTTTTTTCCATTTCTTACTCGGGACAAGTCCTTTTCCTATGTTTGATAAACCAATATCGTACTCTTTATTTAATCCTAAATTACTAGATAGGCTTGCAATATCGTCAATATTTGTTTTTTTAGCTAATTCATAAAAATATACATCACAAGACTCTTTTATGGCTTTTTTAAGATTTACTTTTCCATGGCCTTTTTTTTTCCAACAGTAATAATTTCTATCACCAAGTGAGGAATGCCCTTTGCAAAAGACCTCTTTTTGCGGATCTATTAGATTACGTTGAAGGCCAACTAAAGCTGAAATAGGTTTAAACACCGAACCTGGAGGATAAAAACCAGAGAAAGCTCGATTAAAAAGTGGTTTTTGATCATCATTTAGCAAATCTTTAATTTTGTTATTTTCTCTATCCTCAAAGATTTGTGCATCAAAAGTAGGATTAGAATTCATCGACAAGATTGATCCGTCTGAAACACTTATAACTACGATAGATCCTTTTTTGTTTGTTGGGAGTTGAGATTGAGCATAATTTTGAAGACTTAAATCTAATGTTAAGTTTAAATCGTTGCCTTTAATAGATTTCTCAATAGATATTTCCCTAATAGTTTTTCCCTTAGCGTTTACCTCGCTAAATATTTTACCTGGAGTACCCTTTAAATGTTTTTCATAACTTTTTTCTAAATGAAAAACACCTTTAGAGTAAAGATCAGAAGATTGAGTTGGTTGTCCCATATAGCCAATTATCTGCGAAAAATTTTTATATGGATAATATCTTTTTTTGGACTCAATAATTTTAATAGAATTAAATAGAAATTTATTTTTTTCAAATTCTACTATTTGTTTCCATGAAGCTCTACTTAAACTAAAGCCAGAATATTCGTTATAATTTTTTAAACGTTTTAATATTTCGCCAAGATTTAAATTTAGTTTTATTAGGCTATCAAGTTTTTTAATTTCCTGAAAATGATCTTTACTTAAATTTTTAAACACTACGAATTCATATAATGAAGAGCTTCCAGCTAATAGGTTCTTTTTAGAGTCATAAATGTCTCCCCTTAAAGGAGGAGTTAATTTTATTGAGAGTTTATTTTCAACTGATTTTTTTTTGTAAAAGTTAAAGTTGATAACTTGTAATGAGAATAATCTTAAAGAAACTATAAACGATAAAATAGCACCAACTATAATTATGATAAAAGATCTTCTATTTAATATTTTTATACTATCTTCACTAGTCTTATTCTTTTCCATAATTTGAAAGTCCTAAAAAAATAAAAGTTAAAATTAATATACATATAAAATATTGTAAATTATGTAATCTAAATACGATAGTTTGGTCAAAAAGTAAAAAAGCAATAAAACTAAGTATAAAAATCATTAATGATTTTATATACATAGAGAGATTATAATTATTAATAATATAATTTAGTAGAAGGAGAGGTATGAACAAAACCACAATTCCAATTAATATCGGCAAACCTACAAAAACCTCTATGACAAAAGTTGATGAAATAAATATTAAGATATCAATAATTTTAATATTTTTTTCCCTAAGTACTGAAAAAAAAGCTATGTTTATTAATGAAAATACAACAATATCGTTTATAACAAAATTAAAGTTTCCATAGATTAAAAATAAAATTATTACAAAAAAAAGTCTAATCATTAGTAACTGCTCTTAAATTTTCTAAATTAGTTATGTCAGAAGTTAATAATATAGGTTGATTATTTTCAAAAGAAACTATGCCAAGCCTTAAAATTACATTATCAAGATGTACAACAGCGATATCACCTGATTGAAAATCTGGTATCTCAGTGCTTTCTTTTTGTCTTAAGAAACTTAAATAATTATTATTTGTGCCACTAACTATGTAAGATTTTCCATTAATAAAAACCTCATCTCCATAATTAATACTCTTTACAGTAACAACTTCAGAGGTGTTATGGTTTATGTTAACAACTCTACCGATTATATTTTTTCCATCGATAACGTAATCACCTATCACAAGACCATTTTTTGAGCCTTTGTTTATGATAAAGTTTTTATTATAAACTAAATTTCTATCACCTAAAACCTGTACCCCTATTGAAATTGGTATTGTAATAGCAGACTGATGAAAAATTCTATTTTGCTCTGTATATTTTGAAGTCAATGTTAATAAATACTTGTTGATTGAACGTAGGTAATTATTATCGTCTTCTAATTTTTTTATAGTGTACATATAATCAAAATTAAGATTGAGAACTTTAAATAAATCTCGTACTTCTTTACCTACATAAATAAATGGAGCTTCTATTTTTTCTTTAACAAAAAATGTAAAAAGCTTGGTTTTAGAGTTGTAATTTGGAAATAATATAAACGTTAAGAATAAAAAAAAACTGATTATGTATATTAAAAAAACTTTTTTGTTATTAATCACTTAAGAACACATCTTGGTGGTTTTGGTTCTCTTCTAAAGCCATACCAGTTCCTCTAGCTACACAAGTTAAAGGGTCATCAGCTATAGAAACAGGTAATCCAGTAGTGACTCTAATTGCTTCATCTAGACGTTGAAGTAAAGCACCACCACCTGTAAGCATAATTCCTTTATCGACTATATCTGCAGCTAATTCTGGAGGAACAACCTCAAGTGCTCTTTTTAAAGCTGTAATGATTTGGGATAATGAGTCAGATAGAGCCTCAGCAACTTGTCTTTCTGATATCACAACCTCTCTTGGTAGACCGTTAATTAGGTCCCTTCCTTTGACCGTGAGTGTTTTACCATCTCCATTATCGGGAATACCAGCGCAGCCTATTTCTGTCTTAATTCTCTCTGCAGTTGACTCACCTATTGCTAATTTATGAACGCTTCTCATAAAATTAACTATCGCATCGTCCATGGTATCTCCACCTACCTTTATACTACTGGCATGAACAACACCCCCGAGTGACAAAACTGCTATTTCAGTGGTGCCTCCACCAATATCAACTACCATAGATCCAGATGGTTCAGAAATTGGTAAGCCAGCTCCTATTGCAGCTGCTACAGGCTCCTCAATTAAATAAACTTTTTTTGCACCTGCAGTTTCTGCAGACTCTTTTATGGCTCTTCTTTCAACATTTGTTGCTCCAGATGGGACACAAATGACAATATTTGGATTGGCAAAAAAACTTTTTTTATGAACTTTTTTAATAAAATGTTTGATCATAGCCTCAGCTATATCAAAATCTGCTATTACTCCGTCTTTCATTGGTCTAATAGCTTCAATTCTTCCAGGAGTACGACCAAGCATTGATTTTGCATCTCCCCCTACAGCTAAGACTGATTTATTATTCTTATTATCTGTGGCAATTGCTACAACGGAGGGTTCATTTAGTATAATTCCTTTTCCTTTTACATAAACAAGTGTATTAGCTGTTCCTAAGTCTAAGCCCATATCCTCACTTAAAAAAGAACTGAAAGATTTTAACATTTATATACCTTTAATATTTGAGATGCTAATCTCAGAAACTCCCTCTTGCATATTGGAGTTATCCTCAAAGTTTAATATTTTATTGCATGCATTGATATAAGATTTTGCAGAAGCAACTATAATATCTATATCAGAAGCCTTACCAATAAATTCTTTATTCAAATATTCAAGTTTAACAGTAACCTCTCCCTGTGCATCAGAGTCTGGTGTAATGGCGTTAATGTGATAAAGCACCAATTTTGGAGAAAAACCTACTACTTTAGAAATACAACTAAATACAGCATCAACAGGGCCATTTCCAGACCCACTGACCTCTTTTAGCTTTTCTTTAAAATCTAGTTCTAAAGAAGCTACATGTTTAGAGTTAGTGCCAGACATGATACTTAAATTTTTAAGTTTCAAAGTATTAGATTTGTTAAAATGCGTGTCATCTACAAGAGCAATTAAATCCTCATCATAAACATCTTTTTTCTTATCTGCTAAAAGCTTAAATTTTTCAAAAATTTCATTGATGTAATTATCACCTACTTCATATCCTAGAATTTTAAGTTTTTCTTTAAATGCGTGTTTACCTGAGTGTTTACCAAGCACCAAGCTAGATTTTTTTAAACCAATTGTCTCTGGGGACATAATCTCATAAGTTTGAACATTTTTTAAAACACCATCTTGATGTATCCCTGACTCATGAGCAAAAGCATTAGCACCTACAATTGCTTTATTAGGTTGGACAGGAAAACCTGTAATTGAAGATACAAGTTTTGATGTTTTTGATATAGCACTTGTATTAATATTAGACTGAACTTTAAAAAGATCTGATCTAACTTTCATGGCCATTACAACTTCTTCTAAGGCTGCGTTGCCCGCTCTTTCACCCAATCCATTTATAGTGCATTCAATTTGTCTTGCACCGTTTTCTACTGCATTTAGAGAATTTGCAACCGCCAAACCTAAATCATTGTGACAATGAACAGAAATTATTGCTTTATCAATATTTGGTACATTATTTTTAACTTTTTTTATAATCTCACCGAATTCAAATGGTAAAGTATATCCAACAGTATCAGGGATATTTATTGTTGATGCACCACTTTTGATTGCTAATTCTATGCACCTATAGAGAAAATCTATTGAGGATCTTCCACCATCCTCACAACTCCATTCGATATTTGGGCAAAGGTTTCTTGCAAAAGAGACACTATCCTTAATTTTCTCTAGCACTTGGTCTTCAGTTAGTTTTAATTTGAATACCATGTGTATAGGGCTAGTGGCTATAAAAGTATGTATTCTTGGATTTTTTGCTTTTTTTACAGCATTCCAAGCTGCTTCAATATCTTCATGTTTTGCTCTCGCCAATCCTGCTATCTGACAATCCTTGATTTCATTGGCAATAGCTTGAACAGAGTTAAAATCACCTTTTGATGCTATGGGAAAACCAGCCTCAATAATATCGACTTTTAACTCTTCTAATAATCTGGCAATAGAGAGTTTCTCTTCTTGATTCATAGAAGCACCAGGAGATTGCTCTCCGTCTCTTAGAGTCGTATCAAAAATTAATACTTTATCTGGCAATATTAGATATCCTTTACAAGTTTATTTGATGCAATCCATGGCATCATCGATCTTAATTTGGCTCCTACCTCTTCAATTTGATGCTTTGCACCTTGATCTCTCATTTGTTTAAACTTTATTTGGCCTGCTTTGTGCTCTGACATCCATTCTTTTGTAAAAGTACCATCTTGTATTTCAGCAAGGACTTTTTTCATCTCAGCTTTTGTAGCTTCATTTGGCACAACTCTTGGACCTCTTGTATAATCTCCGTATTCAGCAGTATTAGATATAGAATATCTCATATTTGCCATCCCACCCTCATACATTAAATCAACAATTAATTTTACTTCATGCAAACATTCAAAATAAGCCATTTCAGGTGCATAACCTGCCTCAACAAGTGTTTCAAATCCATTTCTAACTAGAGACATTAAACCACCACAAAGAACTGTTTGTTCACCAAATAAGTCTGTTTCACATTCTTCTTTAAATGTAGTTTCAATTATACCTGATTTACCTCCTCCTAAAGCAGAAGCATATGCAAGACCAATTTCTTTTGCATTACCACTTACGTTTTTATCAACTGCTAGTAAACATGGAACACCTCCACCTTTAAGATATTCCCCTCTAACTGTATGACCTGGTCCTTTTGGAGCCACCATAAAGACATCTAAATCATCTCTAGCTGTTATGAGTTGAAAATGGATATTCAAACCATGAGCAAAAGCTAAAGCCGCACCATTTTTAATATTATCATGAATTTGACTTTGATAAATATCTTGTTGATTTTCATCAGGAGCCAGAAACATTACAATATCAGCGTCCTTAACAGCTTCAGCAGGTGTCTGAGTCTTCAAACCAACATTTTTTGCTTTTTCGATTGAAGAGGAACCCTCTCTTAATCCAACAACTACATTAGATGCTCCAGAGTCTTTTAAATTTAATGCGTGAGCATGACCTTGAGACCCAAAACCTATAATTACAATTTTTTTTTCTTTAATTAAGTTAAAATCAGCATCTTGTTCGTAATAAACCTTCATATTACCCCCTAAAAACGTTATATACCGAGCCCTATAGGCCCGCTTCGAACTAATTCGACTTTTATACCACCGATTGTATTTAAGTCATCTAAAAATTTGTTTATTCGCTCGCTAGTACCTGAAATTTCATAAACCACGATATTTTGTCTTTTTTGAACAGTTCTTGAACGATAAATATCTGCAAAATTAAGTATTTTTTGATCCTGCTCATTATTATCAAATTCAATTTTAACCAAGCTAATTTCTGCTTCATATGACTCACTTAAATTTGCTAAATTTGTAGCACTATGAACGGGAACAAGTTTTTCTAGTTGAGCAATAATTTGGCTAATTACTTTTTCTTCTCCCAATGTTTCGATAGTTATACGTGAAAGATTATTTTTAATATCTACTACAGTAACATTTAACGCTTCGATATTATATCCACGTCCAGAAAACAAACCAACAATACGTGCAAGGATACCTGGTTCATTATCAACAATAATTGAAAGTACACTTCGCTTTGACTGTTTAAAAGCATTAATAGGTGTAGGGTAAACAGATGTAGAGGACATGGTTAAAAAATTTATTAAACTAGTACTTTTCCCTTTTCTTGATTTTCAGGATTTTCTTTATCATATTTTGATAAAAGCATTTCATGGTGCGCAGCCCCAGATGGTATCATTGGAAAACAATTTTCTTTTTTATCAACCCAAATATCAGCAATAACAGGTCTATTTATAGAAATCATTTCATTAATAGTATCGTCTAACTCAGAAATATTTTTTGCTCTTACTCCAACAGCATTAAAACTTTCAGCAAGTTTTTTAAAATCAGGTAGGGCATCAACATAACTTTCGGAATATCTACTTCCATGAAGAAGTTCCTGCCATTGTCTAACCATTCCCATATATTCATTATTTAAAATGAAAATCTTAATTGGTAACTTGTATTGAACTGCTGTAGCTATTTCTTGAATGTTCATCAGAAAAGATGCCTCTCCAGCAATATCTATAACTAGAGAGTTTGGATTAGCCATTTGTGCTCCAACTGCAGCGGGCATACCAAAACCCATTGTACCAAGACCTCCAGAAGTAATCCACCTATTGGGTTTTGAAAATTTATAATACTGCGCTGCCCACATTTGATGTTGTCCAACTTCAGTGGTAATAAAAGTGTCTTTTTGAGCAGTTAGATCATACAACTTAGAAATGGCATGTTGAGGTTTGATAATCTCTTCACCTTGCTCATAGTGAAGACATTCTTTTTTTCTCCAGTCATTAATCTGCCCCCACCAATTAATGTAATCTTTTTTTTCAAGTTCAATATTATTGGACTCTATAAAGGAGTTTATTTCTTTTAGTGTCATAGTGATGTCAGTATTTGTATGAAAATTAACCTTTACATTTTTATTAATTGAACTTTGATCTATATCTATGTGAAATTTTACAGAGTCTGGAGAAAATGCATCTAGTCTTCCTGTTACTCTATCATCAAACCTTGCGCCAACATTAATCATTAAATCACATTTATTCATTGCTAGGTTTGCTTCATAGTTTCCATGCATCCCCAGCATTCCTAGTGAACTTTTATCTTCGCCCGGAAAACACCCTAAACCATGAAGTGTTGTTGTAATTGGGATATTAGTTTTATTTACGAGCTTGATTAATTCTTGGCTAGCTTTAGGCCCAGAGTTTAAACAACCACCACCAACATAAAAAATAGGTCTTTCAGATTTTTTAATATGATTTACAAGCTCTTGAACAAAATTTTTATCAACATTTTTAGAGCCAGCTTTAATTCTGTGCTCTCTAAAACTAATGTCTTTTTTTGGTATATATTTTGACTTTGCAAATTGGACGTCTTTTGGAATATCAATTAACACAGGACCTGGTCTTCCTGAGCTAGCTATTTTAAATGCTTCATGAATTGTTTCGGAGAGCTTACTAACATCTTTGACTAGATAGTTATGTTTAGTGCAAGGTCTTGTAATTCCAGTAGTATCACATTCTTGAAACGCATCTGTACCTATTAAATGTGAAGGGACTTGCCCACTAATACAAACTATTGGAATGCTATCCATTAGTGCGTCAGTTAAGCCTGTTACCACATTAGTAACCCCAGGGCCTGAGGTCACTAACAAGACTCCTACTTTCCCACTTGATCTTGCATATCCCTCTGCTGCATGAACTGCGCCAGCTTCTTGTCTTACCAAAACATGTTTTAAAAAATTTTGGCCAAAAATTGCATCATAAATAGGAAGAACAGCTCCGCCTGGATAGCCAAAAATTGTATCTACTTCTTGGTCTTTGAGGGCCTTAAGTAGAATATCTGCTCCCGTAAATTCGTTTTCATTGTCCATTTAGGTATATACTTATATTTTCAATTGAATCTTTAGGGAAGCTTTTTTTATAGTTTATTCTAAGATTAAGTTGGCTAAATTTTTGGTTATTCCACCAAGTAAACTGTCTTTTGATATACCTTTTGGTATTTTTTATACCTAGATAGATGGCCTCCTCTAAGCTCATTTTGTTTCTAATACATGATAATAATTCAGGAAGACCATGGGCTTTATATAGAGTTCTAGATATTTTTTTATTTTCATAAAGAGATTTCACCTCCTCTAGAGCACCCTTATTGATCATTCGTTGAAATCTTAGTTCTGCTTTTTCATATAGATCTTTTTTAGGTTTTGTGACTTGTATTACGAGGGGATTAGGAGTGATGGCAATTTTATTGCCATAATTACTTTCCATTGTATCGTTGTGCTCTAAGCAGAAAGCTAAACGACTCAGTAACCTTTGTTTATCTTTTGGGAAGATTTTTTCTTTATAATATTTTTCTAGAACTTTTAAACAATAGTCTGGGCCTTTACTTAAAAATAAATCTTCTGCATCTTTTTTAAATTTTTGACTGATTGATGGCATCTCTGATAATCCCTCTATTAGTGATTGAATGTAAAATCCTGTACCTCCAACAAAAACAGGTGTCTTATTTCTACTTTGAATATTTTTAATTACTTGTTTAACATCATCAATCCAGTGATTGACAGAGTATTCTTTGTTATTGATGTGTCCGTAGAGATGATGAGGGACTATCTTTAATTCTTTCTCCGTGGGTCTGTTTGATAAGATTTTTAATTGTTTATATACCTGAATACTGTCAGCGTTAATAATTTCTATATCTATTAACTTTGATAATTCATAAGTATAATCATTTTTACCTGAGCAGGTAGGACCTACAACAAAAAGGAACTTATTCAATAACGAATGGGTTAATTAACCAAAATTCATTACCATCTCTGATAACTCTTAATAATAATTTATCTCGATTTAATTTGATGCTATTTGCAACTATTGATTTAAAGGAGCTAATATCTTTAATTTTCTCGCTTGAAACTTGAATAATAACGTCATTGTTTAATAGATTTTTGTTTTTATCACCTACTTCTTTGACCAAAATTCCTGAGGTTTTTGAGTCTAAACCCAAACTATTTATAGCTTCACTAGATAATTCTTCGACGGTAATATCTAGTTCTTCAAGATAAACTCCCTCATTTTTAGCTAGTTTACGGCCTTCTTCTAACTCACCTACTTTAACATCAATATTTATTATCTCTCCATTTCTCCAAACTTTAACTACTACTTGGCTTCCGATAGGAGTTTCAGCAACTACTTTTGGTAAGTCTTTAAATGATAGAATTTTTTGATCATTAAACTCGATAATAATGTCCCCTGCCTGAATATTTGAAAGTGCCGCGGGGCTATTTGGTTCGACAGAAGCTACAAAAGCTCCCTCTGTCGAGTCATAGCCCAAGCTGTCAGAGAATTCTTGAGTTAAATCTTGAATTTGAACACCAAGCCTTCCTCTCTTTGCTTGGCCAAAAGAAATTATTTGTTCAACAATTAATTTTGCTGTTTTAGATGGAATTGAAAAGCCTAAACCAACACTGCCCCCTGTTTGAGAGATTATCATAGAATTAATTCCTATTACTTCTCCATCTAAGTTAAACAAAGGTCCTCCAGAGTTTCCTCTATTAATTGGTGCATCGGTTTGTATGAAGTCAACGTAAGGGCCTCCACCAATATCTCTATTTATGGAAGAAATAATTCCAGATGTAACGGTTCCACCTAAACCAAGAGGGTTTCCAATTGCTAAAACGATATCACCAACTCTAGAGATATCTGAGTCACCCCAATTTACACTTTGTATATTGATAGATGAAGGGTCGATTTTTAACACAGCGATGTCAGTCTTAGGATCAGTTCCAACAAGTTCCGCAGAGACTTCATCAATTCCGTTATTAAAAATTACTGTAATTTGATCTGCACCACTAATTACATGATTGTTTGTCACCACATAACCCTCATCATTAATAATAAATCCAGATCCAAGACCAGTTAAATTTTCACGTTTTGGCATTTGATTTCCAAAAAAATCATCGAACATATCATTAAATGGATGGCCTTCTGGTAATTCAGGTAATTGACTTGTCTGCCTTTCTACAGTCTGACTGGTAGCTATACTGACAACTGAGGGCAATAGCCGATCTACTAAGTCAGCATATCCTCTTTCAAATTGTGCGAAACTTGTATTTGTAAGAAAAAATAAATTGAAAAGAGATAAAAAGATGAGTCTTTTCATTGATATATTTTAATTTTAGTTTGTGCCCTCAGAGTTTTCAAAGTATTCAAAGAAATCACTATCAGGCGATATAACCATGGTAGTTGTTCCGTCTTTAAAAGTATCTGAGTAAGCTTCCATAGATCTTATAAATTCAAAAAATTCAGGATCCCTAGCAAATGCATCATTCAATATTTTATTTCTTGCAGCTTCACCCTCACCTTTTAAAATATTAGATTGTTTTTCAGCTTCTGCAATTATCTCAATTTTTTGTCTGTCTGCAGTCGCTTTAATTTTTTGTGATATCTCTTGGCCCTCTGCTCTTAAAAGATTTGCTTCTCTTTCTCTCTCAGTTCTCATTCTGTCAAAAACGTTTGATTGAACCTCAGGAGTTAATTCTGTTCTTTTTAGTCTTAAATCAACAATTTCAATACCAAAGTTATCTTGATCTTCACGAACGTTTTCAAAAATCTCAGCCATAATTTTTTCACGATCATCAGATAACAAATCATTTAATTGATACTGGGCAATCACTCCTCTAACTGAAGAATTTACAATTCTACCCAATCTATCATTTAATGCTAATTCTGTTCTTGTTGTCTGAAAAAACTTCAAAGGATCTTTAATCATGTATCTTACAATTGAGTCGACCACGATACGCTTTTGATCTCTTAGAATTACTTCTTCTTGGGCCGGATCTAAGTTTAAAACCCTACTATCATAGTAAACAACGTTTTGAATAAAAGGTAATTTAAACTTTAAACCAGGAGTTTGATGTACTGCACGAGGTTCACCAAATTGTAAAACTATTACTTGTTTTGTTTGATCTACAACGAAGAAAAAACCTGATGCAAATAAAATAAAGAAGAAAGATAATCCGATGATTACATAATTTCTCATTTTCATTGGCTATCCACTTGTTTATTTTTATTTAATTCGTTTAATGGCAAATAAGGAACAACGCCATTTCCTGAGTTTTGATCGATCATTATCTTACTAGATCCTGAAAGAACATCTCTTAACGTTTCTAAGTATATCCTTTTTTTAGTTGTTTCTTTTGACTGCTCGTAAGTATCTAACACTTGAAGAAATCTACTTGATTCACCCTCAGCTTGTTTAATTAGTTTGTTTCTATAACCTTCTGCTTCTTGAAGAATTTTTTCAGCTTCACCTCTTGCTTCTGGAACAATTCTGTTACTGTAGGCTTCTGCCTGATTGACAGTTCTCTCTTTATCCTGTCTTGCTTTTTGAACATCATCAAAAGCGTCAATAACTTCTCTTGGGGGATTAACATCTTGTAATTGAATAGACTGGATTAATATACCGACTTCATACTCATCTAAGAGCTCTTGGAGTAAAGACCGTGAGTCTCTTTCAACAGACTGTCTAGATACAGTGAGAAGGCCTTCAAGGTTTGTTTGTCCTACAACTTCCCTAAGAACACTTTCAGAAATTACTTTTACGGTTTCCTCGGGATCCCTTAAATTAAATAGAAACTGACCAGCATCTTTAATTCTATAAAGAACGGTATAGTCTAAATCCGAAATATTTTGATCAGATGTAAGCATCATGCTTTCTTCAAGAACATCTCTTGTTGAATTACCACTTGATCTAAAGCCAACATTAATTTTTCTAATTGCCTCTACTTTTGGTGTAAGAACTTTTCCAATAGGTGTAGGAAAGAAATAATGAAGTCCGGGGTCAGTTGTACTTTCGTTCCACTTACCAAATAATAATTCAACTCCTTGCTCATCAGGTTCAACTCTGTAAAAACCAGTTGCCAACCAAATCACAAAAGCAATTAAAATTAAAAATGAGACACCCTTGAATCCACCTTTAAAAGGCATTTTAAACTTATATTTATTTTTAAGATCTTTAAGAAGATCATCAATTGAGTCATTGTTTCCACCAGAAAAACCTCCACCAGATCCTCTGTTATTATTTCCTGAAGAGGAACCCCATGGGCCATCAAGTGCGAAAATTTTAAATTTGTTTTTGTTCACGATACAATATATGTAGTGTTTAATAGATGAATATCAAGACTTGTTTTGGAATTTCAAGCTGTAAAGGTGGCGTTGGTAAATCCACCGTAGCCTGCAATATAGCTATAACTCTAGCGAACAAAGGATACAAAGTTGGCCTTTTAGACGCAGACATATATGGGCCTAGTGTCCCAACATTACTTGGCATCGGAGATAAGGAACCCAGAGTTGAAGATGGGAAGTTTTTGCCCTTTGAGGTATTTGGGATAAAGGCGATGTCGATAGGCTTCCTAGTCAATGAAGAACAAGCAATTGTTTGGAGAGGACCAATGTTAGCTAAAGGGCTTGATGGTCTTATAAATAAGACAATATGGGGTGATTTAGATTATTTAATTGTTGATTTTCCTCCTGGTACTGGAGATGTACAAATATCCATGTCTCAAAAACTAAAACTGGATGGAACTCTTATTATTACAACTCCCCAACTGTTATCACTAAAAGATGTCATTAGAGGTATTAATATGTTTATCAAGGTGGGTGTTCCAATACTTGGTGTAGTAGAAAACATGTCTTATTTAGAAGAACAAAATAAAAAAAAATATATTTTTGGTGAATCAAAGACCAAGTCTTTGTTACTAAAAGAAAATATAAATTTAATTGAAGAGCTTCCTTTTAATTTAAATGTCCCTAAAAGTTGTGATGACGGAAAGCCCTATTGTTTTGATTATAAAGACGACTATTCTTTAAAATTTGAAAATATTACAAACGCAATTACAAAAAAATTTCAAAGTTAAGATAATTTAATATTAAACTTTACTTCTAACTCTCTTAGCTCTCTTGGGGATAGCTTGTAATTAGACTTCTTAATTTTTTTATTTGCTAATTTATCTTTAACAATTTTTAAAGCCTCCTTAGAGAGTTGGAATGAGTCTGAACGGTAATCTTCGAAAGCTTCGTATGTTAAAGGTACCCACTTTTTCAATATTTCAACCATTTTTTCAGCATAAATTTGAATTTCATACTGAGCATGACTATCTGCTCTTAATCTTAAAAAGTGCATGAGATTATGTAGGTCTACCTTCCAATACCATTGAGTGTAATAATTTAATGGGAGAGTTGTTCGAGCTAATTCTCTCGCTAGTCCCTCCCCTACAACATATTCGTCGTTATTCAAAAGTTTACCATTAAGCAAATTTTGATAATCGTCATAAAGTTGCTCCGAATTCTTTTGAATTAAATCTTGAGCCTGCTTTGCAAATTTTTTATCTAAAGTATTTGATCTTCCTTGTTTGTTTGTAGTCGATTGAGATCCTAGTTGATCCATTTCTGGAACATAAAATTCTTTATCTAGTACTGAGTATCTTGCAGAGTATTCATTTACATTTGCAGTTCTGTGTCTAATCCATTGTCTTGCAACAAAAATAGGAAGTTTGATATGAAATTTAATTTCACACATCTCAAAGGGAGTTGTATGCCAATGACTAAGTAAATACCTAATTAGACCCCTGTCTTCACGTAATTTTTTTGTTCCCTCTCCATAAGATACTCTTGCCGCTTGGACTATAGACTGATCAGTTCCCATATAGTCAATAACTCTAATAAAGCCATGGTCTAATATAGGTATTTGCTTATATAATATTTTTTCTAGAGCAGACGATGTAGCTCTGGTGGTTTTAAAATCTTTAAATATTGGCACTTTAATGATTTTTTTCTTCATAGATGTTTAAAGGATTCATTTATTAGACTATATTATCTTAGTTGTTTATCAACTATAGCAATAAACGCTGTATGTAATAGGTGTATCGGACTCGGGGGCGGTACCCGACACCTCCACCATAAAATTTTTATGGGGGTGATATAGGTTTGACGTGCTCTGAAGGATATAGTTTTTGCTCGTTGTAAGCGTTTCTTCGATATAGAAACTTAAAATAATTGCTAACGATAATGAATTAGCACTCGCTGCTTAATATAATTAGGTAAGCGCGGCTTTGGGGCGGCCGGGCAACAGAACGCCCCTCTCATTAAATTTGTAATCTTTTATAAAGTAATTTTGTATGTCCTGGAGTCTTTCTGATCACTGATATCAATTATGTTAAATTTACTTGTTTTTTCTATCTTTACGCCTTTAGAAGTAACAAATGATTTCATTTTTTTTACTTCACCCTCTGACATTTTTCTTTGATATTTAAGTGTATGACTTTTGGAACCAATTTTAAAAATAGTTTTCATATATTTATTACGATTTAAATTAGATTATTAGATGATAAACGATAATTTATATCAAAAATATTTTATTAAAATTAATTATGATTTTTTAACATAATATTGAAATTAAAATATTTTAAATCATAATAGACAGAAATAAGGAGGAATTTATTATGGAAAAAATGATGTTAGCTATTGGTAAATTTAAAGAGGGTGAAGGTAAATTTGAAAAATTTATGGCTTTTTTTCAATCTGAAGAGGGGATGGCAATGAGGAAAGCTGCAGCACATGTCGAAAAAACAGTTCCTGGAATTTTGCCTGATAAGAGCGGAATTATGTTTAAAGTTCATGTTCATAATGAAGAGGAAATGATGGGAATCGTTAAAGGAACCAATCCTGCAATGAAACCTATTTACGATGAATGTATTCAAAGTATAGAATTATTTGAATTAACTTCAGTCGATATTACGTAAAAAGGATGATTTGATGGGAATAGAAATAAAAGATTTCAATAATCCAGATGATCAAAATAACAACTTTAATAATGCAACTGTAGATGTTGTTAAAGTTGGTGATCAAAGAATGATGAGGATCACTGCTGAGCCTGGTTGGAAGTGGTCAAATGATGTAAAGCCACATGTTGGCACAGAAAGTTGTCAAACAAAACATTTAGGTTATATTGCATCTGGTTCTGTTTGTGTACGTATGGATGATGGAACAGAAGCAACTTACTCTTCAGGTCAAGCTTACTCAATTGATCCAGGTCATGATGGATGGGTAGTCGGTAATGAAACTGCTGTTATGATAGAGTTTCATGGAGCTTGGGGAGAATAACTGAGATTAATAATTTAAGGAGAAATAAATGTCTTTATTAGAAAAATACAACGAAGTTTTTATGAACAAAGATGAAGCTGGAATGAATGAGGTGCTTCATGATGATTACAAGTTCACAATGCATGCATCAGGAAATGTTTTAAGTAAGCAAGATGTCATAAAGTGGGCAATGAGCGATGATATCAATAGAGAAAAAGTTCGAATTATTTATGAAAATGATGAAATTGGAATTGAACATTCTTTTGTGACTTTTTCAGATGGAAATAAACAAGCTGTAATGGCCGTGTTCACTTTTAAAGATGGTAAAATTTTCTCTTTAGAAACTGGTGCCACGAATATGCCAAAAGCTTAATTAATAAATTTTAAAAGGTTCGGTTTAAAATAATTCGGGCCTTTCATTACTTTTCCAGACTCATTATAAATAGGTTTTCCATCTTCACCTAACTTGCTCATGTTAGAGTTTTGAACTTCATCAAAGCATTTATCTAAATCAATACCAAAAGCATGACCAGCTCCGTAAGTGACATAAAGTATGTCCGTCAATGCATCAGCTACCTCAAGTAAGTTTTTTTCATTTATTGCTTGGGTTAATTCCTCTAATTCTTCTTTTATAAGGTCAATTCTTAATTTGTTTGTCTTTGCATCACTAAATTCAGCTTTGTCCTTTACTTCTTGACCATAAGTATTCATGAATAACTTCACTTTTTCAAAATTTGTCATTTAGCTCTCCTCTTTCCCATAATAACTAATTTTTACTAGTAAAAAGAAATTATTTATAATAAGAATTATTCGCTATGGCCAGATAGCTCAGTCGGTAGAGCAGAGGACTGAAAATCCTCGTGTCGGCGGTTCGATTCCGTCTCTGGCCACCACTTCTTTTAGTTATTGAAGATTTAACTCATCAATTGAACGATCGTTTCTAGACCTACTCAATTCTAACAGTCCGCCCCTAGTGTAGCCATATACATTAGTTATGCTCAAATCATCTCTAAATTCGTTTTTCAACATGCCCACAAGTTTTCTAAGTGTATTTTGGTCACTTGCAACTGGGTCAATTACAACTTTTCCAGATATATTTTTTAACTTGATGAGCTTAGAAATTAATTGAATAGCCTCTCTGTTAGTATCAAATCTTTTTGCAGAACCAGTATTTACATCAATTGCAGTAAGTGCATCTGTTTTACCTATCATGATATTGCCTCCACTTGGTAAATCGTAGTTGTGGCCAATCAAATAATCAATTTTTTCTTCTAAATTAAACACTTCTTCAATTTGTTCATTTGACATTTCTTCACATAAATTTGCAAAAGTTGAATCTAGCTTTTCATCCCAGTTTTTAACTCTCTCAAATCGATCATTATCACTAAAAATAATTTGATCGGTGTTTTTGTCTGAGTAATCACAAACAAAGTTTTGATCAAAATAGGTATTTTGAAAAACAAGGCCCTCTTCGCTTAATTCTTTCGCATTTAACTCAATCTCTTTCCATTGATTATTTAAATCATTTAACTCAGATTGAGCAATTTCAATATTTTCTGGAATAAGATTGTGTCTAGCTATTAGTCCCACTTCAGACTCGCTTAAAGCATCCATAATTTTATCTTGTTGATTTGTATCTAAGTTTTTTCTAGTTCTTCTACTTAAAATAATCTCATCACCATAAGGCAATAAATTAATAAATTTACCAGTTAGTATCACGTTGTTTGTGAAAAGATGAACTTTATCTTTGGACCCTATGCTTCTAACTTGAAGTAAAAGTGATTGTCCTTCATGGGCTTTATCTCCGTTGGGAAAGTTTATTCTTTTAAAAAAACCTCTTTGGTCTCCGCTACCATAAGAGACAAAAGCTCCACTATCATTGGGTAAAATTTCTGTGATTTTTACTTTATAGATATCCCCAATTTTAACATCTTCGTTGGGTTGAAAGCGAATGTTAACCAATTCACCTTCATTTAGTTTAACTCCGCACTTGAAATTTTTGTAGTTTGTAACAATAAGTTTTGTAGCCATGGCATTACTCCTTTTAAAAAATTATTCATTAGTTCTTTGACCTAAATGTTATTCTGCCCTTAGTTAAATCATACGGTGTCATTTCAACTGTTACTCGGTCTCCAGCGAGTACTCTAATTCTATTTTTTCTCATTTTTCCAGACGTATGGGCTATGACTTCATGGTCATTATCTAGCTTAACTTTAAACATAGCATTTGGAAGTAGCTCTGAAACTACACCTTGAAATTCTATTGCGTCTTCTTTGGACATGTTTGTGTATCTTATGTTTTGATCTTTCTAATTTCAACCGATAAAGCGTGTGCCTCTAAACCTTCTTGTCTAGCAAGATTGATTGTCGGCTTTGAAATTTTCTTAAGAGTTTTATTACCGAGCTTAATAAAAACTGTTTTTTTAGTGTAATCTTCAACTCCTAAACCTGATGAAAATTTTGCAGTTTGATCTGTAGGCAATACATGGTTAGTACCCATAGTGTAATCTCCCAGAGCTACAGGAGATTTTTCTCCTAAAAAAACAGATCCTGCATTTATAATATTTTTCAATATATTTTTATTAAATTTTTCATGGATGTGGAGATGTTCTGGGGCAATAAAATTTGAGATTTCAAATATTTCTTTTTGATTCTTAGCTAAAATTAAATAGCAATTATTTTTAATAGATCGATCAACATTTTTTAGTTTTGTCTCTTTCATTATTCTTTGGAGTTCATTTTTTACTTTAAGTAAAATGTTTTTATTTTTAGCGATTACAAAGGTTTTTGCATTAGGATCATGTTCGCCTTGCGCGAGAACATCATAAGCTATCCATGAGGGATTTGATTTATTATTTGCTATTACTAAAACTTCTGATGGTCCTGCAGGTAAATCTATTCCAATAAATCCAAATAATTGTTTTTTTGCTTCAGCCACATATTGATTTCCTGGACCAAATACTTTATCAGCTTTTTTTATTAACTTAGTTCCAAAAGCAAACGCTGCAATCGCCTGAGCTCCACCAACATTGTAAACTTTATTTACTCCGCATAGATAAGCAGCTGCTAAAGTTAATTTTGATGTTTCGCCATTTTGAGAGGGAACACAAATCATTATATTTGGAACATTGGCTATTTTTGCTGGTATAGCTGTCATTAAAACAGTTGAAGGATAAGACGCTAGTCCACCAGGAATGTATAAGCCAACATTTTCAATTGGATTCCATTGAATATAAAATTTTGAGTCGATTTGGTCTCTAAAGGAATATGATACTTTTTTTTGTTTTGAGTGATAATAGTGAATTCTTTTATAAGCTAATTGAAGTGCTTTTTTACTATCATTTGATATGGAATTATAAGCTTCCTTTAGAGTTTTTTGACTTATTTCTAAATTATTTAAAGTAGCCTTTTTATTTTCAAACTTTTTTACATACTTTAATAAAGCTTCATCTTTATTTTTTTTGATATCTTTAATGATATTTTTGACAGTACCACTGACTGGTGTATTTTCATTTGAGGAAGAGTTGAGATTATCAAAAATCCATTTTTTACTAACGATCCTCATTATTAACCTTTTGTTAGAAGTTTTTTTATAAATTTTTTCTTTAAATCGTATGCAAAATAACTGCTTATGATGACAGTTGAGATGTCATTATTAATAATTACATTTTCATAAAGTTGATTATCTTTCAGAGTCTTTCCAGATTGTACAAGATCTAAAATAAAATCTGCAATTTGGTATTTTACTGCAAGCTCTATGGATCCATTTAATTTTATTGTTTCAGTTTGTATATTTAAATCTCTAAAGTAGTTTTCAGAGATATTTTGAAATTTTGTTGCAACTTTGAATATTTTCTTCTCTGAAAAATTAATTTCTTTTTTATCTGATGCGATGGATATTCTGCACTTTCCTATATTAGTTTTTTTTAATAGAACGATATTTTGTGAACTATTTTCTAAAATCTCATCGTATCCAACAAATCCAATATCTGCTGCCCCTAACATAATATAAGATCTAATATCTGAGGGTTTTAACTTAATGACTTTTATCTCTTTGAAATTTGTATCAAAAGTTAATTTCCTTACACTCTCGTTAAAAAAAGCTTGTTCTATAATTACACCTCTTTCAGAGAGATATTTTACAACCTTTCCTTCCAGTCTCCCTTTGGGACAAGCAATAGTTAAATTTTGATTGTTCATTTTTTTCTAGATATGTTTACGCCACATTTTTTTAATTTTAAATCAAAATCTTCATATCCTCTGTCTAAGTGGTAAATCCTGTTTATTACAGTTGTACCTTTGGACATCATTGCAGCAATTATAAGAGAAAAACTAGCCCTTATATCAGTAGCCATCACCTCAGCGCCAAATAAATTTAGGGCTTTATGTATTGTCACTGTTTTTCCAATAATTGATAAATTGGCTCCAAATCTTCTAAGTTCAGGGATATGAATAAATCTATTTTCAAATATATTTTCAACTACTTTTGATTTTAGGGCAGATTTAAGTTGTGTAGCTATAAGTTGAGCTTGTAAGTCTGTAGGGTATCCAGGAAATTCTTTAGTAGAAATCTTATTTATTGGTTTAAGTCTTTTGCAATTAAATTCATAAGAGGATTTAGATATTTTTTTTATTTTTAGTCCCATGTCTTGATAAATTTTTAAAGGGAAAGATAAGTCCTCTGGATTAAAGTTGTTTAATCTAAGACTCCCTTTTGTTGCCATGGTAGCTAAAATATAGGAACCTGCCTCAATTCTATCTGGAATGACTCTATAATTTTCAAGGTTTAGTTCTCCAACACCCTTAATGATAATTGTTCTGTTTTTTAATTTTATATTAGCTCCACATTTGTTTAGGAAATTAATTAGATCGATTACTTCAGGTTCGATTGCACAATTTTTTAATTTACTAATACCATTTGCTAAGGTAGCTGCCATTAAGATATTTTGAGTAGCCCCAACACTAATTTTTGGAAATTTGTGATTGATTGAGTTTGGTTTATCTTTTTTTCTCTCAGCTATTACATAGCCATTTTTAATTGAAATTTTAATACCCATTTTCTTTAAAGCATCTAAGTGTAAATCAATTCCTCTAGTGCCAATTGAGCAACCACCTGGAAGTGCTATTTTAAATTTTTTATATCTTGTAATTGCAGGTCCTAAAATAACAATTGAAGCTCTCATTTGACGAACATATTCATAATCAGCAGATTTTTTTTTAATTGCAGAACTTTTTACAACAAACGTATTTTTTTGAAAATCAACACGACAACCTAAATCTTTTAGAATTGTAGCTAAGAATCTTGTATCTCTGAGATTAGGTATATTGTTAATTAAGCAATTACCCTTTGCTAACAGAGTCGATATCATTATGGGCAATGAGGCGTTCTTTGAGCCAGAGATATTGATCTGTCCTTTTAAGGTTGATGGACCCTGTATGACTAAAGTTTGCATAAATTTATTTTTTTAGTTTTTTTCTTTTTTTTAAATTTTCTCTTAATTTCTGGGCTAATTTATCTTTTTTTAGTTGTTCAACATTTTTTCTTTTAGGGTCTTGTTTCTTCATAAATTATAACCAAATAAAATATATGATGAATTTTGAAAAATACACTAATAGTTCAAAAAAAATTATTAATTCTGCACAAAATTTGGCATTAGGCAAAAAACATCAAAAGTTTGCACCTATCCATATTATAAGTGAATTATTAAATTCTAATCATGAAATTATAGCTAAAATTTTTGAGAAAATTAATATTGATAATATTAAAAAAAATATTTCTGAATTACTATTAAAAGAGCCAGTAAACGGTTCAACTTCAAGCCAAATTTATGCTGATCCTAAATTATTAATTTTATTTGAAAGTGCTGAAAAAATAGCAAAAACAAATCAAGATAGTTTTGTGTCAATTGACACTTTATTTTTAAGTTGCATTAAATCAGATAATCAAATTGAAAGTATATTAAAAAAAAATGGTCTGAGTCACTCATCTGTCAAATCCAAAATAGAAGAATTCAGAAAAGATGGAAAATCTGACAGTGAAAACTCTGATGATAATTTTAATGCTTTAGAGAAGTATACTATTAACGTTACTCAAAAAGCACAGAATAGAGAATTAGATCCTGTTATTGGAAGAGATGAAGAAATTCGAAGAACCATTCAGGTTTTATCAAGGAGAACTAAAAATAATCCAATACTAATTGGTGACCCTGGTGTAGGTAAAACTGCCTTAATAGAGGGTTTAGCTCAAAGAATAGTGAATAAAGATGTTCCACGCTCTTTAGAAAATAAAGTTATTCGTATACTTGACCTTGGCTTATTACTTGCTGGAGCAAAATATCGCGGAGAATTTGAAGAGAGACTTCAAAACGTTTTAAAAGAAATTCATAAACAAAATGGCTTAATTATTTTATTTATAGATGAAATTCATACACTTGTTGGAGCTGGAAAGACAGATGGTGCGATGGATGCATCTAATATGTTAAAACCAGCATTAGCACGAGGTGAGTTACATTGCGTTGGAGCCACAACACTTGATGAATATAAAAAATACTTTGAGAAAGATGCAGCTTTGACAAGGCGTTTTCAACCAGTTTTTGTTAACGAGCCCTCCTCTACCGACGCGGTAGCTATTTTGAGGGGTTTAAAAGAAAAGTATGAAATCCATCATGGGATTAGAATTAGTGATGAGGCTATTTTATCTTCAGTTCAATTGTCTGATCGTTACATCACTGACCGCTTTCTTCCTGATAAAGCCATTGATTTAATGGATGAAGCAGCAAGCAAAGTTAAAATGGAAATTGATAGTAAACCTGAAGAAATTGATCAATTAGACCGGGATCTTATCAAGCTTCAAATGGAAAAAAACGTACTCTCTAAAGAAAATGATAAAGACGATAAAAAAAATGATCAAATTGATACTCAAATATCAATCATACAAGAAAAACTAAATGTGCTTAATAGTACTTGGGAGTCAGAAAAAAAGATATTAGATACAAAAAGAAATCTTAATGAAAGAATTGATCAAGCAAAAGAGGATCTTGAGAGTGCTCAAAGAACCGGGGATTTGACAAAGGCAAGCGAACTTATGTATGGCTTACTTCCAAGTCTTGAAAAAGAATATGAGGAATTAAATCAAAAAGAGCAGGCAACCATTATTAATGAAGTGATAAATGCTGAGGATATTGCAGGTGTAGTCTCCAAATGGACAGGTATCCCCTTAGAAAAACTTATTGGTGGAGAAAAAGATAAATTAATAAATATTGAAAAACTTTTAGAAAAAAGGGTCATTGGGCAACAAGATGCCATTGAGAAAGTCTCCAAAGCTATTAAGATTTCAAAAGCGGGTCTTCAAGATCCAGATAAACCCCTTGGTTCTTTTCTTTTTTTAGGTCCAACAGGTGTTGGAAAGACGGAATTATCGAAAGCTTTAGCAGAGTACGTTTTTGATAATGAAAAACAACTGCTAAGGCTTGATATGTCTGAATACATGGAAAAACATTCAGTTAGTAAGTTGATAGGCTCTCCTCCAGGTTATGTTGGTTACGATGATGGCGGCAAACTCACCGACTCTGTTAGAAGGCGTCCTTATCAAGTAATCTTATTTGATGAAATTGAAAAAGCACACCCTGATGTGTTTAATATATTATTACAAATTCTTGATGATGGAAGGTTAACTGACTCAAAAGGTAAAATAGTGAATTTTAAAAATACACTTATTGTTATGACATCCAATATTGGTTCGCAAATACCTATTGATGATAATTTTGACTATACTACTAAGAAAAATTTAGCTCTCGAGGAACTTAAAAATCATTTTCGATTAGAATTTTTAAATAGAATTGATGATATAATTTTATTTAATAAATTAACAAAAGAAAATATAAGTTCGATTTTAAATAATCAAATTCGATTAATTGAAAAAAGAATTTCCTCCAAAGGAATATCTATCGGTTTTACCGATGAAGCCATTGACTATCTTAAAGAAAAGGGTTTTGATCCATTGTTTGGTGCAAGACCTTTAAAAAGATTATTACAAGATGAGGTTTTAAATCCTCTGTCAGAGGTAATATTAGATATTGGTGAGAATATTCCAGATAAATTAATTTTTACTAAAGATAAATACGGGTTAGCGGTTGCTAATAAAAATCTTAAGGTTTTGAGATCATAACTTCCAACTTAATATAAAATTAGTATAATTGAGAAATGAAGTGGATATTTTTAATTGGAGCTTTCGCTTTAATTTTCTTTGTTTTGTATCTTTCCGTTATGACTATAAGAAAAATTAGAAAAAAATAATTTTTTGGACATTTTTTTTTCAGACTCTCTATATAACACAAAGATTTTTTTAGTATCTTCTATTTTAACAATTATTTTTTTTTTACTGCTTTTAACCAGAAAAATTTATAAAAAGAAATTAACTATTTCAAATTTATCAATATATTCTTCACTTTTTTTATTATTAATTACTTTATCAAGTTTATTAGTTGTTAATTTTTTTGGAAAATTTACATATGTCTTATTTATAGCTGCAACAATTACGGTTATTTACTCAGAAATTAGCTTTCTTTTAGGGAAACATTTTTTTCCAAACTTTGTGGGTGAGAATATATCAAAAGAAATTATTTACATGTTTAGCTTTATTGTTTTTATAAATGCTGGATATTTTACATTTATGTTGATACTAGATATTTTAAAAGCAGAAACTGTCTTCTAAAATGGAGGTAATTACAATAGAAGTTGGAAACACTTCGTGGTGGAAAAATAGAAAATATAGAAGAGAGGCAGCTTATGAATTAAAAGAATTAAGGCTAAAGTACAAAAAAGTTAAACTTTTAAAAAAATATAGAGTCAAAGAAGCAAATACAATTATTTATGCTGATTATAAAATTATAAAATAAATATTACTTAGATAATTTTATGAAAATATCACCCATACCAGAAATTAATTCATCTTCATTTGTATTATTTCTAACATTACATTGTTCACCAACAACAGGATGGCTTTTTATAGCTAAAAGATCACTACTACTACAACTAGTGGGGCTGTGCAAAAAACCAATCACCATTTTCCCATCAACTGCAAACACTTGATCCATGTTCATTTCTTCTCCATTGCAAAAATAATCTCGATTAACTTCTAGAGGAAATTCCTCTTTACCACAGGGATTATCAATTGTCATAACAGTAAATTGCTCTTCAACACCTTTAAATTTATGTGAAATATTCATAGCCTTTGAATACTTCATTGAGTCACAAGTACAGGGCCAACAACACCGATACATATACCCGCAAGTTTTATTATTAGTTGACTCTTCAAGAATGCTGATAAAATCTGGTACAGACCCTGGTCGAATGAGTGAGCCAGATACTGGGCAATATCGCTTATTGAATTCCACAAAATCATGAAAATCTAGGTCTTGGTCAATTAGATACTTAAAAAACTTTGGTCCTGCAGCATTTCTGTTACCGTCTGGAAACATATCTCCCCAATTAACTCTTAGTATTTCATAGTAATATTCCTCATTTTTGATTGTATTTTCATTAGCTTTTACTGAGCTAAAAAAAATTGACACAAATAATGGAACGATAATTAGAGCAAAATATTTGTTAAATTTAAAAGAAAACTGATCAGGTTGCATATTTGATAATTACATATGTGATTGAAATCTAGATCATAGAATTTTGAGTAACAAATGTATGAAACTTGCTAGATTTTTATATTTCGTTTTTTTAGTTTTTTATTCTATGTCATCATTTGCAGAAAAAAGTTTTTTTAAAGATATAAGTAATCTCCTTCCTGACCAAAAACCGAGACTGAGCTACGGTGTTGCAGTTACAGATTTTGATAATGATGGGGCAGATGAGTTTATAGTTACAGGTTTTGGATATGAAAATCTCGCTCTAGGCTATGATGGAAACAGTCTCGAAAATAAAATTAAAGAAAATATTTTTAGTGACTTCAACAGATCCACTATAGGAGTTGCTGCATGTGATATCGATAAAGATGGTGTCGAAGAATTATATTTTTTGAATACTGATACATACAGTGGCCAAAAAATGTACTCTGATAGATTATTAAAACTTGTAGATAAAAATATTGAGGACTTGTTTGAAAAAGACATTAATCAAGATGAGTTAAACTTAACTGCTGGTCGATCAGTTGTTTGTGTTGATAGAGAGGGCAAAGGTAATTATGGAATTTATGTTGCTAACTATGGGGGCCCTACTCGATTTTACGAGTATATTGACAACAGAGTTGTAGACTTAGCTGAAAGTCTTAAGTTAGATGAAATAACAGGAGGAAGAGCTGTAGTTGCTGGCCATATAATATCTGATCAAATGGATATTTTTGCAGCCAATGAAAGAGGTCCAAATTTTTTATATTTTAATAAAGAAGGAAAATTTTTGGATGTTGCGGGTCAAATGAATGTGAGAGATATCTATCAAAATGGTCGAGGCACAGCATTGTCCGATATCTTGTACAGAGGAAGGTTGGATATACTAAATGGTAACTGGGGTGGTTATCACAGAGCTTATGTTTATGATGAATACAAATTTAAAGATATAGCTGTTCCCTCTTTTGATGAACCCTCAAGAATAAGAACTGTGATTTCTGCAGATTTCGATAATGATGGTTACGATGAAGTTTTTTTAAATAATATTGGCGAACCCAATAAATTATTCAAAATAGTTGAAAATGGTGTGTTTCAGGAAATTAAACTAAACAATGCTTTAGAACCCAAAGGACTTGGAACTGGCGCTGCGATTGCTGATATAGATAATGACGGTTTACTTGAGCTACTTATTTCGCATGGTGAGTCAGGATTACAACCTCTCTCATTATTTAAATTTAATTCAGATGTAAAAACGTCTTATTTGAGGATAAGACCTTTAAATATGCATGGGGCACCTGCAAGAGGTGCAACAGTTACTCTAATAACAAATAAAAGAGAGCACTCTAAAACAATTGATGCTGGATCTGGTTATCTTTGTCAAATGGAGCCAGTAGCTCACTATGGGATAAGAGAAAATGAAACTGAATTTAAATTTAAAGTTAAATGGACTAACGGTGATGAGGATTTGTTTGATGTGAAAAATCTAAATGAAACAATCATCGTAAAACAATCATTATGACCAAAATTTTTTCAATATCTTTATTATTTTTATTCTCATTTTTACATGCCAGCGAAAGAAATATCATTGACTCAATATCTGAGAATGAAAGATTACAAAAATTAAATGAACTTATAATTGCTTCTCAACTTTCAAATAATTTATTAGATTATGATAATATGACATTATTTGCTCCTTTAGATGATGCCTTTGCTGCTTTAAGTGCAAAAACTTACTATGGATATCTAAAAGAAAAAAATAAAGATCAATTACAAAGTTTAATTAATTTTCATTTTGTTGAAGGCGAATTCACTACTGAAAATGTTGAAGATTCAATCAACATAAAATCATTTAATGGTCTAGATTTAGAAATTAAAAAAACCAATGGGATTTTATATGTGAATGGTGCTGAAGTTGTTGAGTCAGATATTAAGTTTTCTAATGGTATTATTCATTTAACTAATAGAGTATTAATACCTAAGTAAAACTTCGAACCACTAGTCCTCAACAACCATTGTATCTTTTGAGCCACCGCCCTGTGAGCTATTTACAATAGTACTACCTTTTTTCAAAGCGACCCGAGTTAAACCACCCATAGTCACGTAAGTCTCCTTGCCAGATAATATAAACGGCCTTAAGTCTTGATGCCTAGGCTCCATACTACTTCCTTGAAGTGTAGGAGTGGTTGATAAAATTTCCAAAGGTTGAGCTATATAGTTTCTTGGGCTGTGCTTAATCTTTCTGGCATATGTATCCCTTTCTGATTTTGTAGCTTTAGGCCCAACTAATATTCCATAGCCACCAGAGCCATCAGCAGGTTTTACAATCATTTTTGACAAATTGGCTATGACATGATCTCTTTGCTTTTTATTATTACATAAAAAAGTTTCTACTTGATTAAGTTTAGGCTCTTCATCTAAATAATATTTAATCATTTTTGGAACATAAGAATAAATAACTTTATCATCAGCAACACCACTACCTGGGGCATTGATTAGACCTACATTTCCTTTTCTATAGGATTTGTACAAGCCAGCAACCCCCAAGAGTGACTCTTTGTAGAAAGTTTTAGGGTCTAAAAAAGTATCATCAATTCTTCTGTATATGCAATCTACTCTAAGCCCCCCTTTAACTGTCTTCACATAAACTTTATCATCTTCTACATACAAATCCTTTCCTTCGACCAATGCAATTCCCATTTGCTGAGCTAAAAAAGAGTGTTCAAAATACGCAGAATTATAAACTCCGGGAGTTAATACAACCATTGTTGGAGTATTTTTTTTATAAGGAATGGCATCTACCATGCAATGATATAACCTATTGCAATATTGATTGATGGAGGAAACTCTATAGCGAGTAAACAACTCAGGGAAGACTTCTCCCATTACCATTCTGTTCTCTAACATATATGATACGCCTGAGGGGACTCTCAAATTATCCTCTAAAACTAAAAACTCCCCCACTATATTTCTTATTAAATCTATTCCAGAGATATGAGACCAAATTTTTCTTTTAGGTTTGAAACCTTCGCATTGTTTTAAATAATTTTTTGAGTCAAAAACTAATTCATAGGGTAATACCTTGTCTTTAAAGATTTTTTTATCATTATAAACATCGTTGATAAAAAGATTCAAGGCCTTACATCTTTGAATTAACCCTTTTCTAACTTTCAACCATTGTGACCTTAATATTATTCTTGGTATAATATCTAATGGCCATTTTTTTTCTTCTGCAGCATTTTTATCAGCAGAATAAACTTTGAAATTAATGCCTCTGGAACTGATAGTGCTTTGACAATTTTTTTCAATTTTAATTAAATCTTTACTTGTATAATTATTTAATATTTTCGAAATTACTTTTGCTTCTTTTCTGAGTTTTCTATCAGATGTAAGATACTCATCATAACTATTTTTAGAGTTGTAATTATCCCAACTTATAGACACATTTATAAAATACAGTAATTGACAGTTACTGGTTATGCATTGTTTAGATTGCTAATATGTAAATATTCGTTTGTATTTATTTGAAATAAGCTATTTAATTAACTTATGACTTATTGTGTTGGCATTAAGGTTAATGAAGGAATGGTTTTCGCATCTGACAGAAGAACTAATGCAGGACTTGATAATTACAATTCATACTCAAAAATGTATGTGCACAATGGTATTGATAGAAATATTATTATTTTAACATCAGGAAATTTAGCCACATCTCAAGCTGTTTTTAATTCAATAAACAAAGATTTAGAAGACCCCATCAATGGAAATAGCCTAAATAATCTTTATAACCTCAATGAAATTGCTAAATACATTGGAAGATTGACTGTCCAACACTCTTCCCCAGATGGTATAAATCAAGTAACTTTAGAGCTTGGATCAACGTTTATTGTAGGAGGACATATTAAAGATCAAGACTCTGATCTTTATTTAGTTTATCCACAAGGAAATTTTATTAAATCAAGTGATTTTAAACCTTATCTTGTAATTGGTGAAATAAAATATGGTAAGCCAATATTAGACAGAGTTGTTAAGTCTGATACTTTTCTAGGAGATGCCGCGAGATGTGCATTGATAAGTATGGACAGCACTATGAAGGCAGACTTGTCTGTTGGACCTCCTATTGATTTAGTGGTCTACAAAAACAACATGTCAAAGATTGTTTATCAACAATCTTTAGAAGTCAGTGATGATGATTATCAGTATATATCTAAGCAATGGGAAAAAGGAATATTTGAAATTTTTAAATCTTTCGATCGTTTTAAATGGGAAGACTAACTTTTGACTATATACAATAATGATAAAACTTTTTTTTATAAATTAAAAAGTAGTTGTAAAAAGCAGTGGTCCCAATACACGGAACACAGATTTTTGGGGGAATTAATTAATAACAAACTTCCAACAAGAAGTTTTAAGAATTACTTAATCCAAGACTATATTTTTCTACAACAATTTCTTAAAATCCTATCATTGTGTGCTTTTAAATCTAAAAACTATCAAGAGATGCAAAGATATATAAATTTTATATTTGGTATCAAAAATGAAATCAATCTCCACATTGGGTATTGTAAAAAATGGAAAATATCACAAAAATTATTGAATAGTATAAGAGTAGAAAAATCTAATTCAGATTATACTAATTATGTATTAAAAATTGGAAAAAAAGGAGATAATTTTGATATTCTAACTTGTCTTTCTCCATGCATCATAGGCTATGGAGAAATTGGATACAAGTTGTCTCATATAAAAGATTGGAAAAAAAGTAAGTATAGATCTTGGGTGGAAATGTATGCTTCAAAAGAATACCAAGAGGTAGCCAAAGATAATATTTATTATCTTGATAAACTTAGAAGTGAAAATCCTTCAAAAAAAATTAGCGATTTAAAAAAATTATTCAAAAAATCAACTATCTTGGAGAGAGATTTTTGGGAAACATTTGTATAAGAATGGAACCGTCTCCCTTCATAGCTAACTTATCAAGTTTAATTGTAATTACGCTCGCATTATTCTCTTTTTATCTAATGGCAACCAATAAAGGTAACTACGTGGATATAGTATTTGCTTTTATTTTAGGAATAATACTTTTTTTGAAGATTATTTATTGACAGCATCCATCACCGCAGGTGCAACAACATGGGCAAGAGCATCCACAATCTGGATTAGGTTTATTGTTTTCCATTATGATTATTAATAATCATTTTTATTAAAATTTACAATAAAAGTAATATGTTTGAAATTAGGTTATTTTTTAGCTAGTTTTTGCATTAATATGAATACTCTTCTTAAAGGCATTGGTAACTCAAAAGATATTGAGATATTTTATGATAAATGGTCAAATTCTTATGATCAGACTTTGTATAATTGGAATTATAAGGCTCCAAAACAATCAGTAAATATCTTAAAAAAATTTGTTAAAAAGAAACCAAGATATCTTCTAGATCTAGCATGTGGTACTGGACTTTTTGTTAAAGAGTATTTGAAAACTTACCCTAGTTGCATATGTGATGGCTTAGATATTTCAAAAAAGATATTAAATTTATCAGAAGAAAATGGAAAATACAGAAGACTTTATAAAAAGAGTTTTGAAAAAAAAATTAACATATCTAATAAATACAACATAGTTAGTTTAATTGGTGCAATGACATATTGTAAAAATCATCAAATACTTTTTGATTTAGTTTCTTATTATCTTTATAGAAATGGTTTTTTTATCTTTACTCAAAGGGTAGATTTATGGAAAGTTCTCAATTTTGGCAATGTATTGGAATCTAGATCTGATTTTAATTTGGTATACAAATCTAGACCTTTAAACTATCTCCCAAAAAATATGGATTTTGGTTCAAATATAAAAATTAGGATAGTCTTATTATCTAAGAAATGATTTGGGAAATTGTATTTTGGTTATTTTTAATTCCTTTAGCAATTTGGGGACTTCATAAGTTATTTAGATATAGTGCTATTGGTATACCATTCATAAGAAAGAACAAAAAATTATATTGGGTATTTATGATTGGATTAGTATTGATAATCAACTTTCTAGTAGATAAATTTTATCTTATAAATTAATTATGTCAGCTATAATTGAGTTAACTAAAAACCCTAATTTGATGTGGTTTGTTTCATTTGGTTGTTTAGCTATTACATTTGCTACATGGCGTATAAGCCAAAATAACGATAAATGGACAATAGCTTATGAAAGTTTTAAATACCTTACTGCAGGATGTCTTTTGTTTATGTTTTTCAATATGTATTAATAAGCTATAGTACTTTTTTAATATGCCGCCGTAGCTCAGTGGTAGAGCACACCCTTGGTAATTATGTTCTAATGTGGAAAATAATGGAAGGAGTTAGACAAATCGTTAAAAAATAAGAATTGTCTGTAATAGTCAGGAAAGCTAAATTGGACAAAATTGGATAAAATTTAGGGGTGTCTATCTGGCACTCCCTAACCTCTAAAATATATTTATTAGTAAGTGTTTATTCTAGATACCCACTTAATAATTTACTAAAATTATGAGAATGAGAACCCTCTTAGCTCTATTGTTATTAATTCCTAGCTTGAGTTGGGGATTGACATTTAAAAGTGATGGTTCAATTGTGGATAGAGACGGTAATGAATTACAATCCGCTAGTGAAATAGTAAAAGATGAAAATAATCAAAATTACTCATCACAACCTAATATCAAAGGTTTAAATCTCACAATTAGTGTTCCTAACGTAAATCCCGATCAAATCTTTTATAAAAATGGAAAAGAAATAGGAAGAAAAGTAAATGGCATAAATGTTGTAAGAGAAAAAGAGGGTTTTCCAGTCTTTGCTGGTAAAACAAGTATAGAGTTTAAAGTTACGAGATTTGATGCTGGATGTAATAAAAGTGGCAATTACTGTGATGAGAGATATGGAAGAAGTAGACAAGAATATTTAGATAGATATAAAAAGTTAGAAAATACAGAATATATTTATGAGTGGGCAATTTTTTTTCCTTCAGACTATAAGTCATTAGTTTATGGGAATGTGATTTACGGTCAAATGCATTATGACGACGAAGAAAAAGGATGTTCAAATGCAGTTTCATGGTGGTTTCATGATCGAAAAATAGTCAGTGAGAATAAAAGTGCTTTACATTTTTCTAATAAATCTGATCCCTCACCCGCATATCCAATAATTGATTTGGAAAATGAATTAAATCAGTGGCATTTTTTGAAAATTCACATTAGATATGCAGAAAATAAAAAGGGCAAAATTAGACTTTATAAAAATAATGAGCTTGTAAAAAAATATGATGATGTAACAACATTAACTAAGGGTTGTTCTAAAGGTTTTTTTAAATTTGGTATTTATAGAAACGGTCATGAGAGATATTGGATAGATGGAAATTTCGATGATCTTCACACACAGACAGTGTATTATGACAACGTTTATGTTTATAAACCAAAAAAAGATGAGATATTTAATTAAAATTGTTGTCCTATTTTTATTAATTCCTAGTTTGGCTTGGGGAAACAATATGAAGTTCTTGGTTTGTTATGAAAACTTTGATGAATTACAAAGTATTGGGTTAACACTTAATACAAATACTAAATTGTTTACTTCATATCACTTTAAAAATGCTGATGGAGAGTATTTCTTAAATAGTTATACAAGCTCGAATAATAGATACATTGAGTCTGTCGATTATTTTAGATTAAAAATAAAAAGTTTTTTTGGTTCTAGAACTTGGGGTGTGAACAGAAAAGACTTAACTTGGGGTGAAATTCCTTATGGTTCATTAAGACCATTAGATCAGGGTCAATGTAAACTAATTGATACAGAACAAAATTTAATTAATAGTCTGGAAACAATTATAGAAGAAAACTTAAAAAAAAATAAAATATGATGAATAATAAATAGGTTATTTATTGTAATGTTTGTTTTAGTATTTTGGCCTTTCAACGTCATTGCTTGTATTGCAGCTATTGCTGGAGTTCCTAAATTAATAGGCTACATATGCACAAAGTTAAATATTGAGTCAGATTTCATTGCACCAGTATCAATAATTTTAGGGATATTCGTTGCTTACCAAATATCAAAACTTACACATATTTGGCCTTGGAGCGATTTTGCAGAGAAAGATAAAAAGAAAGTAAAAAAGATAGATAAAAAACATAAGTGGATTTTTGCTATTGATAGTATCTTGGATGACTTAGGAATAGCTTTTTTGGCACCTTTTGCTTTAATTTTTTTGTTAGTATGGATACTAAATTAACACAATGAATAGAACTGCAACGTAGTTTGTTTTGTTGGTTATATAATTTATAATTAGTTTTGATTATTTAAAATGAAAAACGAGTCCTTTGAGAGTAAATATTTATTTAGAACTTTTGCTGCTTTTATGACAGTGATAATAATTTGGGCTGCTAATGCCGATTACTTTGAGGGTTTTGATACAATTGCTTATGTTGGGATGGGAGTTGTATATTTTGGAGCAGCTTGGGAATTTTATAGAGTCAAGAGAGATGAAAATAAGGATGAAATTAATGACCTTAAAAACGAGATTAATGAACTGAAAAAGAAAAATAATAAAAGAAATTGACAAAAATAATTCAATTCAAACCTAAAAAGAAAAAAACACCTGTTCGAAAACATGCAAGAAGAGGCTTATCTATCATAGATAAATTTAATGAAATTAATAAACAATGGCACGAGAATGAGAAAAAATTCATGCCTCATTGGAATGAATTTAAAGGACCTGAAAGAAAATATTGGAAGGAAGCCTTTAGAATTTATAGAGCTCAAAATAAATTATTAAGATTAATTTCAACAAAAACTGAACTTAAAAAACAAATTAAAGATGACCTACGCAGATATGAAAAGAATTTTATTAAACAAAATAAAGGCTATTACAAATTCATAGAGTCAATTAAGAGGCTGGATAAGTAATGATAAACATTGGTTCAGGACTTCTAAGAAAAACCGCATAAAAGTGGATAATTTTTTTTAAATAAATTGTAAGTTGTTAAAAAGCTATATAAATATATTGTTTTTTAACTATGCCGCCGTAGCTCAGTGGTAGAGCACACCCTTGGTAAGGGTGGGGTCGGAAGTTCAATTCTTCTCGGCGGCACCAATTTAATTAATTTTCCTTAGTTTTCTTATATTCAAGTTTTCTTAATTTCTTCTTTAATTTGTTAATTTTTCTTGATTTTTCGATATCATAATTTGCAACAACCTCTTTTTTTAGCTTAGCTATTTCCTCTTCAATAATTTCAATTTCGCTTTTTTTATAGAAATATTCTTGCTGAGCCAACTTGCTAAGATTTGAGGTAACTTCATCTTCTGTTTTGCCAATTCTTATCTCATCAAAATAGATAATTGTGGTTCCTCCATCTGAACCAATTGCCCAGATGTACTCTAACCAATTTCTATAAATTCCAAATTTAATATAAGCTTTATCACCTGCTTCCCAAAGGGTTGGACCATAATATTCATATTTTAAGATTCCATTTGCCCATACTTTATAAAAACCATCCTCTTTATGAGACCATTTAAAATTCATTAAGATATCGTTCCATCTTCCAATCATTTCAGCCTTTGTAATTGCAACTTTTGATACATTATCATTTGGTCCGTCGCATTTACAATTCGTGCCTTTTACATTATTAAAGGGTATGTAATTAGCTTCTTTTGCTTCAAAATGAAATTTTTGAGGGTATTTTAAGATACCATTCTTATCTTTATTGTCTGTATGAAATTGGAACATTTTCAAACTTGAAGGAGAGATGGCTTTGAAGTCTTTAGGTGCATAAATTGAAAAAGAGTACCAGTATTCTCCACTGCCCCAAGACTGTCTTCCTGATAGTTCTGCCCTTTCAGATTTACCATTAGTTCTTGTGCAATCATTTGCTGGTTGATTTTCCCAACCAACTTTATTTGGATTTTCGTCAGATCCTGCGCACTCACCAGGTCTCACTTCAAACCTGATGCTTAATTTCCCATCTCTGACTGGGTGTCCTTCGTCAGAAGAAACAATTTGAATTTGATGTTCTGTTCCTAATGTTCCTTCACTGATACTCCATTTACATCCTAATCCAGAGGAAATATCCTCGGGAAGACAAAATGGTTCATTTTGATTAAAATTTTTAGTTATCGATCCTAATACTTTTTTTTCTGAAAGCTGTTCACCATTACTAAAAGTCAGTCCCCAGCTTAAATTAGGTAAAAATAAAAATAGGACAACAAACTTAATCAACTAATTAGATAAATATTAATTACTCCAAAAGATCTTCCAGTGCATCGAGTTGGTCTGTATTTACAACCTCACTCTCACTCTCAGTTAATTTACCAGTGTAATTTTCTATGCCAAGATAAGCTACTTCAGACTCTCCATAAGGCATTGTTATGAAAAGCCTATAATATAGACCGTTTTTTTCAAAAAAATTTGACATTCTTTCACAGCCATAAAGACCAAAATTTTCTTTAACGAATTTATTTGTTGCATGTTCAAAATATTCATTTTTTTGGTTTAAATATATGGACTTTAACTGTGGAACGTTGCAAGCATTCCATGGATTATAATAACCCTGTTTGAATCCGTATAGGTCAATAGTTCCATCTTTGTTTATATCTGCTTTTTCTATTCTGAATGAATCATTGATTGAAGTTGGTATGATTTGATGTTTTTCAAAGTTATTATCTCCAATATTTTTAAAGATATATAAAAATGCCTCATCTTTACAGTCACCTCCACTTCGACTAAATGGTTTTGTTATATCATTTCTTTTACAGACGACTTCTTTTTCTAAACCAATGCTATCTACAAAACCATCTTTGTTAAAATCAATTGTTGAAGAAATCCATGCCCTGTCAGCTTGTTTAAATTCTTTTTTATTGGTACCCTCTACCCAATAACCAGGTTTTTTTTGGACATCTCCAGTCCAAATTAAAAACTTAGCTCGATCATTTGGTTTAGATTTAAGTTCATAATTATCTAATTTATTAAATGTAAGCTTATTATTTTTGTAATTTATTTTTGACCAGCAAAATGTTGTATCACCTAAATTTGGACATCCACCAAACATAATCGCTCCATCTTTTGATGGGAGTATATGATTAAAACCAATATCAATAAATTGATTAGCATTTTTAGACTTTGTACATTTTTTTGTCTTTAAGTCACAAACCTCAATCTGTGGACCTGGATCATAAAAATAATCAATTATTTCAAAAAATCCGTCATTATTAAAATCGGCATACATAAGATCGTGAGAAAAATGTGAAGAGCCAAATTTAGAGAGACTATTATCATTTAAATCGAATATGTAGTTGAAATCTTTCCAGCTACTATCTCTACTTCTACCATCTTCTCTATTTGACAAATATACTATTTCCTTATCTCCATCATTATCTGTATCAATTGTGTCAAGCCTTCTTGCTGTAAGAGGAAGATCATAATGGCTAGAAGTTATTTGGTTTAAATTATTACTAAAAATTTCACTGATATTCGCTATGTCTATGACTACCAAATGTGAAAAAGGTTGTTTTTTTGAGTTATCGCCCCACGCTACAACATTGTTCCAAGTATGAGCTACAATTTTTTCACCATCTTTATTGTTTATGTACCTTAAGAGTAAAGACCTGTTCCAGGTGTTAGTATCAAAGTCATGTGACTTTACCTCATATTCGTTGCTGAGTTCCTGAATAATTAAACAGTCATTTCTTTTATTAATTCTTAGAAATTCTGTTTTAAGTTTTTTACAATCAAAGGGCTTAAATGATTGTTTTTTACTATCGATTGTTTGTATTTCTGACGATGTTGGGGAAGAGTTGGATTGAGACCCGTCTACTTGTTTACCATCACTGAAGGTTAGTCCCCAGCTCAGGGTAGGTATGAAAAAGAATAAAAAAACAAACTTATTCATATTAATTTTTGTTATAAAGTAACAAAATAATATTTTTTTTCAAATCTTTTGCTAACAACTTTGAATTTAATAAATTATTAAGCTAATTTTATAAAATTAACCCTAACTAAACAATGTGTACAGAAAATACACGCTTTTTTATGTTTTTAACTGTAAACCTTTGTTTAGCATTACCTAAAAGAACAAGTTTTTGTCGTTTTTTGTTCATTATGATAAGAAAGTACTCTATTGGTAAGGGTGAGGTCGGAATTTCAATTCTTCTCGGCGGATCCAAAGAATAAACTTTTAAATGCATAAATATAATATTTTAAAAAAAATACTTAATAATCTTATTTTAGAAAATGATTTATCTGATTTATCTCTTGAAAAATCAAATGATAATTTATCAAAACTTTTTAGAGCCTTTATAATGCAATTTTATAGTGATCATCCAGATAATCAAAAATCAAAATTAATTTTAGAGTCTGAAAGTAATAGTTCAACTTTGAATGTATTAGAGACATTTTTTAAAATAGATGAAGAAGTCATTAAAAGCAAAATCGAAACTCAATCAAGTTGTCATATTTGGGATTTATTTTGTCCAGAGGCAATTGAGGCATCTGAAGATCCAAATGTATTATCAAAGAAATTATTAGAGAAGAGAAAATTAAATAATATTAAAGAGAGTAATAATTTATTAACAAATCCATCTAAAGAAATTTTATTTTCAAGTAATGTTCTAATAACTACTCCTTCAGATTTTTCTTCGCCAAATATTCCTAAAGAAATCAAAGATGAAGTACAAGAATATAAAAATCTTAATCAAAGTTTTTGGTATGATCACCCTATCCCATTAGATGCATCAAAAGATGAAAATGAAATTATATACGGATTAGAAAATCTTGATAACGCATTAGCTTTTGAGGTTCAAAGAAATAATATTGATAAATCAGATAAAATTACTCTTGTTTTATCAGTCTCTGTCACTCATCAAGGATTAGAAAAAATTGCACTTAAATACATCAAATCCATAATAAAAAAACATTTAAAATTAAAGTATATCGATCTATTTTTATATGATGAAGATACCTGTAACAAAATTACTTCATTAGTATTCCCTGATAAAGATCCGACTAATAACATTATGGGCGTTAATGGAAATTATGGAAGGCATTTTACTTTTTTAAAATACATATTATTGCTCTGGAACAAATTTGTGGACTCAAAGATGAGTTATAGCTATAAAATAGATCTAGACCAAATTTTTGATCAAGAGGTTCTTTTAGAAACAACAGGATTTTCAGTTTTTGAGATTTTTAAAAACCAAAAATATTGGGGTGGTACAGCTACTGATCAAGATGGATACAATGTTGATCTTGGCTTATTAGCAGGTGCTTTGGTAAACAAAAAAGATATCTCTCAAGGTTTGTTTACACCTGATGTAAAAAGACCTGTAAATAATGATTTATTTTCTAAGCTTTCTTCAAAGAAAATTTTTTGTCCAGAGTGGCCTCAGTCAATTTCTACCGAAATTGAGTTAATGTACCGCTCAGATGATATTCAAAGAGTCCATGTAACCGGTGGTACAACTGGGATAACTTTAGATAGTTTAAAAAAATGGGTACCCTTTACCCCTAGTTTTATAAATAGGGCAGAGGATCAAGCTTTTGGTATTTCCACTATAAAAGAAAATGCATATTTAAGTCACTGTCATGGAAAAGATTTAATTATGAGACATGACAAACATGCTTTCGCTACAAAAAGTATCGAGATGTCTAAAGTTGGAAAAGAGATTGGAAATTTGGAGAGGATATTGTTATTTAGTTATTACGCCAATGAGCATGAATTAGGTTTTGATAAATTAAAACATAGGTTATGGCCATTTACATCATCCTTTCTATCGAGGTATCCTGAACTTTTGACTGGGCTTATATTTTTAATTGATGGATGTTTTAATGGAGGTGACTATGTCAGCTCTGGATCGAAAAGATTAATGGATACTCATCTTTTTTGTAAAACGAAATTAAATACACAACTGCAAAATGAAAAATTTTTTTGGAAAGAGCTTGTGGAAAGATTAGAGAATTTCAAAGATTTTAATAATAACCTCAAATCAATCATTAGTTCAAATAAGATCTAACTTACAATATATTCAAATATAGTTTTTTGTATAATTGCTAATAAATTAGTATTAAATGTAATTATGGGTTTAGAAATTAGAAAGTTTGTAAACTACTCTGAATTAGTACATATAGAAGGTTTTAAAAAAGCTGATAAACCTCTGCATATATTTGCTGTTGCAGCTGTCATAACAAATCCTTGGTCTGGTAAATATATTGATGATTTAAAATCAGAAATTCAATCATTTGCACCCATTCTAGGACAAGAATTATCAGAGAGAATACTTAAAATTGCTGGAGGCCCCAATCACGTTGAAGCCTACGGTAAGGCTGCAGTAGTGGGAACTGAGGGGGAAATTGAGCATGGTTCTGCGTTTACTCATACACTTAGATTTGGAAACTTTTTTCGAAATGCAGTTGATGCAAAAACTTATCTAATTTTTACAAATACCAGAGGGCCAGCTAATGCCCCTATAATGATACCCTTAATGGACAAACACGATCCTGGCAAAAGATCTCATTATCACACAATACAATTTGCTATTTCAGATAGCCCAGCTGCGAACGAAATTGTTATTGCTTTGGGTGGAGCTGACGGTGGGAGACCCCATCATAGAATTGGAGATCGATATCAAGATTTAAAAGAACTTGGTAATGATATCGATGATCCTGCAAAAAAATAAATCTCAAAACGGTATTGCTTTTCATAAATCTGGCAAAGGAGATCCGATTATTTTAATTCATGGTCTTGGACTCAGTGCAGAATGTTGGTACAAACAAATTTCTTTTTTAAAGAAAAATTATACTGTTTATGCTTTAGATCTACCCGGACATGGCAAAAGTGATCTTTTATCACAAGCAAAACCTCAATTAAAAAACTACAGCAATAAAATAATAAATTTTATTAAAGATAAAAAAATTATTAAACCCATTTTAATTGGGCACTCTTTGGGAGCATTAATAACTATACAAATAGCAGGTCAAAATCCAAAACTATTAAAATCTGGTATTGCTGTATCACCGATTTTTAATAGATCAAAATTAGCATTAAAAAAAGTTCGTGTTAGATCTAAAGAATTAGAATTGAATACTGATAAAAAAAATATTGCCAGGGAACCTCTTAAAAGATGGTTTGGTTCATCTAAAACTAAAATTGCTCTTGATAATTATAAATTTGTTGAACGTTTAATTAAAAATAATAAAAAATCATTTAATTATAAAGGGTACTCGATTGGTTATAAAACTTTTTCAGAACTTAAAGGAAACACCAATGAGGTAATTAAGAAAATTAAGTGTCCAATGATGTTCATTACAGGTGAAAAAGATCAAAATTCCTGTCCTTTGATGTCAAAAAAATTAGCTAGATTTCATAACAGTAAAGTATTGATTATAAAAAATGCAAAACATGCGTTATTTTTAACTCATTTCAATCAATTTAATTTTCATTTAAATCAATTTATTAAGGGTTTAGAGTATTAACAGGTTAAATAAATTATGAAATTTTCCTTATTCGTTCATATGATCAGAGATAATGCTGATCAATCATATACTCAATTATATGAGGATTTCATTAGTCTATGCCAAATGGCGGATCAAAGTGATATGAGAGCAATCTGGACTGGTGAGCATCATGCGATGAACTATGCGATTGCTCCAAATCCCTTTATTACGATTGCAGATCTTTGCCGATATACAAAAAATATAAAATTGGGAACAGGAACATTGATCGTTCCTTTTTGGCATCCAATTAAATTAGCTGGCGAAGCAGCTATTACTGACGTCTTGTCTAACGGCAGATTAGAATTAGGTCTTGCAAGAGGGGCTTACTTGTATGAATACGATAGAATTATACCTGGAATGGACGCTATGGAGGCTGGTTTACGCATGAGAGAAATAGTTCCAACTCTTCAAAAATTGTGGAAGGGTGACTATACTCATGATGGAAAATATTTTCAATTTCCAAGCACAACTTCTATTCCCAAACCTTTACAAGACAATGGACCCCCAATATGGATAGCAGCCAGAGACCCTAATAGCCATGAATTTGCTATAGCTAATGATTGGGATGTTCAAGTAACACCACTATGGAAAGGCTTTAATGAAATTGAAAGATTAAAAAATATATTTGATGATATATGCGCCAAATATTCCGATAAACCAAAACCATTATCTATGGTTCTCAATCACTGCTATATAGGTGGCAATGATGATGACATACAAAAAGGTGCTGTCGCTGTATCAAAATTTTATAATAACTTTGGTGCTTGGTTTAAAAACAATCGATCAGTTATTCAAGGAACTATGGACCCTCTTACTCAAGAGGAATTTGATAATAATGAAATGTGTTCGCCAAATGAGATGAAAAAAAATCAAAATATTGGAACCTTAAATGAAGTAATTGATAATATTAAACGATATGAAGATTTAGGCTTTGATGAGTACTCTATTTGGATTGACTCTCACTTAAGTATAGATGATAAAAAAGTTTTTTTAGATAGATTTATCTCTGATGTAATGCCTCGGTTTCAATAATGGAAAAATTAAATAACCACTATCAACTTTATATTAATGGGGAATGGCAATCTGGTTCCAAAAGTCAAATAATGCACTCAGAAAATCCCCATAATAATAAACCGTGGGCCAGTTTTGATTGTGCTAGCAAAGAAGATATAGATGATGCTGTAGGTTATGCAAAAAATGCTCTAGCTTCTAGAGCTTGGGGTTCGTTAAACGCCACTGAAAGAGGAAAATTATTGTTTAAACTTGCCGATTTAATTGAAAAAAATGCAGATAAAATTGGAAAGATAGAAACAAAGGATAGTGGAAAATTATTAGCTGAAACAGTTACTCAAACTAAATATGTCTCTGACTATTATAGATATTTTGCAGGATTAGCAGATAAGATTGAGGGCTCTACTCTACCCATTGATAAAAAAGATATGCATGTTTACACAACACACTATCCAATTGGTGTAGTGGCTGCCGTTGTTCCTTGGAACGCTCAAATGTTTCTAACAGCTACAAAATTAGCACCCGCACTAGCTGCAGGATGTAGTGTTATAATAAAAGCATCAGAAATGGCCCCATGTGCGATGTTTGAATTATCAAAATTAATTCATGAAGCTGGCTTCCCAAAAGGAGTTGTCTCGATAGTAACTGGTGATGCGGAGAATTGTTCAGCACCTTTAACCTCACACCCCGATATTGATAGAATAGCTTTTACTGGAGGAACTGATACAGCTAAAAAAATTATACAAAATTCTTCAAATAATTTTGCTGCAACTAATTTAGAGCTCGGTGGAAAATCTCCCATGATTATTTTTGATGATGCTGACCTTGAGAGTGCAGCAAATGGAATAATTGCAGGAAACTTTGGTGCCTCCGGACAGTCTTGTGTAGCTGGTAGTAGAGTAATAGTAGACAAAAAAATATTAAAAAAGATAATTGATTTAATAAGCCAAAAATCTGAGTCAATTATTGTAGGAGATCCCGAAAATTCAAACAGTAATCTGGGGCCTCTTTGCACAAAAAAACAAATTCAAAAAATTGAAAAAACACTTAAAAAATCTATTCAGCAAGGAGGAAAAATTATCTTTGGTGGAAATAAAGTTAGAGGAGAGGGTAATTACTTTGAGCCAACTTTGATACATTGTCCAAATAATCAAATTGAAACAATTAAAATTGAAATGTTTGGGCCAGTGATCTCAATAATAGAGTTTGAGAATGAGGAAGAAGCAATCAATATTGCAAATAGCTCAAAATATGGTCTTGGGTCAGGAATTTTTACAAAAAATTTAGCTAAAGCACATAGGGTATCAAGACAAATTCAAGCAGGAATTTGTTGGATAAATACATATCGAGCTATTTCACCTATTGCACCTTTTGGAGGTTTTAATCAATCTGGCTATGCAAGAGAGGCTGGAAAGCAATCCATTTTAGATTACACTAGAACTAAAACCACTTGGATTAACATATCTGATGATCCAATGACTGATCCTTTTGTAATGAGATAATTATTTAAGTTTAAAATAGAAAAGGACCTCTGATGTCTCGACCTCGTTTTGGTTTCCCTCTTCGCGGCCTCTACTTCTTTGGTCCTTTTCCTCGTTTTGGGAAGTTTCCTACCCTCTACATTTTTAATGATAATTTAATTAATTTTTTTTTACAATTATAAAAATTAATTATTTACATTTTTCTGTTTATAATTTGTGAATAAGTTTTATTTGGTATTAAATACTTGATAACTCTTCAATTACATTTTTAACGTGATCTTTTACTCTAACGTTACTCCAAGTCTTAATAATATTACCTTTTTTATCTATTAGTACTGTTGATCTAATTATTCCATAATATTCCTTACCCAAAAATTTTTTTAGCCCCCAAGCTTTGTATTTTTTGAGAACTGTTGTTTTTTCATCAGATAATAAATCAAATCTTAGATTATTTTTTTCAATAAATTTTTGATGACTTTCAATTGAATCTTTAGAAACACCCACAACTATTGCGTTGAGATTATTTATGATTTTGAGAGAATTATTGAAATCATTGGCCTCTAGAGAGCATCCAGATGTATTATCTCTAGGGTAAAAATATAAAATTATATTTTTCCCAAGGTGATCGCGTAGGTGAAATGTTCCTGAAGTACCGGGTAATTTAAAATTAGGAGCTTTCATAATTAAATTCTATTTAAAGTTATATTTCTCACATATAAAATCTGCCATTGCAAATGATGATGTCCATGCTGGAGAAATGGCATTTAGAATATGTATAATATTATTTTGCTTAATAACTACAAAATCATTAAGTAGTTTTTTACTTTTTTTATCAAATATTTGAGATCTGATACCTACTTTACTACTCAATTCAATATTAGAGGGATTATGTTTAAAATAAACATTAGATGATTTCCTAACATTAAACAAAAATAAATTTTTGAACTCACTTAATGCTAAATTTCTTAAGTTATTTTCATTAAAAAATATTTTTAAAATAAATTTATAACTTAAATTTAAAAACTCTAACAAATTAAATTTATAAAAGGGCTTATAAGCCTCTCTTCCAAATATTGGTGTATTACTAGGACCTAAATAAAAATTCCCAGCTTTGTCATATACGGTATGAATTCCCAAAAAAGGATAATCTAGATTAGGTACTGGATATATTAATCTACTAGGAATTTCATTTTTATCACTAAAGTTAATTTTCCAATATTTTCCCTTGAAAGGGAGAGATGTGTGATCAGTTTTTAATTTTGCCTTTTTAGCTAAATGGTCAGCGTGCAAGCCTGCAGAATTAATAATAAAATCAAATTTATTAATATTACCTTTTGTGGTGATAGAAGTATTTTCTGATGATATTTCATCAACTTTAAAGCCATATTTTATAATCACATTTCTTTTTTTTAAAATCTCAATTAATTTAATTGATACTTCTTTTGGATCTGCTATTGCAGTATCTTTTATGAAAAGAGCATCATTGTATAAAGGATTACAATTTGGTTCTATTCTTATAATTTCTTCTATACTATTTAATTTCTGAGCTTCGACCCCCACTTCTTTTGATCTTTCATATAATAATTTCAAGGTTTCAATATCATTTTTTGTTTTGGGGAGTAATAATTTTCCACAATTATTTATATAAAGATTATTATCAACAATAAATTTTTTCATTAATTTTGCCCCTTTAATACAAAGATTTGATCTTAAAGTATTAGGTTGATAGTAAATTCCTGAATGAATGACACCACTATTTCTTCCAGTTCCATGAGATAGTGAGTCTTTTTCTTTTTCAAAAATAGTTACTTCTATATTTTTTTCAGTCAAAGTATGCGCAAGTGTTAGGCCTACTATTCCAGAGCCGATAATAGCAACTTTCATTATTTTTTTAATTTATCTAAAAGGTAAAATTCTATTGGTGAAAATTGATTTTTGTTATTTGATATAAAGTCATCAACTAACTTTAACTTGTGATCTTCCATTTCAATAACTTTGCGGATACTTAGATCCACGTAAAGAGAGCATACTTCTGAAGTAGCAGCTCTAAAATTTCCACTCTTACTAACAATTTCTAGTTGATAAACAAATCTCTTCTTGTCACGATCTAAAAATAATAAATTTATATCAACCTCATCGCCCTCTTTAACTTCTTGAATATATTTAGTATGAGACTCTACAGCAAATGTTGATCTTTGTTCTGTTTTTGCTGACTCTCCTCCCATTTGAAATTTGTCCAGTAGTACATCCCAGCCTTGATCAAATAGATGAATATAAAAGGCTAAATTCATATGGCCATTGTAATCTGTCCAATCTGGGATGATTTTTTCTGTTCTAAGGTATATTGACATTAGTTGATATTATAAAAATTATTAAATATTAACATTGAAAAATAAAGTAATAATATTTTTATAATATTAAAGGGGGCAAGAATGAGAATAGGCTTTATTGGATTGGGTAATGTAGGAGGAAAACTTGCAAATAATCTTCTAGAAAATAATTTTCAAATTAAAGTTTTAGATAAAAATAATGAATTGATGGATAAGTTTAAATTAAAAGGTGCTGACACAGCTAAATCAATACAAGATCTAGTAATCAGCGCAGATATTTTAATAACTTGCCTTCCTTCCCCTAAAATATGTGCAGAAGTTTTAGAGTCTAAAGGGGGTATTATAGACACAATACAAAAAAATCAAATTTGGATTGAAATGAGCACAACTGAAGATAGTCAGTTAAAAAGACATGCTTCATTAATTCAACAAAAAAATGCAACAGCCTTAGAGGCACCTGTAAGTGGAGGTTGTCATAGAGCTGCAACTGGAAATATTTCTATTTTCGTTGGAGGAAGTAGAGAAGGATTTGATAGAGCTATGCCTGTTTTAAGGTGTCTAGGAAGAAAAATTTTGTATACCGGTGAATTTGGAAGTGCTTCAGTATTGAAGGTTATTACTAATTATTTGGCTACAGTTCACTTGGTAGCATTAGGTGAGGCTTGGACTATAGCTAGTAAATCAAATTTAGATTTAGCTAAAACATTTAAAGGCATTGCGGCTTCATCAGGTAACTCATTTGTCCATGAAACTGAGAGTCAAGTTATATTAAACGGATCTTATAATATAAATTTTACTATGGACTTAGTAGAGAAAGATGTGGGGCTATTTCAAAGCCTTGCAACTAAACTTGGAGTAGAATTAGAAATTTCTCCTATTGTTTTTGACATTATCAAAGATGCAAGAAAAACTTTTGGTGATCGTGCTTGGTCCTCTATGGTAGTTAAAAGGCTTGAAAATAAGCACAATATTAAATTTAGAGCTGAGGGATATCCAGAAGAGCTTGTGGATTATGAAGAAAAAAGCCTTGGTTATGAGATATGATAATTTGAGGTATTTGATACTATTTATCCATGAATTTCATAACTGATGTAATTCTTCCCTTAGCTTTAGCTTTTATAATGTTCACTTTAGGATTAGGTTTAACCTTTTCTGATTTTGAAAGAGTGGTGAAGACACCTAAGAATTTTATTATAGGACTAATTAGCCAATTAATTTTTCTCCCAATAGTCGCTTTAATAATTGTTTTTGTTTGGCCACTTCAACCTGAATTAGCAATAGGGTTAATACTGATTGCTGCAGCACCAGGAGGTGTAACTTCAAATATTCTTACATCTTTTGCAAAAGGTGATGTTGCTTTGTCTATATCTTTGACTGCAATTATGAGTCTTTTAAGTGTTATATCTGTTCCTTTAGTTTTGGGTTTTTCAATGGGATTAATATCTGATAATTCTTTAGGTTCAGTCTCCTTAACTGGAATTGCTATTAGTATGTTTTTGATAGTGACATTGCCTGTTTTAATTGGAATGACTTTTCGAGCAAGCTTATCCTATTTAACAAAAAGAATAGAGAAATTCGCTAAAATTCTTTCAACGGCTTTGTTTGTTTTAGTTTTAATTGGGGCTATTTTGGCTGAAAGAGAAAATTTAGTAGTGTATTTTGCTCAAACTGGACTAGTAGTTCTTGTTCTAAACTTATTAATGATGATCATTGCTTTTTATTGGGCAAAGATATTTGGTACTGGCGCCTCCCAACAAAAAGCTATTTCTTTAGAGTGTGGTCTTCAAAATGGAACTCTAGCTATTTTTGTTGGCACAAGTGTTTTTGGAGGCGGTCTTTACATTATTCCAGCGGCTACTTATAGCGTTATTATGTATTTAACGTCTTTAATATTTATATACTTTATCAGAAATCGCTAAATATAAATTTTATCTGCCAGTCCAAAGCAAAGAATAGCCCATCCAATTGCAAGTCCACCAGTAGATAGATATCCCTCTCTTGAATATTGATCTGTTCTGCCTAATTTATCGACTTCGCCCGTATAATAAGCTGCTATAGCTATTATAGTCATGATAATAAACATAAAATTAAAAAATGCCCATGTCGCAGCAGTTCCTCTAAACAAAATATACAATTGCATTAACACAGCTCCTAAAATTACTGCCCCAGCAAATCTTGCAAAAAAGGCAGCTGTCACATCAACACCATATTTGCTTATGAAGTTTTTAGTGTTAAACAAACAATTGTAAGCATAAAAAGCGTTCATGGCCAAAATAATTAAAAATATTGCTAAGTAAAATATACCATTAAAATTTTCTAACATATGAATCTCCTGATTTGATTTTAACAGATTTTTAATTTCATTGTTACTTTGTTTTCTTAATAAAAATGAAATTTAATTGCTATTATTTTTTAATTTTTTATGACATGAATATTTAAATAAATCTATGATCGAGCTTGATATATTTTCAGACACAGTTTGTCCTTGGTGTTACATTGGTAAGAAACGATTAGAAAAAGCTATCAATGATAATAAAAATTTAGAGTTCAAGCAAACATGGAGACCTTTTCAGTTAAATCCTGGGACGCCACCAGATGGTATGGATAGACAGGAGTATTTAATTTCAAAATTTGGTAGTGCCGATGCAGCAAAAACAATCTATGACAATATCTATGATGAAGGGCTTGTGGAGGGGATTAATTTTAACTTTGATTCTATTCTAACAACTCCAAATTCATTTAATTCCCATAGGTTATTAGCTTTAGCATATAAACAAGGTATTCAAGAAAATGTCTTAGATAGTTTATTTGAGTCTTATTTTTTAAATGGTGAAGATATAGGTGATCCTAATATATTGCTGGATATTGCGATTAAACATCAAATTAATGCTGAGGATTTTAAGACTTATTTATCAGATCAAGAAAATATTGAGCCTTTAGCTAATGAAGAAATAGAAGCAAGAAAAATGGGTATTAATAGTGTACCAACCTTTATAGTGAACAAACAAATAGTTATCAATGGTGCTCAAACATCTGAAAATTTTGATATAATTTTTAAAAAACTCACAAATAACATAAATTAAAAATAATTAGTAGTAGTGCTTTTTTTCTATATATTTTTTAAATGTCCTTAAAGCTCAGTGATATATCTTCATATTTAAGTTTTGCAAAAAAACTTTCAAATACCTCAGAGGAGATTTTGAAAAAGACACCTTCTAATCGTATTAAAATAAATTTTAAATCAGATAAATCACCAGTTACCAAAATAGATATGGCAATTGAGAGAAAATTACGCTCAATGATTAATAAAAGATTTCCTAATCATGGAATATTTGGAGAGGAATATAAAAATAAAACAAATAACTCTCCATTCTTATGGGTAATTGACCCAATAGATGGCACTAAAAATTTCATTAATGGTAATAATAATTTTGGGACATTAATTTCTTTATGTATAGATTACACACCTGTTATTGGAATAATTAACTGTCCTGAAATTAAAAAAACCTGGATTGGAATAAGAGATAACGGTGCCTATTGTAATGGAAAAAAAATAAATAAATCTTCAAACAATTTACCATTATCGCAACTTTATTTTAGCACCTCTGGTATGACCGCTTTCAAATCAAATAGCAAAAATAAAAAATATAATACTTTGATAAAAAAAACTAAATATGCATCTTTTGGTGGTGACTGTGTACAATATGGACTCTTAGCTGAAAAAAGAATACCGTTAGTAGTAGAGTCTTTTTTAAAACCTTATGACTATATTCCTTTAATTAATATTGTTGAAGAAAGTGGAGGAATAATAAGTGATTGGAAAGGTAATCCTTTAAATTTCAAATCAAATGGTGACGTGGTGGCTTCTATATCAAAAAAAGCTCATCAACAATTTATAAAGATTTAATATTTTCCTGTAATACAATTTGAAATGAGTTCTTTAAATTTTTCCTCACTCATCTCAAGTGGGTTAGCTCCTGTGCTTGGATCTTCTTGAGCTAATGGTGCTAATTTAACCTCATCCCCGTTGTTTACACCCATATCTTTAAGGGTTTCAGGTATCTGCATTTCTTTTTTTAATTCAATAATCCAATCAACAATACCTTCAAAACCATTTTTAATATCTAGAAAGTTTGCCAATCTTATAAATTTTTCTTCAATTGTGCTGCGGTTGTAGTTCAATACAAAAGGCATAACTGTTCCATTTGTGGTTCCATGATGGGTATTATATAAAGAGTTAACTGGATGAGTAATCGAGTGAATAGCTCCTAAGCCTTTTTGAAACGCAGCTGCACCCATCATCGATGCAACTAACATATGAGCTCTTGCTTCAATGTTGTTTCCGTTATGATAAACCTCTTGAATGTTTTCTTTGACCAACCTTAGACCCTCTAAAGCTGTTCCTTCTGCCATAGGGTGATAAAAAGGAGAGGAGTATGCTTCAATACAATGAGCTAAAGCATCCATCCCTGTGCCTGCAGTAATATTTTTTGGTAAATTGACAGTTAGAACTGGGTCTAAAATAGCTATTTCAGGAAGCATTTTAGGATGAAATATAATTTTCTTCTTTGAGTTTTCCTCATTAAGAAATACTGAGGCTCTTCCTACTTCTGAACCTGTACCTGCTGTTGTTGGCACTGCTATAATAGGTTTAATTACTTTTGAGTCAGCTCTTGTCCACCAATCACCTATATCTTCAAAATCCCATAGAGGGCGTGTCTGGTGAGCCATAAAAGCAATCCCTTTTCCGGTGTCCATACCAGAACCTCCACCAATAGCTATGACGCCATCATGATTACCCTCATTAAAAATTTTAACACCATCAATCACATTGGAACCAGTAGGGTTACCTTGTACTTTAGAATAGATGTTTGTTTTTTGTTTTAAATCTGAGTTAATTTGTTCAATTATTGAAGTTTTAAGTAGGCCTGGATCAGTGACGATAAGAGGGTTGTTTATTTTGAGATGTTCACATGCATTTTGAATTTCCTTAGATCGATTTTCTCCAAACCAAACTGTTGTAGGGTAGTTCCAATTCATACTATTCATTTTTGTAGTTTTTAAATAACCTTTCTAATATGGAAACTTTGAGGTCTTGTGAATTGATCAAAAGCGAGTGTAGACAATGAGCAGCCAATACCTGTATCTTTTACACCCGTCCATGCGAGTGCAGGATCTAAATAATCACACCTATTCATAAAAAAAGTTCCTGTTTCAATTGATTTACCAAAATCTTTGGCAAATTCAGTATCTTTTGTCCAGACAGATGCTGTTAAACCGTATGGGCTATCATTCATCAAATTTTTTGCTTCCTCTTCATCATTAACGGGCATTATTCCAACAGCAGGGCCAAAGGTCTCCTCCATCATGAATCTCATATGATGATTTACATCAACCATAACTTGGGGGCAAACATAACAATTATCCTCTTTAGATATTATAAATTTACTCTCATCTACAAGACGTTTTGCTCCTTGGCTCTCTGCTTCTTTCATTTGTGCTCTGATAAAATCAGCTGCTGATTGCCTTACCACCGGGCCTAAGTTTGTGTCTGATTTTGAAGGATCATTCAAATTATAATTTTCAGTAATACTTTTAAATCCATCTATAAATTCTTTATAAATTTTTTTATCAACATATATTCTTTCAATTCCACAACAAGACTGACCGGAATTAAATAGAGCCCCATCTGCAAGATTTTCAATAGCATGATTTATATCTGCATCTGCCCTGACATAGGCAGGATCTTTTCCTCCTAATTCAAGACCTGCGTTAATAAATCGTGTACCTATGTATTTTTTTACCTCCTGCCCTCCTCTAACAGAGCCTGTAAAAACAACATGAGCAACTCTAGTGTCTGAAATTATTTTTTCACATGCTTTATGATCTGTATGAATAAATTGAAAAACACCTTCAGGAATTCCAGTATTTTCAAAAGCATTAAAAATTAATTCTGCACATCTAGGTGTTTGGGATGAGTGTTTCAAAATTAGACTATTGCCTGAAATTAGTGCAGGAATAATTGTATTTGTTGCGGTGATGATTGGGTAGTTCCACGGAGCCATAACAAATATTATTCCAAGAGGAGATTTGTAGATGTAATTGTCAAATTCATCATTTTGAGTTGCAGGAAGATTTTGCAAAGACTCTTTTGCAATGTTTACCATATGTCTTGAACGCTCCTCAAAACCTCTAAGTTCACCTGCACATTGAGATATAGGTCTGCCTATCTGCCAACAAATTTCTTTGGATATTTCATCTTTAAGATCAATTAAGTTATCAATGAATTTATTTACAATGCTAATTCGATCGTCAATTGAAGTTTTTTTCCAAATTTTAAAACCGGTTGATCCTTTTTCTATAACTGAATTTATTTGAATATCAGAGGCTAATTCTCTCTCTAGATAAACAGTATTATTTATGGGTGTAATAGTTTTTTGAATACTCATCAATCCTCCAATTGATATGTATTATAATGTATTTAAATAGTTCCTGAAGTGGTTTTATTTTCTCACGGCCAATTGAGTGACCGTGAAAGATTATTTTAATTTCCTAACGATTCATCTTAGCTATGACTTCTCCTGGAAAAGCAATAGCGATAGCATACTGATATATTAGCGATCTAAACTCTTGAACATCCTCCCAAGTCTCAGAATTTTGTCCATGAAGTTGTAAGCCAGTCGGAGTTTGATAATGCTCGCTTAAAAAATAAATGACATTATCAGTAACACCTTTTGAGGGGTCAGTTATATCTACTGGCTCAAAACCTTTAACAATAGAATAAGAGTTTAACCTATCATCACCGGATAATGAGTGTTTATCATGCATAAACTGATGATGGCTTTGTAAGATTGCTTCCACTTTCTCTACATCTGCAGAGGGGACTTTTAAAGTTAATGCAAAAGAGTCTGGCTGCATATGGCCATTTGCAAAAGCAAATGATGAAAAAATCGTAAAAATTAATGTAATAAAAATTTTATTCATTGTGTACCTTTCCATAAATAAAAATAAACTTAAAATTTATTTTTATATTTATTGAAGATTTATTAAATTATTTAATTAGCAAGTTAAGATGTCTTTTTAGCATACCTAGACATAAAATTTTCAGCTAAGCCTTTAAGTAAACTTAATTGTTTGAGTCTTGAAACACCATCTACTATTCCATCAACAGATTTACTAATAAAATTTTTAGTTGCTATATCTTTTTCTGATTTGTCATTAAGCCAATAAATTAATGTAGCTAAATAAATTGTCGATAGTAACCCACGTTTTGAATAGTAACTAAAGTCATTTGATTTATCGCCTGAGAGGTTCCAGATAAAGTCACTATTATCATGGAGCATTTTAATTGACATAAAAATATTACCAGGTCTAAGTAAAAATTTAAGCATTTCGGGTAATGCTTTTTTTAAATGATTATTATTTTCAAATTTTAACTCCATAATAGTTTTAATTTTGTCTCTGGTTTTTAAACGAGTGTTATTAAAAGAATTGTAATTTTTCTCAACTTTGTTGTTATTTTGAGCAATTATGAACTTCAAAACATCATACTCAAAGGAAGGAAACAGTTTAGCAAGGACAGATGTTGAAATTCTCTGTTTTTTAGCGCACTGCAATAAAGTGTCTCTTGACCAACCAAATTTTGGAACATCCTGAACAAATAAATTAGCTAATTTTTCTTGCTTTGACTTCATTATTATATATAAATTACGCTCTTATGAGGTTACTAGATTGGCAATAGAAGTTCAAGTTAGAGATAACAATGTTGAGGCAGCTATACGTGTGCTCAAGAAAAAGCTTCTAAGAGAAGGTATTTTCAAAGAGCTAAAGCTTAGAAAAAATTACGAAAAGCCATCCGAGAGAAAACTTCGTGAAAAAGCCGAATCAATTAAGAGATTTAAAAAGCTTATGCGTAAGAAGAAGTTCGACTAATTCTCTAAACCTTTAATTATATCTTCACAGACTTTTTTAGCGTCACCGAATAACATTAAAGTGTTGTCTCTAAAGAATAACTCGTTTTGAACTCCAGCATAACCACTTGCCATTCCCCTTTTTACAAAGAATACTTGTCCTGCATTTTCTACATCTAAGATAGGCATACCGTAGATAGCACTTGTCTTATCTGTTTTAGCTGCGGGGTTTGTCACATCGTTAGCACCAATCACAAATGCAACATCAGTCTCGGAAAAATCTCTATTAATTTCATCGAGTTCTAAAACTTCATCATAGGGGACATTTGCTTCAGCAAGTAACACGTTCATATGGCCAGGCATTCTTCCTGCTACTGGATGTATTGCATATCTGACCTCTGCCCCTGCTGCTTTAAGTAAGTCGCCCATTTCCCTTAATGCATGTTGTGCTTGAGCCACTGCCATTCCGTATCCAGGGACTATAATTATTGTTTTACTATTTTTCATCATGAAGGCAGCATCAGCAGCATTACCTTGTTTCGCCTGACGATCATCTTTGACCCCGTCTGCACTAGCTGCTTGCTCCCCACCAAAACCTCCTAGTAAAACATTTAGGAAAGATCTATTCATTCCTTTACACATGATATAACTCAAGATTGCACCAGAGGAGCCAACAAGAGCACCAGTAATAATTAATAAATTATTTGAAAGTGTGAAACCAATACCTGCTGCAGCCCAACCTGAGTATGAGTTTAACATTGAAACTATAACAGGCATGTCTGCGCCACCGATAGGTACAATCAAAAGAACTCCTATGACGAAAGAGGCAGCTACTATTAGCCAAAATAACTCTTGATTTTGATCAATACAAAATTTTACAATTAACGCAATAATTCCCAAACCTAAGAGTAAATTTAAAAAATGTTGACCTTTAAATACTAAAGGGTTACCTGATACAAAACCTTGGAGCTTTCCAAAAGCAATTATAGATCCTGTAAATGTTACAGCTCCAATAGCTGTTCCAATAGACATTTCTATGAGACTTCCCATAGGAATCGCACCAACGTTTCCAATATTAAAGGCGCTAGGATTGTAGTATGCTGATGCAGCAACAAAAACAGCAGCTAAACCAACTAAACTATGAAATGCAGCCACTAGTTGTGGTAATGCAGTCATTTGAATTCTTACTGCAATAGAAGTTCCAATTAAACCTCCAATTAAAAATGCAATTCCAATCTCTTTATAGCTTAATACTCCTGGGTTAGCTAAGGTTGTGACAATTGCTATTGTCATTCCTAAAATACCTAAAAAATTTCCTCTTCTAGCCGTTGAGGGGTGAGACAGACCTCTAAGCGATAGTATGAACAATACAGAGGAAATCAAATACGCAGCAGTTGTTAAATTTGACATCTATTTCCCCTATTATTTCTTCTTAAACATTGAGAGCATACGATTTGTTACAACGAACCCCCCAAAAATATTAACTGCAGCAAGACCCACTGCAACTAATCCAAAATATTTTGATATCGTGCTATCAATAGGACCTGCAGCGAGTAAAGCACCAACTATAATTACCGATGAAATAGCGTTAGTAACACCCATTAAAGGACTATGAAGAGCTGGGGTAACAGACCAGACAACGTAATATCCAACGAAACAAGCTAATACCAAAACAGTAATACCAAAAATGATGAAGTCGCTATGACCACCTGATGTATCTACGACACTCGATGCTAACTGACTTGCTTCATTTGCAATCTGTTGTGCTTTATAAGATAAATTTTCTAATTGATTTGAAATTTCTGACATATTACCTCCTTTATTTAATTAGTATCTTTCCAGCTGAGCAAATCATCGTAGCTTTGATAATTTCATCACTTTTGTTAATCATAGATTTTTTCTTATCTTCAAAATTCATTAATTTTAAGAAGTTGGAAATATTTTTGGAAAAAAGGCTTGAGGCATTGTTTGCAACTCTTCCAGGTACATTGGCATGACCAACAATTTTAAGACCGTTCTTTGATACTACTTTTCCTACCTGACTAAATTCACAGTTACCACCGGATTCAACAGCTAAATCAACGATAACTGAACCGTTCTGCATATTTTCCAACATTTCTTTTTTTAAAATTAAAGGTGCTTTTCTTCCAGGTATTTGAGCGGTGCAAATAACTATATCCATAGTTTTTAAAGTTTCAGCTAGTAATGCTTCTTGTTTTTTTTGGTACTCTGCACTCATTTCTTTTGCATAACCACCTTTTGTTTCAGCATTCTTGGATTCTTCATCTTCAACCATAACAAACTTACCACCAAGACTCTCAACCTGTTCCTTGGACGCAATTCTAACATCAGTTGCATAAACAATTGCTCCTAAACGTTTTGCAGTAGCTATTGCTTGCAGCCCTGCAACTCCGGCACCTATAACTAAGACATTTGCAGGGGTAACTTTTCCAGCAGCTGTCATGAATAAAGGGAGGACTCTGTTAAACTCTTGTGCAGCATCAATAACTGCATGATATCCAGCTAGGTTTGCCTGGGAAGATAATATATCCATATCTTGAGCACGCGTAATTCTTGGAACTAACTCCAAGGCAAATGCTGATACTTTTCTAGAATTTAAAATTTTAATACTATCTTGATTATTTTGTGTACTAATTTGAGATACAACCATTGACTTATTATTAATAAGTCTAGACTCGTCTGGTGTGGGGCAATTAATTTTGATAATTATATCTGATGTTTTTAGAATATCTTTTGAGTTTGAAATAGTAGCGCCAGCTTCTTTATATGATTTATCAGTAAAACCAGATAAACTACCTGCTCCCCTTTCAATAAGAACTTGATGTCCAGACTTTAAATAAGATTTTACGTCATCTGGACTTACTGCTACTCTATTTTCAAACTTCTTTTTTTCTTTAAGTGTTCCAATGATCATTTATAGATTACCTAACTAAGGGATATCTGTTTATCAATTATATATTTAAAAGTCACCAATTTTAAGATTGTTACAATTAAGATATTGTATTTATTATAGAAACCTTGTTTTTCAATACTTTTCATCCTAAATTAAAAAATTGTTCTCCATGAGTAAACCTAGACCTATACCAACACATAGAGCTAAAATAATTTTTAAATTTCTATTCATTAAGAAGACTTTACCCAAGTATCATTAGAATTATTTATTTTTTTTCTTAAAAAATCTTTGTTTAAGGTTTTCCCATAATCGGGCCATACCCAAGGGTTCGTAAATCATAAATACAATCATCAGAACACCAAAAACAACTTGTTCTAAGGCTGAAATAATTGTTGCATCTATAGCTCCATGAAAAACATTATTGCCTAAATAGTTTAGTAAAACTGGGAATAATAAAATAAAACCAGCACCGATAAATGCTCCGTTAATTGTACCTAAACCACCTAGAATACACATAAATAAAATCTTAAATGATAATTTAATATCAAATGCTACAGGCTCTAGTGATTTTAAATATGTAAATGCAAAAAGTGCTCCTGCTACACCACAAAAAAAGGAACTTATTGCAAATGCTTGAATTTTAGTTTTTAAAAGAGATACACCCATTGACTCAGCTGCTACATCCATATCTCTAACTGCCATCCAATTTCTTCCAGTGCTTCCCCTAGCCATATTTATTGCAAGTATGGTCATGACAGTGACAACAACCAAGATAACAAGATACATATCAACTGGTGAGGTATAAGGTCTTCCAAAAATCACAATATCTTGGGCCGTAATAATGCCAGATGAGTCATAGTTTTTAAACCAGCCAAACTTATCTATCACCCAAATAATAAAAAATTGTGATGCTAGTGTTGCAACCATTAAGTAAATGCCCCTAATTCTTAAACTTGGCAGTCCAAAAACAATACCAATAGCAGCTGCAATTAAGCCAGAAATAATTAAGGCTCCAAAAAATGGCAGACCATCAACTCTAAGTATCAAATTAAAACAGGCGAAAGCACCAGCTGCCATAAAACCAGCAGCACCTAAAGCTAATTGACCAGTATATCCCATGATTACTTGCTGACCAATCGTAGCAAGAGCGAGACACAGCCAAGGGATTAAAATTGATGTAAACCAATAATCAGAGTTAACAGTCATAGGGATTATAAGAAAACCTAAAACCATTAATACTGAAAAATTTATATAATCATTTCTTGAATATGTTGAAATTGTTGTAGCCATTAAACTCTCCTAATAATTTTTTCTCCAAATAATCCCTCTGGTCTTTTTAGAAGAAAGAATACCGCTAGTACATAAGGTGCCCATCCTTCTATAGCTCCACCAAAGAAAGGGCCAATATAAACTTCAAGTACTTTTTCAGTAGAACCAATAATCAAACCTCCAACTATTGCTCCGGGTATTGATGAAAAACCACCAATAATCAACACTGGTAATGCCTTTAAGGCGAGATCGACTAATGCAAATTGAACCCCTGCTCTGGCGCCCCATAAACAACCTGCTACGAGTGCAACAACCCCAGCTGCAGACCACACTAATAACATTATATGTTTTAAAGGGATACCAATTGAACTTGCTGCACCTGGGTCGTCAGCAACCGCTCTTAGGCCTAATCCAATCTTGGTTTGAGTAAACAATACTGCAAGAGATATCACCATGAAAGCTGCCACAGCACCCGCGGTTAAATCAAGAGCACTAATAAATATCCCTATTGAGTCAGCTATAAACATTATAGGAAAATCAGGAATACCCAGATCTAATCTTCTAACTTCTACACCCCAAGCAGCTTGAGCTAATCCCTCTAAAACATATCCTAAACCAATTGTAGCCATTAAGAGCGTGTCTTCACTTTGATTCATTAAAGGCCTTAAAACGAGACGTTCTGTGCTGAGACCAACAACAACCATAAGTCCAATAGTCACTAAAAAAGCTAGAAAAAATGGAAGACCTAACTCCATAAATCCGACAAATGACAAAACAGCAAAGAAAACCATTGCACCTTGCGCGAAATTAAAAGTGGCAGATGCTTTATAAATAAGAACAAAACCAAGTGCCACTAAAGAGTACATTGTCCCAGCCAATAGACCACCTACTAAAACTTCAAAGAAAAATAATATTTCACTCCCCATGAGAAACTCCTAAGTATGCATCAATTACTTTTTGATTTGTTCTGACTTCATCTGGAGGTCCATCTCCAATTATTTTTCCATAATCTAAAACAACAACCCTATCTGATATATCCATTACAACTCCCATGTCATGTTCTATTAAAACCATCGTTGTTCCATATTCTTCATTTACCTCTAATATGAACCTGCACATTTCTCTTTTTTCTTCGACATTCATTCCTGCCATTGGTTCGTCCAAAAGTAGAAGAGAAGCTTCAGTAGCTAGGGCTCTTCCTAGTTCCACTCTTTTTTGCAAACCATACGGTAATTTACCCACAGGTGTATCTTTAATCTTTTCAATTTCTAAAAATTCCACAATTTCCTCACATTTTTTTAAGTTAACTTTTTCTTCACGTCTAGCTTTTGGGAGTTGGAAAGCTACATCAAAAAAACTCGCTTTAGAATGCAGTTTTCTTCCAACTAAAATATTATCAATTGCTGACATTCTTTTAAATAAAGCTAAATTTTGAAACGTCCTAGAAATGCCCATTTGTGCAATTAAATTGGGTGTTATTTTACTCAGTTTATTTCCTTTAAAAGCTATTGATCCCTGCTGAGGTTTGTATATTCCATTAATACAGTTTAACATTGAGCTCTTACCTGCACCATTTGGACCTATGATAGCTCTAACTTCATGCTCTAAAACATTAAAAGATGTGTCTGTAATAGCATTAACTCCTCCGAAGCTTAATGAAATATTATTAACTTCTAGAATTGGATTGCCTATTTTAAAATTTCTATCTTGAGAGTCACTCATTTTTTAACCTTTGTTTTTTTTCGTTTCCTTTAAAACATCTCTAAAATTTTTTCTACCTTCAGATGAAATTCCAAGGTAGAATTCTTTTACTTTATCATCGTTCAAAAGAGATTTTGCAGATCCGTCTAACATTACTTGGCCTGTTTCAATGATGTAACCATAATCCGAGTTTCTTAGAGCAATATTTGTATTTTGTTCAGCTAATAAAATACTTACACCCTCTTTATCATTTAATTCTTTAACAATGACAAAAATCTCTTCAACAAGTTGAGGTGCCAAACCCATAGACGGTTCATCAAGTAAGAGCATTTTTGGTTTCGCCATCATTGCCCTAGCTACAGCAATCATTTGTTGCTCTCCTCCTGAAGTAAATCCTGCCTGACTCTTTCTTCTTTCTTTGAGTCTTGGAAAGTAATTATACATCCTTTCAAGTTCAGAATTTATTTCAGACTTAGATAACTTTCTTGTATACGCACCACTTATCACATTCTCTTCAACCGTCAAATGTCCAAAACATCTTCTTCCCTCTAAAACTTGAACCAAACCCAGGTTTACCATGTCACTTGGATTTAATTTCTCAACTCTTTGTCCATTGTATGTAATTGAACCTTTTGTTACTTTTCCTCTTTCAGAGGCAAGCATTGTTGAAACTGATTTTAAAGTGGTACTTTTACCAGCACCATTTCCACCCAATAGTGCTACGATACTACCATCAGGCACATTTAAAGAAACATCACTTATTGCAAGGATAACATCGTCATAAACGACTTCTATATTTTTTATTTCGAGTATATTTTCATAGCTATTTTGATTACTCATAATTTAATTCTTTCATAAAAAAGTGAGAGGGGTGAAAAACCCCTCTCTAAGATCATTTATTTTATGAGCATACTTTTGGTGTAATGTTGTTCTCTTCAGCAAATTTTGCTGCAGATGTTTCAACTAAACTTCGAATATACCCTGGATCCAATGGAGCTTCCCAACCTGTAATTTGGTTGAACTTTTCTCCATCCCATTGCATCACTGCAAATTTACCTGCTCCTTCATGGTTCTCACAAGAAATTGAAAAAGGTGCAACCATATTTTCAATACCTATTTCTGCTAACCTTTCAGTGGTCATGTTTAAAGCTTCATAACCATCCCTGAATTCTGCACCTGTAACAGCTTTACCAACTTTACCATGCATTTCCTGAGCATTTTTTAGAGCTTCAATCCACATAACAGCTGCGCCGAGTCCGCGGTTCCAGTAAACTGATCCAACTCTACTTTCGTCAGCAAGGTTTCCTTTACCAGCGCCGTATACCTGTTCTTTAATAGCTGCAACTAAAGGAAAGTCATCTCCTGGTAGTGCGTTCGCAACAGCATAGGTTCCAACAGCTGAGTCGCCTGCAGGATACATATCCTCTTCAGCCGCTCCAAATGTTACGTACATCATTCTGTCTCTAGGAAATCCGACTCTAGCTGCGTTTGTCATTGCAGTTGAATTCATACCTGAACCTGCTCCCCAGAAAGTAACCCAATCAGGTTTTTCTTTTCTTATTTGAAGCCACTGAGACTGCTGTTCTAATCCTGGAGGTGGAATTGAAATTTCAACTAATTCCATTCCCCATTCTTCAGTAATAGCTCTCATAGCTGGTAAGGGTTCTCTGCCATATGCAGAGTCAATGTGAAGGTGAACAATTTTCTTTCCCTCCATATTGGGGATACCACCTTCGATTTCAGCCATAAACTTTAACTTAACAGCAATTTGTGACCAGTAGTGACTAGCTGCATTAAATACCCAAGGCCATACTGTTCCGTCAGCACCATCAGTTCTTCCATAACCGTACTGCGCTAAAACAACGTTATCTTCAGCCATTCTGTTAATCACAGCATAAGCACCAGGTGTTCCCAAAGTGTCAAATACAACGATCCTTTGGCCGTCTTTCTCTAAAAGTCTCTGATAACACTCAACAGTTTTAACAGCATTATACTCAGTTTCACATTCCTGCCAAGTGAGCATAACTCCATTAACTCCACCGTTCATATTGACATAATTCATATAGTCAATTTGTGCTCCGTAGTAACCAGTACCCATGGCTGAGTAAGGACCAACCCTACTACTAGCAATTGGGAAATACTGCTCATGAGCTCCAGCGGATACGTTTTGTGGTATAGAGAACATTGATAAAGATCCTATTATCGTAGCGATAATAAAAAGCTTTCTTTTCAAATTATTGAACATAAATGTCCCTCCTATTAATAATTTGCTTTTATTCCAGAATATAGATTTGAAATAAAAATTATTCCTGTAAACATTATAAATAAAAATTGTTCATTCAGATCAAAAGTAAAAGTTTTTTGAAATTGATTACATTTAATATTTTGTTAAATTCATTAAAAAAAATAAAAAAATAATTATTCCAAAATGTTGATAACTTTATAATTTTTACAAAATAATTAAGATCAATATCATTTTTACGTTTAAATATATACATTTTTTTTACAAATATTATTAGTATTTGTTATGTTATATCAAAACAAATTTTAAGGTCAGACTTTTGAATAAGGTTAATAAAATTTTTCAAAATAAGAAAAATTGCCTGTGGATAACTAAATATAGAAAAAGTATTTTTCTATTTTTTCTGATTACTTGTTGAAATACATATGTTTTTTTTTATCAAAGTTATGTTATATTATAACATTAACATTTCTTACATTTTGAAATTATTTCAACACTAAAATTGTTTAAATCAAAATTTTTTAAATCCAAAATGTTATAAGCTAAACTCATTTTATTTTTATTTATATTGATTTCTTCATATTCATTACAATTTTTGCACAAAACGATAGTAGACACATCATTTTTATTACGGTGTTCACTACTAACAATATATTTTTTAGAAACGTTTAGTCTTAGGACAAGATTCTGGTCCAATAAATTTCTGAGAGAACGATAAACAGTAGCTGGCTGTACTCTTTTAATTCTCAAAAACTTGTCTAAAACATCGTAAGCTGACAGAGGTCTTCTTCTGTTATTTTTTAATATTTTTAAAACTATACGGTCGTTAGTAAGCATTTTGGGTAAACTAAGTTTTTTTAATTAAAACTAAAGAATTTAATAAATTAGCCTATATTTGTTCAATTATAGATACTTTCTAAAGGTAATTACAGATTAAAAAGATCAGAATTTTTTAGAAAAAGCTATGGCATTTTTTTGGTTTGTTTCAAGGTTTTTTAATGAAAAATCCTTAATTAACTCATGAAAAAGCTTATACCAATTTATTTCTGCTTTCAGGTGGATAAAGATGGATCCAAGTCCAACTGCGGCTCTATCCATGAATACAAACTCTCTTGGTGGTTTAACCCCGCCATATTTTCTCAATTCTTTGTGAACTTCTCCGGCTATTTTAGCACCATATATTCCGCTGTCTGAGTCTTGTATTCTTCTAACTTCATTTTTTAAAATAGGGTCATATAAAAAAAGAGCCCATTTATTTAAAACATTCATAAGCTTGTCATCAATATCTTTAAATCCCCAGACCTTATAAGCCAGTTTAATTTTTTCGTTATTTTTTTCTTTAAGAGCAAAATATAAATCAATTACGCCTTTTACAAATTTGGCTGGAAAAATTCTTACACAACCGTAATCAAACAAGTTTATGTTATTTTCTTTATTTACTGAGTAATTACCAAGGTGAGGATCACCATGAATGATTCCATACTTATAAAATGGATAATACCAGGCCATAAATAATTTTTTTGCTAAATCATTTCTTACTTTTTGAGATGAATTTTTGTATTCAATAAGCTTTTTCCCATCAAGATATTCCATAACTAATAATCTTTGGGTTGAAAGTTTTTTATATACTTTAGGAATTTTAATAAATGTATTTTTTTTGTGCATGTAATCAAAAATCTTGAGGTGACGATGTTCTAATTGATAATCTAATTCTTCTTTTAGCCTTGCCTCAATTTCTTTATAAATTTCTCTTATTTGTATTGATTTATTATAACTAGAGTAAATTTTAAAAATTATTTTTAGTTGATTAAGGTCTGCAATTACTGCTGAGGACATATCTGGATATTGTAATTTACAAGCCACAATTTCATTGCCATTTAATTTAGCTTTATGGACTTGACCTAAGGAAGCTGCAAAACTTGCATCTTTTTCAAAATCTGTAAAATTCTTCTCCCAATTTTCTCCTAACTCAGCTTTCATTCTCCTTTTAACAAAGACCCATGACATAGGAGGGGCATTAGATTGTAATTCTGCAAGTTTTCTTGCATATTCTTCAGGGAGTAAATCGGGAATAGTCGCGCTTAATTGTGCAACTTTCATTAAAGGGCCTTTTAGATTACCCAATATCTCAGTTATCTGAGCTGCATATTTTTGATCGCTTAAATCAAAATTTAAATACTTTTTTCCAGCAAACTTAGTCGCAAGCGAAGTCATAGAGGTTGTTACTTTGGAGTATCTTTTAACTCTGGAAACTAAATTGTTGTCTTCTTTCATGTTATATCAAATAGTCTTTTCAAATTCATCTATTAAACTAGAAATCATTGATAATCCTTTTTGCCAACTATCTTTATGTTTAAGGTCAACGTTAAAGGGTTTAAGCACTTTACTATAGTGCTCTGAACCACCACTTTTTAAAAGATTAATATAACTTTCTTTAAAGTTTGGAAGTCCCTCATCATAAAGTTGGATTAAGATATTAACTAAACAATCTCCAAATGCATAGGCATAGACATAAAAAGGGGTATGGATAAAATGAGGGATATAAGTCCAAAAATATTTATAACTGTCAGTTAATTCGATATTAGGACCCAGACTATCAGATTGTGTTTTCATCCAAAAATCGCAAAGTTGATCTGGTGATAGTTCACCTTTTTTTCTTTCGTTATGAACTAATTTTTCAAATTCAAAAAATGATATCTGTCTAACAACTGTGTTAATCATATCTTCTATTTTTGAGGCTAATAGATATTTTCTTGCCTCTTGATCACTATCATCTAGAAGTGTTCGAAACGTCATCATTTCTCCAAAGACACTTGCAGTTTCAGCGAGCGTAAGAGGTGTACTCGATAAAAGTAATCCTTGTTTCGCAGATAAATATTGATGACATCCATGACCAAGTTCATGAGCTAAGGTCATTACATCTCTGGTTTTTCCATGGAAATTCGTCAAAATGTATGGATGGATGGATGGAATAGTAGACGCTGCAAATGCTCCTGGTGATTTGCCTGATTTTAATTCTGCATCAATCCAACTATTATCAAAAAATAATAATGCAATATCTTTAAAACTCTCATCAAAGTTAGCATAGGAACGAAGTACGATATCTTTGGCCTCTAACCAATTAATCTTTTTATTTGGTGAGTCCGGATATGGAGCATTTCTATCCCAATAATTTAATTTCTCTTGATTAAAAAGTTTTGCCTTAATTTTATAATATCGATGTGAAATATTCTTATAATTCGAGGTAACACACTGTGTCAATGCCTCAACAACCTCATTTTCGACATTATTTGCTAAATTTCTTGAGTCAATTGGAGAGTTATATTTTCTCCACTTATCATTAGTAATTTTATCTTTTGCTAGAGTATTAGTTATAAAAGAGAAAGTTTTGACGTTTGATTTGAAAACTTTTTCAATGCTCTTAGCAGCTTTTTCTCTAGTCGTTGCATTATGATCAGATAATAAGTTTAAGGCCTCTGAACTATTTAGATCTTTATCATCAATTTTAAATTTTAAATCGTTTATTTGTTCTTCAAAAAATCTCACCCATGAAGAATTAGAGGTTAAATTTTTATCTAAGAAAATCATCTCACTTTTTTCATCAAGTTGATGTCGTTTGTATCGGCGAACGTTTGTTAACCAATTTTTATATTTACCTGCACCTGATAAAAACTTTTCAAATTCTAAGTCATCTGACGCATTTATTTCATTAGTAAAAAAAATTAGATTAGATGATATTTCAGTGAGTTTTTCATTGATGCCTTGGTAAAATTGAACGGTATCTTGATCATTCATATTTGTTGCATAAATTAAAAAAGCATAGTTTCCGAGCTTGTCTCCAAGTTCATTTCCATCCTCGTACTCTTTGATAATAATCTCAAGTTTTTGACTTTGAGCAACTAGTTTTCCTTTATATTTATCGTTAAAGGATATAGAAAATTTTTTAAATTCTTCTAAATCAAGTTCTATTTGCTCATCTTTAATAGAAGAATAAAAATCTCCTAAGTTCCAATTTGGTAATTTGTTAGTCATTTAATTATTGTTTATTTTTTATTGAATTGTTCTTTTTGTTCTTTTGTTGCCTCAAATTGATATTTATCTTTCCATTCAGAATAAGACATACCATAAATAATCTTTCTTGATTCTTCATAGTCTAGATCATAGTCTTCCTCTTTTGCATATTTTACATACCATTTTGATAGACAGTTTCTGCAAAATCCACTTAAATTCATTAAGTCTATGTTTTGTAAATCTGTTCTCTCTCTTAAATGGTTAATCAAATGATCAAGCACTTTGGCTTTGATTTTGTATTCTTGCTCTTTAGATATTTTACTCATGGTAATTTACTAATATCATGTTATTTATTAATTTCTAAACAAATCAAATGAAATTAAGAAATCGAAAAGCTAAAATTGTTGCTACTTTAGGACCTGCTTGTGAAACTGAAAAAGCAATTGAAGAATTATTTTTATCAGGCGCAGATGTATTTCGTCTAAATTTTAGTCACGGCGATCATGAGGATCATAAAAAAAAAGTTAAAATCATTCGTGATTTAGAAAAAAAACATGACCGCTATATTTGTATATTAGGAGATCTTCAAGGTCCTAAATTCAGAGTTGGTAGATTTTTAAATGTTAAAGAACAATTAAAGAAAAACCAAATATTCACATTTGATCAAAATAAAAAAGATGGTGATAGTTCTCGTGTTTACTTACCTCATAAAGAAATTTTTAAATCTATTGCTATTGGACAAAGGCTTTTAATAAATGACGGTAAAGTAAGATTAAAAGTAAAATCAAAATCTTCATCTGCAATAAAGTGTATTGTTACCGACGGTGGCGAAATTTCAAATAATAAAGGTTTAAATATACCAGATACAAAACTTGATTTAAAAATTATTACACCAAAAGATAAAAAAGATCTTGGGCTTGCAATTAAGCTTGATGTTGATTGGATTGCTCTTTCATTTATTCAAACCACCAAAGACTTAGTTACAGCAAAAAAACTCATTCCTTCAAAATTTAAAGTCATGGTTAAAGTAGAAAAACCATCTGCTATGGAAGAAATTGAGTCGATAACTGAGAATTGTGATGGAATAATGGTAGCTAGAGGAGACTTAGGTGTGGAAACAAATCCTGAAGATGTTCCTATTCACCAAAGAACAATGGTTGCGGCTTGTAGAAAATTTGGAAAGCCATGTATTGTTGCAACTCAAATGCTAGAAAGTATGATTTACTCACCAACACCAACGCGAGCTGAAGCCTCTGATGTTGCAACAGCTGTATTCCAAGGTGTCGATGCTGTCATGTTGTCTGCAGAGTCAGCAGCAGGTAATTATCCAAAAGAGTCAGTAGAAATGATGGATAAAATTATAAAGCGAGTTGAGAGTGATCCTAAATATTTAGCTAATATTCAAAACTACAATTTAAATGTAGTAAAGACATCTACTGAGGCTATTGCAACAGCTGCACTTGAAGTGGCAAATATAGCTGAATGCAATTGTATTGCTACCTTCTCTCAAACAGGAAGATCTGTTTTAAGAGTTGCAAGAATGAGACCTGATGTAACTTTAATAGGATTGACAACTAACAGAAAAGTAGCTCGTCAAAATATCTTGACTTGGGGTACTTTTATGGACGTAGTTGATGAGATTTCATCATCTTCAGAAATGGTAGATCGCGCTTGTAAAATAGCAAAAGTAAGAAAAATATTAAAACATGGAGATAAAATAATCATCACCGCGGGTGTTCCTTTTGGAAAAGTTGGTACAACTAATACTCTTAGAATAGCAAAAATAATTTCTGAGAGTAAATTAACTTAATTTAGCACAAGCTTCTTTGATTCTCTGGCAAGCATCCTCTAATATTGAATCAGAGGTTGCATAAGAAATTCTAAAAAAACCCTCTAAACCAAAAGCCGAGCCCTGAACTCCAGCAACCCCAACCTCTTCAAGAAGATAATCCATAAAGTCGCCATCTTTGGAAAGTTTCTTACCTGACTGCGTTGTCTTTCCTAAAACTCCTTTACAAGAAGCAAAAACATAAAAAGCACCTTCAGGTGTTCTGCAGGATAATCCTGGTGTTTCATTTAAATGCTTAACTACTAAGTTGCGTCTCCTTAAAAATGACTCATTGTTTGATATGATAAAACTTTGATCTCCATTAAGTGCTTCCACTGATGCAGCCATTGAAATAGATGCTGTTGAGGATACGTTTTGTGATTGAACTTTGTTCATTGCATTGATGAGATTTGTTGGACCTGCAGCATAACCTACTCTCCACCCTGTCATACAATAAGACTTAGATAATCCGTTCATAGTTAAAGTTCTCTCTTTTAAAAAAGGACAAACCTCTGCTATTGTTTTAAATTCATTAGCGTCGTATACAATTTTTTCATAAATATCATCAGATAGTATAAAAACATTTTCATATTTCTGAAGAACATCGCCAAGGGCCATTAATTCCTCTTTAGAGTACATCGATCCTGTAGGGTTACTTGGGCTGTTGAGCATTAACCATTTTGTTTTTGGGTTAATATGCTTTTCTAAATCTTCAGGTGTAATTTTAAAATCATTTTGCTCACCACATTCAACAATTATAGGTTTTCCATCATTTAAAATAACAATATCTGGATAACTCACCCAATACGGTGCAGGAATAATAACTTCATCACCAATATTAATAGTTGCTGAAAAAGCATTATAAATTATATGTTTACCCCCAACTCCAACTGTAATATTACCAAGTTCATAGTCTAAATTGTTGTCTCTTTGAAATTTTTTTTGAATTGCAAGCTGTAAGTCTGGGGTACCTTTGCCTGGAACATATTTTGTAAAACCATTATTAATTGCCTCGATAGCAGCACTTTTTATGTGTTCTGGAGTGTCAAAGTCTGGCTCTCCAGCTGCTAAAACAATTACATCCTTTCCAGCCCTTTTTAACTCCTGTGCCTTAATGTTTGTGGCTATTGTTAAAGAGGGTTTTATGTTATTTACTCTATTTGAAATCATTTTTTTTATTTAGTTATCTATAAACTGATTTATAAATTTCTACAAGCATGGCATTTAAAATAGTAAGTGAAAATAAACCAAAAGGAGATCAGCCACAGGCGATCAAAAAATTAATTGAAGGTTTAGATAAGAGAAAACAAAGTCAAGTACTAATGGGCGTAACTGGCTCTGGAAAAACATTTACAATTGCAAATGTCATTGAAAAATATAACAGACCCACATTAATCATGGCTCCGAATAAAACCCTAGCTGCCCAACTTTATGAAGAATTAAAAATATTGTTTCCTGAAAATGCAGTTGAATATTTTGTGAGTTATTATGATTATTATCAACCAGAAGCGTATGTTCCCAGATCAGATACATTCATAGAAAAGGAGTCGTCTATTAATGAACAAATAGATCGATTTAGGCACTCTGCCACAAGGTCTTTAGTAGAAAGAGAAGATGTGATTATCGTAGCAAGTGTTTCATGTATTTACGGTATTGGGTCTGTAGACTCTTACTCAAAAATGACTCTTGAAATAAAAAAAGGACAAAATATTAATTTAATGGAGTTCTTGAGAGAATTGGTAGAGTTACAATATAAAAGAAATAATATTGACTTTAGAAGAGGTATGTTTCGTGTAACTGGAGATCGTGTTGACATTTTTCCTGCACACTTAGAAGATATTGCATGGAGAGTAAGTTTTTTTGGAGACGAAGTAGAGGAAATTAAAGAGTTTGATCCGTTGACAGGAGAATTTATTCAAAACTTTGAAGAAGTAAAAATTTTTGCAAATAGTCACTATATTACTCCCAAGCCACGATTAGAGAATGCGATTAAAGAGATTAAGAAAGATTTAAAAATAAGACTAGAGGAGTTTAATAAGGAAAAAAAACTATTAGAATTTCAAAGATTAAAAGAAAGAACTAATTTTGATTTAGAAATGATTCAAGCTACTGGAACATGTTCTGGAATTGAAAATTATTCTAGATATCTAAGTGGTAGACAACCTGGCGAGGCACCACCTACTTTATATGAGTTTATTCCAGAAAATGCACTACTAATTATTGATGAGTCTCATGTATCTGTTCCTCAAATAACTGGAATGTATAAAGGTGACAGATCAAGAAAAAAAACACTTTCTGACTATGGTTTCAGACTTCCGTCTGCATTAGATAACCGTCCTTTAACTTTTCAAGAGTGGAATATGATGCGACCGCCTACTATTTTTTTATCAGCAACTCCAGGTCCTTGGGAGTTAAATGAAGTTGAAAACAAATATGTTGAGCAAATTATTAGACCAACTGGCTTAATTGACCCTGAGTGCGTGATAAAAACGACAGTAAACCAAGTGGAAGATTTGATGGGTGAAATACAAACCACTATTAATAATAAAAATAGAGTGTTAATTACAACTCTTACCAAAAAAAATGCTGAGGATTTAACAAATTATTTAAAAGAACATAATTTAAAAGTTGAATATATGCACTCTGATGTTGAAACAATTGACAGAATAAAACTTATTCGCTCTTTGAGGATAGGAGAAATTGACATTTTAATTGGTATAAATTTACTCAGAGAGGGTCTGGATATACCCGAATGTGGTTTGGTAGCTATCCTTGATGCTGATAAGGAAGGATACTTGAGGTCAAAAACAAGTTTAGTTCAGACCATAGGTCGAGCAGCAAGAAATGTTAATGGCAAAGTAATATTATACGCAGATATTATTACTAAAAGCATCAAAGCAGCTATAGAAGAGACAGAATATAGAAAAACTAAACAGATTGAATTTAATAAAAAAAATAGCATAACACCTCAATCTGTAAAAAGAAATATTGGTGAAATTATTGAAAGCATATACGAGAAAGATAGCTATACTGTTGGTACATCTGAAATTGAGAAATTAAGTCCAAATAAGTTTGAGAAACATGTTCAAAAACTAGAGAAAAAAATGTTAACTGCGGCTGAAAATTTAGATTTTGAGAAAGCTGCAATGTTTAGAGATGAAATTAGAAAACTAAAAAAAGATCAAATGGGTATGAATTGATTGAGAGTTTTATAGGAGTATTAATAAGTCTTGTTGTTTTAATATGGTCATGTGATTTAGCTATTAAAAATTCAATAATTATTTCACAAATATATAAAATCAGACCTATCCTAGTAGGTATATTTATAATTGCTGTTGGCACCTCTCTCCCTGAGTTTGCAGCAACATTTCAAGCATTAAAATTAAATTCTGTTGGAATAGTTGCAGGTAATCTAGTAGGAAGCAACATAGCAAATATATTGTTAGTAGGCGGTATTATGCTTTACCCTATTAGCAAGTTAGTAACTGAGGAAAGAGACAAAAGTACTTTTTTATTTTTCTTAATTTTTTCAATTACTTTTTTTGTTTTTATTATTTTTAACTTAGATCTTGGATATCTTTCCGGATTTTTTCTCTTTGGAATACTCTGTTTTTTTATTTTTTTTGAAGTAAGGAAACCTATTGATGATGTCTCTACAAAAGTTGATTTAAAAAACTCTTCAACTTATGTTATTTTTTTAAAAATATTATTAGCCTTTATTGCTTTATTTTATAGTTCTAAATACTTCATCGTATATGCGAAAAACTTAACTAGTATATTTGGAGTGGCTGAAACAACTATTGGGATAACAATAGTTGCTTTTGGGACATCCTTACCTGAGGTAATTGCTACAATTCTCTCAATTGTCAAAAAACAAAATAATTTGGCAATTGGAAATATTTTGGGTTCAAACATTGCTAACATCTTTGGAATAACGATTATTGCCCTACTTATTAATGGGAGTATAAATTTTTATGAATTACTTGGTTATGTTGATAAATGGTTATTTCTGGCTACATCATTATTATTTTTTGTCATAATTTATCTAAAAATAGCTGGTAAATTAATTTCTCTTAGCTTGATATTAGCCTATATAATCTATTTTACGTTCTTATATTTATAAAAGAAATAAATGAAAAAATTAAAATTCATTGTTCCAATTATAGTTCTTTTATTATTAGTTATTTTACTTGGATTAAGTTTTCTAAGATTACCTATTAATTTACTTTCTCAGGAAATAATTGAAAAAGAAACAAAAGGTTTAGTTAGTTTAAATAGTTTATCTAATCAAAAGTTAAAAATTTTGCCTAAACCCATCTTATCTGTAGATAATTCAAGTTTTAAAATTAATCATAATACTTTCCAAAGTGATATTGTGGCAAAAGATGTTGAAATTTCTAGGTCATTATTTAATGAAGATGAAATATCAATTAAGCTTAATCAAGCAAGAATAGAGAACATAAATTCTAATTTGATAAATAACTCTATTTTACTAGAGGGTGATATTGACAATTTAAAATTAAATATTTCGTCTGAGGAAAATACTTCTCGTATTGTTACAAATAAATTTAATTATAAAGGTTCTGATTTATTTTTTGATATTTATACTATTGACTCTGATGTAAAAAAAATTGGTTTTACTATAGATGAATTAGAAATAGACGAACTAGTATTACTTTTAGGAGAAAATTATCAACAATTATTGAAGAATATAAACTTTCAAAGTTTAAGTGCAAGTGGTGAATATTTAAAAGAATTTATAAATATTGAAAACTTATCAATAACACTTGCAGATAAATCACAAATTAATATTAAAGGGACTGTCGATTTAAATAATTTAATTAACTCAGATTTAAACATAGGAGGAGAGAATATTTCTACAGATAATTTGTTTCAGCTTGTTAGTAATATTCAAGTCTTAAATAATATTGCAAGTATTCCAAAAGGAATAATTGAAACTTTTGACTTAAACTATAATGCCGGTAGTTTAGCTATAAATAATATTTCTTATAGATCCAATAATGAAACAATCATAAGAATGAACGGATCTTTAGAAGAATTAAATATTTATAATGCAAATATTAATATAAATCTGAAATCAAGCTCTAAAGCTGATATTTTAGAAATGTTAGATTTTTTACCTAACGCAGAATTATTAAAGCAACTTAAGTTTGATGAAATTCAACTTTCTAGTAATTTTGTGAATAATATTCTTCAATTAAATGAACTCAATATAACTAATAACAATAAAAATTTTGCTAAAATTAAAGGTAAATATGAGTTTAACGATTTAAACAATTCACAATTAGATATTCAATTAGATGAATTTGACCAATTTAGCTTAATTCCATCAGACAGCTTAAAAGAATTTTTATCAATATTAAATTCAAATCACATAAATATGAAGGGTATCATAGATGGGAGTATATTAAATATTGAAAATCTAGAATTTGTTAGTTCAGATGACGTAAATTTATTAATTAGCGGTAATCTAGATTTAAATAACTTTAACGATGCTTCTATAAATATTGGAATTGATAACTTAGATAAAATAAATTTAATACAAATAGTCTCTCAATTCTCTACGGATGATATTTCAAATATTATTGACATAGTCGACTTTGACTTTTTACAAACAAACTTAAAAATTGAACCATTAAATAATATTTTTTTAATCGAAAATTTAGATCTTATCCATGAAGATAAAATTTCAAATATATCTGGTTCAATTAATAACGATGCGTTTACAGGAATAATTGAATTAAAAGAAATAAATTTAGCAAAAATAGATAATTTATTTTTAAATACATCACGAATCAAAGGTATTATTGATCTATCTTTAAGCGTTCCAGATCCTATAGGTCTTGGTAACATTCAAAATATATCTGGAAACATAAATGGAACTATAAATATTAGAGCTTCAGAGGAAGAATTTGCATTAGTTTTATTTATGCAAACTTTGTCTCAAGATATTTCAGATTTTGAACAAATAAATGAGTTATTAAATACACTTACAAATTCTTTTATAAATCAAAGCAGCTCTATCAGCGGACAAATAATAAATAAAGATTTGAACAAATTAATAATTCAAGACTTAATCTTATCATCGCCAGACAGTGAAACGCTAAATGCAGAACTAGAATTGGCACAAGAAAATTTTAAACTTACAATTTTTGATGTTATTGATAGTGATGATTTTGTAATTAAATATCAAAATGGAAGTTATTCATATGAAAGAATAGTACCTGACGGAACTTCAAAAAAACCTATTGAGGAATTAATTCAAAAAAATATTAATAAACTCTTTAAAAATTTACTGCAGTGATTTAAACACAAAATCAATAATATCTTTTTCAATCTTGATATTATTCAATCTGTTGATTTCTTGTATACCTGTAGGAGATGTAATATTTATTTCTGTTAAATAGCCGTCAATTACGTCAATACCAACAAAAATTAGACCTTTTTTTATAAGAAATGGCTTTATTTTTTTACAAATAAGCTTTTCTTTTACAGTGATATTTGTTTTTACAGGCTTGCCACCTGCGTGAAAATTAGCCTTAATACTATTAGTTTTTGGAACCCTTAAAACTCCACCAGCTATTTTTCCATTAATTAAAATAATTCTTTTATCTCCTTTATTAAAATTTTTTAAAAATCTTTGAACAATGATTGGGCTATTAGAAAATTTTTTTTGATAGCTTTTGATAAATATATTGAGATTTGGTTTATTATAATTAATTTTTTTTATTCCAAGACCTCCATTTCCATAGGCTGGTTTTATAATTACTTCTTTATTTTTTTTTATAAAATTTGTGATTATTTCTATATTTGAGGATATTAAAGTAGGTGGAGTTAACTTTGGAAAATTCATCATAATATGCTTTTCCGGAAAGTTTCTAATCTCCTTCGGATTATTAATTAATAATGGTTTTTTTAATTGATCCAGCAAGTAGGTATTGGATATATAATTTAAATTAAATGGTGGATCTTGACGAATAAAGATGGCATTCATTTTTTCTAAATCAATCTCTTTTAAATTCATCCTCTGATATGAGAGTTTATTATTTTTATTTAATTTTAAGCTTAAGACATGAGATTTTATTTGATTAACTTTATTAATCTCACTAAAAACCCAGCTCGGATCATTATAATAACATTCTATCCCCCTTCTTAAAGACTCACGAATAAGCATATAAGTAGAATCCTCGTTGATATTTATTTTCTGAGGATCGTCCATTTGAAAAAGAAATTTCATAATAATTTTAATAATAAGTATTATTTAGCAATGATAGTATATTTTTTTTTTCCTTGAATTCTTCAATTAACAAATCTGCAGGACTTTTTTTTTGTTCAATAATACTATTTAATTTTTCTAAATGAATACTTTCATCTCTACCATCAGAATTAAGATACCCTCTTTTTTCTAATCCTTTTTTTGACAAACTTAATAGTTTTTTACCATGCTCATATAAGGGTGAATTCATAAAGTTACTGTTTAACCCCTCAGATGGAACATCCTGATACAAATTTAATATGTCATTTTCTTGCCAAGTGCTTGTTTCCTTCCATAAGGAGTCAAGATTTTCATCATCATAGAGTATGCCAATCCAAAAAGCTGGCAATGCACAAATCATTTCCCATTTTCCTGCATCTGCTCCTCTAAGTTCGATATAAGACTTTAATCTGACTTCAGTAAAAATTGTGGATAAGTGATTTATCCAATCTTGTATTGTTAAATTATATCCAGAAATTTCTTTATTTGAGACACTTTTATTAAGTATTTCATCAAATGTGTAATCTGTAGTATCAAAATATTTTCCATTTATTTTTAAAAAATAGTTTTTAACTTTTAGAGCGAAATCAACATATTCTTCAAGTGTAAAATTTTTATTTAAAAATGACTTTTTTATTCCACACCTTTGATTATCTGTGTCTTGCCAAGTGAAAATTCTATTACTGACTAAATCATTATGTTTTGACTCACGAAAAGGAGAATTACAAAATATACCCATCACAATTGGTTGGATCCTATTAGCAAGAACAAATTTTTTAATTAAATCATTTTCATTAAAATAATCCAAATTAGCTTGAACTGTGCAGGTTCTTGTCATCATATCTAAACCTCTAGAACCAACTTTTGGCATGTATTCTCTCATGATTTTATATCGTTCTTTTGGGATAAAAGATAAATCCTCTAATTTACTTATTGGATCAAAGCCGAGACCTAAAATGCATAATTTATTTAACTCAGCATATTCCTCTAGTTCTCTTAAGTGCTCGTAGGACTCGGTACATGTTTGATGAACATTTTTTAATATTTTCCCAGATAATTCTAATTGACAACCTGGTTCTAAAGTTATGCTAGCACCATTTTTAGATAAAGATATTAGTTGATTAAAGCTATTATATTCATTTTTCTGCCAGCCTTTTGATAAGAAAAATTTAAATAAATTTTGAACACTCACCTCACCATCAAATTCAAGTCTTTTATTATCTTTACTATAAAAAATAAATTTTTCGTGCTCTGTTCCTATCCCTTTATATTCAGGGTCGGTAAAACTGGAATGAAAATAATTTATAAGATCTTTTTTTTGTAACAATTAAAACACACTATTTTTATGGAAATTACATTTTGTTATTTGCTTTGAGTATTCTTTTGCCTGTCGCTCTACTTTTTTGGCTACATCAAGTAACCATTTTTTTTTATTATAGGATTGTTTCTGAAATCCTCCTTTGCCCTCATGATAGGCGAGATAATGATTGTAGACATCAGTTTTATAAATTTTTAATAATCGGTAACTTCCATCAACATACCATCCAATGAAATCACTGGCATCTTTAAAGTTTTTTCTGTCAGCATTATAGTTTTTTGTAGAAACTTTATATTCTTCCCATGTCCCATCTAAAGCTTGGCTATAACCATAGGCACTTGAAGGTCGTAAACCTGGTATAAAACCTAATATCTTTTTTCTTGGAGGTCTTGCTGTTCTTTCAAAAGAAGACTCTTGTTTGATAAAACTTAATTGTAAACTAACAGGCACTCCCCATTTTTCTTTTGTTTTTTCTGCATACGATTTCCACTTAGGATTAGTTTTAAAAATATCGCATATATTTGATGTATTAAAAGATCGATCTGTTGTGATACATCCCGATAATAACAGAGAAAGGATAATTAAATATTTCACTAATTAAAATTTTTCCTTATGAAGTCAATCATTATTTCCAATCCCTGTAATGCTGCACCATTAGATCCTAATATTGAGCCTTGAGACCAGGCATAGGTATCAAAATGTAGCCAGGGTATGTCAGATGTATTCAAAAATTCTTTTAAAAAAAGTGCTGCTGTGATAGATCCAGCCATACCATCCAAAGAAGCATTACTTAATTCTGCAACCTGCGATTTAATCTTTTTTAGATAGGGTTGGTATAAGGGTAATCTCCAACATCTTAGTTTTTCTTTATTTAAATTATCAATTTTTTTTGCAATTAATTCATTGTTACAAAAATAAGCTGGTAAATCCTCACCTAAAGCAACTCTAGCTGCACCAGTAAGTGTTGCAAAATCAATAATCATGCTCGGATTATAAGACATCGCTTTTTCAATGGCATCTGCCAATAAAAGTCTTCCCTCGGCATCAGTGTGTGTAATTTCAACTGACTTCCCTGATACTGATTTGTAGACATCACCTGGTCTCATTGATGAAGAGGATACTGAATTCTCAGCTAAAGGAGCAATTAAAACTATTTTAGTTTTTTTTAGCAAGTAATTTGCCAATAAAAATAATGATATTGCAATCGCAGAACCACCCATATCTTTTTTCATGTTTCTCATAGAGTTTCCTGGTTTTATATTTACACCACCAGTGTCAAATGTGACTCCCTTACCAATAATGACGAGAGGCTTATCTTTTTGAAAAATTTTTTTATTTGTTATTTCTATTACTTTTGGTTTAACAGATGAAGATTTACCAACAGCATAAGTAAGAGGAAATTGTATACCAATATCTTTCTCGGAATATTCAACAAAATTAAATTTTTTAAACATCTGATTATTTTTTATTTTTGTGTAATAAGATAATGGATTTAATTTGTTCGCAGGGCTGTTGATTAAATCTCTAGAAAAATTAATAGACTGTGTGTAAAAAATAAGAAATTCTAATTCTTTTTGGTCTTTGATATACAATAAATTTTTTTTAGGTTTTGACTGAAAATTATAATTTCCCCATGCCCAAGCTTTGTGTATCTCTGATTCTTTTGATTTAGCAAATTTTGCAAAGATGTAGTAGTTACCGTTATTTAATGATGAAAAAGAACTGACCCCCTCAAGATTTTGATCTACCCCCTCTCCTATGAGAACCTCTTTTAGCCTTCCATCTTCATAAGGAACTTTAAGAATTTTTCCAGATTCTGCCTTGAAATTATTAGATAAAGACCAATTTTTAATAAATGAGGATTGTTTTAAAAGCCATCCATCAAATTTGATTTGTGAAATGATAGATATTTTTGTAGAACACTCAGTATTGTCATTGGTAAACATTGCTTATAATAAGGATATTAGAAAAAAATGAATAAACAACAAGCGGAAAAGAAAACAGTAAAATTTGAAACAGAGGTATCAAAACTCTTAGATATAGTAGCTAACTCACTTTATACAGAAAAAGAAATATTTTTACGTGAATTAGTATCAAATTCATCAGATGCTTGCGAAAAACTCAGATATGTTAGCCAAACCGACTCTAAAGCTGCAAAAACAAATAAGTTTGAAATTAAGATCCATATAAATGAAAAGAACAATACCATATCTATAAAAGATAATGGGATTGGTATGGACGAAATTGACATGCAATCAAATTTAGGCACGATTGCGAAATCTGGAACAGATGAATTTATAAAAAAGATGGGAGATAAGAAAGGTGATATAAATCAAATCGGTAAATTTGGTGTTGGTTTTTACTCATCATTTATGGTCTCAGATCAGGTAGTAGTCAGATCAAAAAAATATGACTCATCTAATAGTTACCTCTGGACTTCAGATGGTAAGGGTACATTTTCAATTGAAGAAACAGAATACAATGAAATTGGAACTGAAATTACTTTATCCATCAAGAAGGATGAAAATGAGTTTTTAAGTAAATACAAAATAGAAGAAATAATAAAAAAATATTCTGATTTTGTTCCTTTTCCCATTTTTGTGACGTCCGAAGATGATAAAAATGAAAAGAAAAAAGATGAAAAACCTGAAGAGCAAGTTAATTCTGCTGAAGCTATTTGGCTAAAAGAAAAATCAAAAATAAAGAAAGATGACTACAAATCTTTTTATAACCAAGTTTCAAGTTACTATGATGAACCTTTAACAACAATTCATTTTAAAGCTGAAGGAGTCGTAAATTACACTGCACTTCTATATTTACCCAAAACACAGCCTCAAGATCTTTATCATCCAGATCGAAAAAACAAACTAAAGCTGTACGTAAATAAAGTATTTATTTCTGATAAATTAGATGCATTAATTCCTGCTTGGTTGAGATTTGTACCAGGTGTAGTAGATACTGAGGATCTAAGTTTAAATATCTCGAGAGAAATTTTACAAAATAATGCAGTAATTAATAAAATATCTAATGCTATTACAAAAAGAGTTCTAAAAGAAATTCAAGAATTAAAGCAAAAAAAACCTGAAGAATTTCATGAATTTTGGAAAAATTTTGGGCCTGTCGTAAAGGAAGGGCTATATGAATTTAATGACTTTCATGATCAAATATTTGAGTTTTCAACATTTCACTGTTCTGAAAAAGAGGAGATGATTACATTAGATCAATACGTAACTGATTTTTCTAATGATAAAAAGAAAATCTATTACATATCAGGTGAAAATAAAGACAACCTTCTTAACAGTCCTCAAATGGAATTATTTAAAAATAAAAAAATAAATGTTCTTTTAATCACAGATCCAGTAGACGAATTCTGGATGCCAATGAAAATGAAATTCAAAGAATATGAATTTGCATCTATTACTAAAGGTGAAATAGATATAGAAGACAAAAAAGAGCCAAAAAAAGAAAAAGAAGAGCCTAAAGAAGATAAAGATTTCGTTGGATTTTTAAAAGACAATCTTAAGGATAAAGTTAAAGATGTTAAAATTTCTAAAAGATTAACTACAAGTGCTTCATGTTTGGTTGCTGATGAGAATGATATGGATATGCATTTAAAAAAATTGATGGCTGCAAATAATCAAAATATATCTAATGAAAAAAGGATTTTAGAAATAAATATTAATCATGAATTGGTTAATAAGCTAAAATCTTTAGATAAAAACCAAAAAGATAAATTTTGTGAAATTCTTTATGATCATGCAAAACTGATGGAAGGTGAAAACCTAGACGACCCAAAAAAATATACTAATTTGGTCTCAGAACTTGTATCTCTATGAGTGATCAAGTTAATTTAGAAAATTCTCAAGAAGTAGAGTATGTCTCAAAGACAGTGAATGTAATCATGTGCGATGGTGGTAGTGGCGATCTTGGCCATCCAGCTGTTTATTTTAAGATTGATAAAAAACAAGAAGTTATTTGTAGCTATTGTAATAAAAAATTTATCAAAAAAGGTTAACTTTTTTTTTCTTTATTAACTTCTCTAACTAAAAAATCTCTTAGAGCCTCAATTTTTTTAGAACCTTTTAGTTCAGGGGGATATGTAAAATAAATAATAGTCTTTGGAGTTTCGGCAGTTGGCAAAATGGGGACAAGATTATTATTGGATATTCTCATATATTCAGGTAATGCTCCAATACCTGCCCCTCCTCCTATAGCTCTCATAACTCCATACATATTCGAGATAAAGAGTGTTTTAACTTTTATATTTTTAGGAATTAGGTCCAAAATACAATTTACATCAGGAATAGAGGGTTCAACACTGTCTCCAAAAGCAACAATCTTATGATTTGGTAGTTCACTGACATCCTTTGGAATTCCAAATTTTTCAATGTATTCTGGGGAAGAATAAATTTTAAATTGAAATTCATAAAGTGGAAACCTAATAAGATCCATTTGGGTAGGTTCTGTCAGCCTCAAAGCAACATCAGCCTCACCTTGGGCCAAATCAGTATACTTATTTTCAATAATTATTGAGACATCTATATCTGGATATGAATTTGTAAATTTTTCAATTCTAGGCGCTAACCATGTTGTGCCAAATGCGACTGTCGCAGCTATAGTAAGTGGCCCAGTAGGCTTCTCTTTAGACTCTGTCAATTTAGCTTCAGTGAGAGCTATCTTACCAAATATATCGTGAGCAGTTTTAAATAAAATTTTTCCTTGTTCAGTTAGTGTAAGTCCTCTAGCATGTCTTTTAAATAGCGAGACTTTCAAATCTCTCTCAAGAGCACTTATTTGTCTGCTAATAGAAGAATGACTAATATTCATTTTATGAGCTGCTTCAGATATATTAAGATCTAAAGCAACATTATGAAAAATTTTTAATTTATCCCAATCCATGATTTATATTCACCTGCTTAAATATATTTATACTATCGATTTTCTTATTAAACAATGACCAGTCGTCATTATTATCTATATTATGCCAGATTTTTTCTATTTCATCATACAGAAGTGTTTCTTTTGGAATTTGAGTCAAAGACTTAACATCTAAATTATTGAAAATTTCATGATTTTTAAAAATTGAATCTAAATCATAATTTTTATATTTACGTTTAATTTCAGTTTGAATATTTAATCTTTGTCTTCCTCCTCTAAGGTCGTTGTATACCTCTTCGTAAAGATAAGGGCTCTTTAGTAATATTTCATAAACATCATTTAATAATTTTTGATTATGCAATTGCAATTTGCTGGGTTTAAGAGACAATCTTTTAAAAAATAATTTTATAACTTCTTTATTATAAAGCTCTATATATTTTTTTAGTTCTTCTATTATTAATTCTTTTTCTATGAAAAGTGTCATGATTGAAGCTAATTGTTGAACATTCCAAAAAATAGAATCCACTTGATTTGAAAATTTATAAAGACCGGAATGATCAAAGTAAGCTGCTACTTTCTCTGGATCATATTTTTCCATCATACGATAAGGCCCATAGTCAAAACTTTCTCCGGTTATGTTAATGTTATCAGTATTGAGAACGCCGTGGACAAAGCCAAAAATGTTATAAGAGGCAGCTAATTTTGCACAATTTTGAACTACTAAAGAAAAAAAATTCAATGGTGTATTCTCCGCATCACTAAAGGAAAAGTAATATTTTCCAACTGATTTTATTAATTTCTCTAAACTGTGATTATCTTGGTGATATGCGTGATATTGAAAAGTTCCAATCCTGATATGGGAATGAGAAATTCTTACTAAAACACAAGATCTCGTTGGGGAGGGTTCATCACCTCGATATAAATCTTCGCCTGTTTCAATTAATGATAGGGATCGAGATGTTTTAAGGCCCATTGCTTCTAAATAAGAAGAACAAAGCACCTCTCTTACACCTCCTTTTAAAGTTAATCGACCATCGCCACTTCGAGAAAAGACTGTTTTTCCACTGCCTTTAGTTCCTAAGTCAAACAGCTTTTTATCTTTGTAAAACTGGGCGATAGTAAACCCCCTACCATCTCCAATTTCAGAATTATAAACTCTAAATTGGTGGCCATGATATTTCATAGCTAAATTAGAGTTAGATGGTAAGTATTCACTCTCAAATTTTCCAAAAAGATTAACCCAGTCTTTTTTATTAAGTTTTGTAAATTCTTCAAAATTATTATTACGGAATCTTATCTTATATTCTGGAAAACTTGGGGACTTGGATTTTTTATAGAATTTATCACTTAAAAATTTATATGGCGATAATAATTGAGTCTTTAGTTCTGATTTCAAAGGAATTCTTAATATATTTCTTTTTAAATTAAAAGTATCTATATTTTTCTTATGCTTAATATATTCTGTGTAAAATAGTCAAATGTTCGGATTGGAAATATTAAAAAGTAGGCTAAAAGATGCACCTAAAACATCTGGTGTTTACCTTTTTAAAAATAAAAAAGATATTCCAATCTATATTGGTAAAGCTATTAATATTAAAAGAAGATTATCTAATTATGGTAATCTTCCAAAATTACCAAGGAGACTACAAAAAATGGTGTCTCAGACGGTAAATATAGATTTCGAACTTACTGAGTCAGAGAGAAATGCACTTTTATTAGAAGCTTTACTTATTAAGAAATTTTCTCCTAGATATAACATTCGTTTAAAAGACGATAAAAGTTTCCCCTTAATTAAAATAACAAATGGGGCTTTTCCAAGACTAACTAGATTCAGGAATGATTTTTCAAATGAGGACAAAGTATTTGGGCCTTTTACATCAGCTTTGAAAACTGACAAAGTAATAAAGATACTACAAAAATCTTTTAAACTTAGAAGTTGTAATGACTCAGAGTTTAAAAATAGAACTAGACCGTGTTTGCTTTATGACCTTAAACAATGTTCTGCGCCATGTGTAAGTAAAGTTGATGAAAATGAGTACAAAAATCAGGTCAGTGATACCATAAAATTTTTTCAAGGTAGTCAGAAAAAAATATTTAATAAACTAGAGAGACAAATGGTTTATTTTAGTGAAAGTCAAAATTATGAAAAAGCTGCAGAATTAAGAGATAGTATTCAATCATTAAATTATATTATTAGAGAAGAAGTAAAAATAAGTACCCAAGAGACTAATTTTGATTATATCCATATTGATAATAAAAAACATTTCTCGATTTATATTGGTTTTATTAGATATGGAAGATATCTTGGAGGAAATTTAATTTACTATTCTGATAAACTTGAAGAAGACATTGATCCTACTTCGCTAATTATACAATTTTATTTAAAAAGTTTTAGGCCAAAAAAAATAATTATTTCTAAAAGAATTCAAGGATATAACGAATTAAAATCTATTATGAAAGAAAACTACAAAATAGATGTATCTCTAAAAAGTAATAGTATTGTAGGTATACAAAAAATATCAAATCTTACCGTTAAACGTAATGATAAAGAGGTAAGTCTTCAAAAACAAAAATATGTTAATAATCAAGAAATTTTAAACTTACTGAAGATTAAATTTAATATCAAAAATAATGTTGAACGAGTAGAAGCCTATGACAATAGTTTTTTTGGAAATAATTATGCGGTTGCTTCGTATGTAGTATTTAATGAAGAGGGTTTCAGTATCAAGGACTCAAGAACTTATAAATTTAAAGACTATGATTTAAAAAAATTTGGTGATGCAGACTTAATGAGAAAAGTATTTAAATCTCGCTTTTCCAAAGATGATAAAATTTTACCTGATATAATAATCATAGATGGTGCGCACCCTTACTTAAAAATATGTCAAGAAGCTATTAATGAAAGTGGTATAAACGAAGATATTAAATTAATTGGTGTTTCTAAAGGTTTTAAGAGAGATTTCAGGTTCGATAGATATCATTTAATAAATGAGAAAAATTTATCTTTAAAAGATAATCCTCAGATAGAGGGATTTATTCAAAAAATGAGAGATCAAGCTCACAAACTATCTAAAAAAAATAGTATGAAAAGGATGTCTGACTCATTAAAAACAAGTTTTTTAGATGACATAGATGGTATAGGAAAAGTAAAAAAAATGAGAGTTATCAATTTTTTCGGAAGTGTGCAAAATTTAAAGCGGGCAAATAGAGACGAGTTAACTCAAATAAAAGGTTTAAATTCAAAAAATATAAAGGCTATATTAGATAAAATAAATGGCTAGGATCTACACAATACCTAATATAATAACCTTTGTTAGAATTATATTAATACCCATAATTTTATATTTACTTTTTTCAGATAACTCCAATGTTGTTCTTATAGCTGGGTTATTATTTATAGCTTCTTCAATATCTGATTATTTTGATGGATATTTAGCTAGAACTCTAAATCAATCTTCAAAACTTGGTACTTTACTAGATCCGATTGCTGATAAACTTTTAATTGCTGCGGTTATCATTGTTTTAATTGATACAAGAGTAATTGCTGATGTTCATGTTATTCCTGCTATAATTATTTTGTTAAGAGAAATAGCAATTTCAGGCCTAAGAGAATTTTTAGCAAAATTGAATACTGATATGCCAGTTAGTAAGTTAGCTAAATATAAAACTACTTTTCAAATGGTTAGTTTATCTATTCTTATAATAAGCTTGGGTTTTGAGTTAAACGATTTCTTATGGAATTTAGGCTTAGTTACATTGTGGCTTGCTGCTATAATAACTTTGTTATCAGGATACAATTATGTAGCAAAGGGTATTAAGCATATTTGAATATTACAATAAAATATTTTTCCTGGATAAGGGTTAAGTTAAAAAAAAGCCACGATCTAATTGAATTAGATAAAGCAATAAGTTTTAAAGATTTAAAGAATTACCTCATTTCAAGAGACCCTATATTTCAAGAAATATTTAAAGACGACAGTGTGAAGTACTTTCTTAACTTAAATGAGTTAAACGATAATGATCGAATATTAAATAACGGTGATGTTTTAGCTTTTCTGCCACCCGTCACAGGTGGATAATGATAAAAATTATAAAAGAAAGTTTTGATCTAGAAAATGAGTTCAAAAAAATATCTTCTAATAAAAATGGTGCGTATAGTTTTTTCTTGGGAACAGTAAGGTCTGATTTAAGTTTTTCAAATAATAAAATTAAAGGAATATATTTAGAATGTTACGAAGAATTGGCAATATCTCAGCTTGAAAAAATTAGACTACAAGCTTTAAAAAAATGGAATCTTAGTGAGTGTTTAATAATTCATAGAATAGGAAGATTAAATTTGGGAGAAAAAATAGTTTTAGTAATTACTTCCTCATCTCACCGATCAAATTCTATAGAGGCGTGTGAGTATGTAATTGATAGCTTAAAGATAGATGTTGCTTTTTGGAAATTTCATTTATTGGACAACGAAGATAAAGAAATGGTCTACCAAAAAAATAAAGATAATAAAAAAATGTTAAAATGGAGAGAAATTATTAATTAATTATTTTCTTCATAATTAGGGTCTACTTCCTTCATATATAGACTTGAAATCTTAGTTGTAATATCTCCGACTTTAAAATTTTGATTATCAATTTTACCAACTGGGGTTACCTCGACAGCAGATCCTGTAAGAAAAATTTCCTCAGCTTTTGAAATTTCGTCTGGATATATATCTCTTTCAATTACGTTAATACCTTCATTTTTTGCAATTTCTATTACAGCTTGTCTCGTAATTCCATTTAAGAAACAATCAGGTACAGGTGTGTGAATTTCACCATTCATCACTAAAAAGATATTTGAACCGGTAGACTCACTTACTCTTCCTTTATAATCCAGCATCAAAGCATCAGTATAACCATTCTTTTCAGCCTCATGTTTACTTAATGTGCAAATCATATACAGGCCAGCAGCTTTAGTGTCTGTTGGTATACAATCTGGGGGAGGTCTCTTCCAAACAGCTGTTTGAAGAGATATTCCTTTTAAACGATCTTCTTTAGTAAAATAACTAGGCCATTCCCAAGTAGCAACGGCTACATTAATCTTATTTTTTTGTGCAGAGATGGCCATCATTTCACTTCCTCTCCAAATTACAGGGCGAACATAACCATATTTTATATTCATTTTTTTAATAGTCTCCACTTGAGCACTATTTATCTCATCTTTGGAATAAGGCACATCGATGCCCATTCTTTGTGCAGAAAAAAACAACCTATCAGTATGTTTTTCTAGTTTATATATTTTTTCCCCATATACTCTTAACCCCTCAAAAACACAACTACCGTAATGCAGACCATGATTAAGCACATGAGTAGTGGCATTTTGCCATTCAACAAATTCACCGTTATACCAAATAAAACCAATTCTTTTATCAAAGGGTATAATTTCCATAATTCGAAATAATGTAATATTATTTATTAAAATTCACAATATAATTATATTTATATCTTATGAATTTAAGTTTCGCTGATACTTTATATTTTAAAAAAGAAAATACTCTAGAGATAATTTTAGGTTTACATAGATCTTATAAGTCTCTTCAAAGGGAAATTCAAATTTGTTGTGAGTTAAACAATTTAACATTTAATGAGTTAATAGTGATTTTAGAGATTAAAAAAGGATTCAAAAAAAAAATTGATATAGCTAATAAAGTATTTTTGAAGAAACAAAATCTAAATTTAATACTAAAAGACTTGCAGGAAAAAAATATATTAAATTTAGATAATAAAAATATATCTATAACCAAAAACGGTGAAGAATTAATTGAAAAAACAACAAATAGAATAAATGAGAAAATTATTAAGGTTTTTAAAAAAACAGATCCAAAAAATATGTATGGTTTCATCAATATTATAGAGTCATTGTAATGAATGATAAACATATACTTTTAGTTGAAGACGATGAAACTCTCCAAGCACTTATTGAAAAATTATTAATAAATAATGACTATATTGTATCTAAAGCAGTTAACATTGAAGAAGCAAAAAAATTAGTAAAACTATTCTTGTTTGATTTGATTGTTTTAGATGTAATGCTACCTGACAGTACTGGTCTGGATTTTTATGAAAATACAATTAAAAATAGAGTTAATACACCAGTAATCTTTCTCTCCGCATTAAGCAATGTAGATGACAGGGTAACTGGTTTAGAGCTAGGTGCTGATGATTATATTGGCAAACCATTCGATTCAAGAGAATTATTGCTCAAGATAAAAAAAAATATCTTGAAAAAACAATCCCTAGATAAGATAAATTTTAGTAGTGAAACAGAATTTGATTTAAAGAAAGAACAATTACTATTTAAAAAACAAAATATTAATCTTTCGAGTAATGAAGTAAAGATTTTAAAATTACTAATAAATAATTCTCACCAATATTTAACCAGAGACCTGTTAAACACAGAGTTAGGATTAGATTATTTATCAAGAAGTGGTGATATGCAAATTTCTAGATTGAGATTAAAACTCAAAAAAGAATGTAACTTAGAAGACATCATCAGATCAGTTCATGGAAAAGGATATAAAATTTTCATTTAATGTTTAAATGGAGTAATTTTTCAGAGAGCCTTTTAGTAAGATCGGTTTATCTTATTACAATACCAATAGTATTAGTTCAGATAATAGGAATTGTAATATTTTTTGAATTACATTGGGATTTAGTCTTAAAAAGAAGTGCTCAATCTATTTCTAATGAAATAAAGATTTTAGAAATGCAAAAGGACTCGCCCTCACTAAATAATTATGCAAATACTTTACAAATCATAAGAACTGATAACTTAGATATTAGTAAAGCAGAGGAAGTTACAAATTGGATATTTAAAAGACGAATAAATAACTCACTCAACCAAATATCAGGAGATTTTGAAGTTCTACAAAATCAAAACCATTTCATATTTTTTGACAAAAAAAAATTAGAATATTTTTATTTAGTTCCAAAGAAAAGAGTTGAAACAAAAACTGTTGCTGGATTTTTTTTATGGACAATTGCTATAAGTATTATTTTATCGTTAATTTCATATTTATTTATAAAAAAACAAATTCAACCACTAAAAAGACTTGGCATTATTACAAGAAGTTTTGGAAGAGGTATTGAAACTCCAAATTTAAAACCCACAGGATCATCGGAAGTTAGAGGATTAATAAAAGACTTTAACAACATGCATAATAACATTAATTCTACATTAGATAATCAAAGAAATATGTTAGCTGGTATCAGCCATGATTTGAAAACACCATTAACAAGAATAAATTTAATGATTGATGAGATTAATAACGAAACATTGAGAGATTCAATTTCTCAAAATATTTCAGATATGAATATCATGCTAAATCATTATCTAGACTTCATTAAAAATGAAAAAAATGAAAATTTAGATGAGATAAATACTTTCAATTTTATATCCAACATTGCTCAAAATTATCAAAAACTTGAGATTTTAGTAAATAAAGAAAGCAAAATATTTATAAGAAAAAATCAAATTACAAGGGCTTTTATGAACATCTTAGACAACGCTGATAAATTTGCTGAAAAAATATTTATAAGTTCTAATTTAATCAATAATAAGTGGCAAATAGACATTGAAGACGATGGACCAGGAACAACTTTATCACAAGAAGAATTGATTAGACCTTTTGTTAAAGGATCTGATCAATTGAATCAGGGTACAGGATTAGGACTATCAATCGTTCAAAAATTAATAAAATTAAATAATGGAGAATTAAATTTCCAAAAATCATCACATGGTGGATTAAAAGTAACTGTGATATTACAAATTTGAGCCTAAAAGAGCTTTCCCCCATTGGATATATTAGTTGTTGGCATAACTAATATTGGATCATTATTATCATCAGGAAATCCTAATACCAATACTTCAGAAATCATTTTACCAATTTGTTTCGGTGGAAAATTTGTTACTGCAGCTACTTGCTTCCCAATGAGCTCTTCTGGTAGATAGTTCTTTATAAGTTGAGCAGAAGTTTTTTTTTGTCCAATATCATTTCCAAAATCTATAACTAAATAAATACTAGGTTTAATAGATTTTTCATTTATTTTTGCTTCTACTATTGTACCAACTCTAATATCAATTTTTTCAAAGTCAGAGTAGCTTATCATCTTTTACTTATAAATGACTTTACTCTATTCATATTCTCGAATGCATGTCCAATGGAGGCCATAGTTTTATCCAGACTATTATTGTCTTCTATCCAGACATTAAAAGCATAAATATAAATTATGTTACTAATGGTTTTCTCCAAGTGAGTATTTAAAAATAAATTAAAATAGGAATTTATATTTTTAGATAAATTTAAGAAATATTTCGGCTTTTTTTGAGATTCTAAATAAATTCGTAGAGTTATATTTTTGTAATTATTAAGAAAATCTAATCTATTAATAATACCTTCAAATATCTTATCTTCTAATGAAAGATCATTAGCTGGGCTTTTTAATTCTGTTGAAATAAAGTATTCAAAATCTTTTATGAAAATATTGAAGTCGTCATACTCAGAATTTACTGATTTGATTTTTGTATGAAAACTCTTCAAATGGGCAATTTTGTTAAGCTTTTTTAGGTTTGTCTTATTTAGTTTTTGCACTTTTTTGTTCACTATCAATTTCCTTAGCCCGTTTATAAGCCTTATGTAGTGTTGTGTATATTATTTTTTCTATTTTTTGTGACTTTATATAATTAACACCAGCCTGAGTAGTGCCTTTCTTACTAGAAATAGAACTAATAAAACTATCTAACATTTTTGATGTGGTGTTAATTTCTAATACATTTTTGAATAATTCTAACACTTCTAATTCATTTATGTTGAATGGCTTAGCAAGTTTTTTTGATGCTTTAACAAAACTACTTACTATATAAGCAATAAAAGCTGGCCCACTTCCATATACTGATGTAGCAAGATTAATTTGGTCTTCATTTCTAACATTTATTATTTTTCCAAAAGAAGACAATAATTTTATTAGATTATTACTCATTAATTTTTTATTTTTTAAATAAAGATGAGTTTGAGATTTGTTGTTCGAGGCCATAACATTTGGCATAATTTTTATAATTTTTTTAGTTTTTAAAATTTGCTCTATAGTACTAAATTTTATACCAGCCATACAAGAGATAACTATTGTATCTTTTGAGAGGTATTTTTGAAATTGAGTTCCAGTACTTAAAAAAGTCTTAGGTCTAGTAAGAAGAAAAACATAATCATAAGTGTAATTATTTTTAAATATTTTTTTCTTTAAATTAATATCTTTTAACTCACTCTTTGAGTTTAAAGCATAGATATTTAATAGACTTAATAGTTTTTTGGAAATTAATGATTTAGCTAAGTGTCCATAACCAATAAAAAGAGCTTTTGGCTTAAGCGTGGCCAACAATTTTTTGATTAATTAAAATTTGTGTAGTCTCAACAACTTTATCTCCTTTTAGTAGGACAGAGACTAAATGGTTAAATTCAGATAAAATATTTTCTAAATAACTTCTTATATCTTCTGCTGTTACTTTCCCTGATATTGGGAGACTATGTTTATAAATAATTTTATTATTATTGTTTTGTTTCAATGTTCCAATTACAAGATTATTGTTAATTTTGTTCATACGATTAGTAAGAAAGCTATACTCATAATTGTCAATACTGAATGATGATATAAGAACTTTTAAGTCATCGATCCATTGAAAATCCATGATAACTTTTTGTTCATGTATTTCAGTTAAAAGTGAAATATCATTATTTTTGTAACTTTTAGATGACTGTTTCACATTGAATATATCTTCGAGAAGAGAAATAGGGCTAGAATCAATGTTTTTATCACTCATACACAATATGTATCACATTCACTCTCTTAGTAAACACTATATATAGTATTATAGGGCATGTTATTGTTGAAATTTAAACTTTTCTGTTGATTAAATATTTCTTTAATTTTAAAAAATCTGATTTTATATCATTGAAGATCTGTGCCAATTCAACTGAATTATAAAGAAATTTTGATAACTTTATGTAAAGTTTATCTTTGTGTGAGACATAAGTTGTATTATTAGTTTTAAAAGTGTTTGAGTATCCAAATTTTTTATCACCTGTTGCTTTTGAACTATTTGGTTTAACCATTAGATGGTACAGCATATCTTATATTATTGGATTTATTTACTTCTATTTTTTTGCATTAAGTAATTTAAATCGATTTAATTTGAATAGGAAAAAACTTGAAGATTTATTTTTTTATTTATTTTTATCAGTAATAATTGGTGGGAGATTAGGATATGTAATTTTTTACGATATAAATTTGTATTTACAAAACCCGTTTGAAATACTTAAAGTTTGGAATGGAGGTATGTCTTTTCATGGAGCTTTAATTGGTATTATCTTAACAACTATTGTATATTCAAAAAGAAATAATATTTCTATTTTTTTGTTATCTGATCTTCTAAGTATTACAGCACCGGTGGGGTTGTTTTTAGGAAGAATATCTAATTTTCTAAACCAAGAACTAATAGGTAGACCAACAGAGTTTTTTTTAAGTATTAGTTATCCAAATGAAAATATCTATAGGCACATTTCCCAGATTTATGAAGCGATTTTTGAAGGATTTATACCTGCTATTCTACTTTTAATAATTTTTTATAAATTTAAGATTAAAAATGGTTTAATAACTTCTATATTTTTAATTAATTATGGATTATCTAGAATAATTATTGAAAATTTCAGGGAGCCAGACTTTCAATTAGGCTTAAAATTTGATTTTATATCTCAAGGGCAAATATTATCAGTTCCAATTGTTATTCTTGGTTTTATATTTCTATATTTATGTCAATACAAAAAAAGATAGATACTATTATTAAGTCGGTTGGTTCAATTAATATACAAGATTTTGTTGAGCTCTCTAATTTTGATAAAGTATCAGGTTTTTATAATAAACCTAATATTGAAAAAATTGGCACAAGTGGCCAATTTATTACATCTCCAGAGATATCCTCTCTTTTTAGTATTTCCATTACTAATCAGTTTTTAAAAGAGTTTCCAAAAGTAAAAAATGTAAATTTATTTGAGTTAGGGCCTGGGAATGGGCTACTATCTATGGATATATATCATTACCTTAAGTCAAAGAATATCAATGTAAATGATCTTACTTTGTTGGAGAAAAGTGAATACTTTAAGAAAAAAATTTTAGAGAAATCAGAAGTCAAAGTAAATTTTATTAAAAATATTTACGATTATAAAATTGATAATGGAGATGTAGTATTTATTTATTCAAATGAATTTTTTGATGCTATCGGGTCAAAACAATTTATTTACAACAATGGTAATTTCAACGAGATAAAAATATCAAAAAATAATGACGATTATTTACTAATTAAGGATAGTACAATAATCTCCAGGGAATTATTAAATTACTATTCAAGTTACAATTTTAAAGATAATGACATTTTAGAGCACTCAAATTTAATATTAAACATGCTAAGTGATATTCAAAAATTAGAGTGTAAAAAATATTTTTTTACTACAACTGATTATGGTTATACAAAATTACCTTTTAAAAGTACTCTTAGACTATTATCTAATCATAAAAAATTAAACTTATTTGATAAATTTGAAAATGTAGACTACTCCTTTGGCGTTAATTTTGAATTAATGAGTAGCTTTTTTCTGAAAAATAATCCTTCAATAATCTATCAAAAAGATCTAATTCTTGATAATCTTCCAAGTGAATATTTAAAATCATCTGATAAGAACATTAAAGAGATTATTGACTTAATTAGTGGGAAGAAGTTTGGAGGTATGGGTACATCATTTTTAAACTTTTCTTTTAAAAAAAATGAGTAGATCTGTAAAATTTAAATTTTTTAATAATAAAAATGGTGAATCAAAAGGTATTTATAGTTCTCTTAATTGTGGATTAAAATCTCAAGATAATTTACAAAATGTTAAAAAGAATATTGAAATTGCAAAATTGAACATATCTAAAAAAGAAAAGACTTTAATTATTCCCAACCAATTACACTCAAATAAATGTCTTATAGTGAGGAAAAATAAATTTGAATATAATTGCGACGGTATTGTAGCACAGGGTGATAATTTTGTACTTGGAATTACAACAGCAGATTGTTTACCAATAATATTTATTGATTACCAAAGTGAAGTTATAGGGATTTGCCATGCAGGATGGAAGGGTTTAAAGAGAGGAATTATTGAAAATACTGTAGATAAAATGCTTAAAATTGGCTCAAAAAGATCTAATTTAAGAGCCTTTATTGGCCCTTGTATCAGAAAATACTCTTATGAGGTATCAATAGAATTTATTAATGGCATGAATTTAAATGACTCAGATTTTTATACTAGAAAAAATGGTAGGTATTTTTTTGACCTTCCTAAGCTTGCTAAAGTTAAATTAAACAGCTTAGGGGTTTTCAAAATTGTAGATTCCAAAATAGATACTTATAAAAACAAAAATTACTTTAGTTATCGAAGGAGTATTCATCAAAGATTAAAAGATTATGGAAGAAATATTAGCCTAGTATCAATAAATTAACTTTGTATGGATATATATTTTACTATATAAATCAGTTAATTTATGAAAATTATTTCTGGAAATAGTAACATTGAGTTATCTAAAGAGATTTCCGAATATCTTAAAATACCCTTATCTGAAACAACTATGACAAGATTTTCTGATAAGGAGATATTTGTTGAAATTGCTGAAAATGTAAGAGGAGAGGATGTTTTTTTAATACAATCAACATCATTCCCTGCTAATGACAATTTAATGGAGTTGTTAGTTGCAATTGATGCTTTAAAAAGAGGATCTGCTAAAAGAATTACTGCTGTATTACCATATTTTGGTTATGCCAGACAGGACCGAAAAACTGGGCCAAGAACTCCTATTTCAGCTAAACTAGTCGCTAATTTAATTACAACAGCAGGCGCCAATAGAGTTTTAACTATGGATTTACACGCAGGACAAATTCAAGGGTTTTTTGATATCCCATTGGATAATCTTTATGCATTAAATATGTTTATAAATGATATCAAATCAAAAAAAAGAGATGAGAACTTAGTATTTGTCTCTCCTGATGTTGGTGGTGTTCTCAGGGCCAGAGCATTTGCAAAAAAACTCAATGCTGACCTAGCTATTATAGATAAACGTAGAGATGCTCCTGGTGTCTCCAACGCTATGAATGTTATAGGATCAGTCGATGGTAAGAAATGTATCATTGTTGATGATTTAGTTGACTCAGGAGGAACTATTTGTAACGCAGCTAAGGCTCTGAAAGAAAAGGGAGCTACTCATGTTTATGGTTATTGTTCCCATGGTGTTTACTCTGGAAAGGCTTTAGAAAACATTAACAATTCTGTTTTAAAAGAAATGGTTTGCACCAACACTATTAAGCCCACATTTGAAGTTCCGTCTAGTATGAGATATTTGTCTGTGGCCCCATTATTTGGAGAGGCTATAATGCGCATAAATAACGAAACATCTATATCTTCTCTGTTTGATTAATCTTTGTTTTTATTGTATAAACTCAGCCTATGAAAATCAGTGGAAATATACCTGCAAAAGAACGTAAAAAAGGAAATACAAATACTTATTTTAATGAGGGATTAATACCCTCTATCATATACGGAGGAGACACTGATCCTATTATGGTTGCAGTGGACACCATTCAACTTAAGAAAAGATTTGAAGAGGGTGGCTTCTACTCAAAAATATTTGAGGTAGAGTTTGGTGATAAAAAAGAAGCTGTAATTGTAAAAAGTATTCAAAGGCATAAAGTTAAACACAATCCTATTCATGTAGACTTTCAAAGAGTTGATGAAAAAACAAGAATAGTCATAGCTGTACCTGTTGAATTTACTGATCAAGAATTATCCCCAGGATTGAAACAAGGCGGTATTTTAAACGTAGTTCGAAGAGAAATTGAACTTACTTGTCTTGCAAACAACATACCTGAAAAATTTGTTATATCTTTAGAAGGCAAGGAAATTGGTGATGATATTAGATTAAGTGCTGTAACTTTAACAGAAGGAATGAAGCCTACAATTCAAGGTAGAGACTTCATGTTAGCCACTGTTCAAGCACCAAAAGTTGAAAAAGAACCTGAACCTGAAGAGACAGAAGAAAGCACTGAAGAAACAGCAGAAAAAGCTGAAGATAAGAAAGAAGAAGAAAAAGCAGCTGAATAATATAGTCTTCCTGTATGCTTACTCTATTTTGCTTAGGCAATCCCACTATCAAACATAAAAATAATCGTCATAATGCTGGTTTGTTACTTGGCGAATTTCTTGTTGATAAGTTAGAACTTAAATTAAAAAAATTTAAAAATTTTAAATTGACTAACACTTTTCACTTAGATGGTCATCAATGTCAGATTGCCTTATCTGAGAATTATATGAATGAGTCTGGAAATGGTATATTGAGTTTAAAAACTAATAAATTAGGTAAATCTGATGAAATATTTGTTTTATACGATGAGCTAGATTTAGATTTAGGTGAAATCAAAATAAAATATGGTGGAGGTAATGCTGGTCACAACGGACTTAGAAGCATTAGTAGTAAAATTGGAGATAACTATTGGAAGCTCAGAATTGGTATTAGTCATCCTGGGGAAAAAGATAAAGTAACACGGCATGTATTGGGTAACTTCAAAGTTGAAGAAAAGAAAAAACTTTTTTTATTATTTGAAGTCATATACTTAAATTTATCACAGATATTTGTTTCTAAACATTTATCTAATCTAGGTATTTAAATGAAGTGTGGGATCATAGGTCTTCCAAACGTAGGAAAATCTACTTTGTTTAACGCATTATGTGAAAATGAACAAGCTCTGGCAGCAAATTACCCTTTTGCTACTATTGATCCTAATAGTTCTTTAGTAAGGGTGCCAGATGATAGAATCCAAAAATTATCTAAAATATGCAACCCGCAGAAAATTATCCCTGCAGCTTTTGAAATTTTAGATATTGCAGGCTTAGTCAAAGGTGCCTCTAAAGGAGAAGGTCTGGGAAATGCGTTTTTATCTCATATCCGATCAGTAAATGCTTTATTTCATATAGTAAGATGTTTTGAAGATGATGATATACAACATGTCGAAAATAGAATTGATCCCCTTGAAGATATTGAAATAATTAATGCAGAATTAGCATTATCTGATTTAGAAATTCTAGAGAAAAATTATCAAAAATTAAAAAAAACTCAAAAAACAGAAGATGATAAAAAAAAAATATCAGTAATTGAAAAGGCAATTGAGCTCATCTCTAAAGAACAAAGAATATTAAATAATTTAGATAAAGATGAGATTGAATATTTGAGTATATTTCAATTAATTTCTATAAAACCTGTTGTATATGTATGTAATGTTGATGAAAATTCCTCAGTAAATGGAAATTCGCATACAAAATCTATTGAAGAATATTCTAAATTGAATAATTCAGAAACGCTTCTTGTAAGTGCAAAAATTGAGTCAGAAATTTCGCAAATAAGTAACAATGAAGAAAAAAAAATGTTTCTTAATAGTATGGGCCTTAAAGAAACTGGGTTGAAAAGAGTTATAAAAAAAGGCTATGCACTTTTGAATTATATTAATTTTTTTACTGCTGGTGAGAAAGAATTAAGAGCTTGGACAATTTCAAAAGGTACATTAGCACCAAGTGCTGCTGGTGAAATACATACTGATATGGAGAAAGGTTTCATTAGGGCTGAAACAATTTCTTATGAGGATTATATTGAATACAATGGGGAGAGTGGCGCGAAAGAAAAAGGAAAATTAAGATTAGAAGGAAAAGAATATGAAGTTAATGACGGGGACGTCATGCACTTTTTGTTTAATGTTTGATATCTCTCCAAATCTGTTGTTTTGAAATATAAGCAAGTACAAATAAAACTATTAAAAATAGAATAACCTTTAAACCCATTCTTTTTCTATCCTCTAAACTTGGCTCTGCGGCCCAAGCTAAAAAAGTTGTAACATCAGTTGTCATTTGGTCCATAGAACTTTCAGTGCCATCATCATAATCAACTAATCCATCAGACAATGGTGATGTCATTGCAATTAAATTACCTGCCATATACTTGTTATAATGTTGGCCTTTGGGTACTTTCATATCTTCAGGTGGATCGACGTAACCAAGCAATAATGCTTTGACATAATCTGCACCTTTTGGTCTAGCTTTGACTATTAAAGATAGATCTGGGGGATAAGCACCATTGTTTGCAGCACGAGCAGCTTTAACATTTGGATAAGGATTTGCAAATTGATCTGATGGAATTCCATCTCTTTCAAACATTTCACCTTCATCATCAGGTCCGTCCAAAATTAAATGCTCTGCAGCTATTGCCTTAATGTGATCTTCACTAAAACCAAGATCTACTAGATTTCTGTAAGCAAGATAATTCATAGAATGGCACCCTGCACAAACCTCTCTGTATACTTTTAAGCCACGTTGAGCTGAGGCACGATCATATGTTCCAAAAAAACCTTTCCAAGACCAGTCATATTTTGGAATGTCAATTTTTGCACCTGCGCCATAGGAGTTAAAACTGAATAGTAAAAAAAAGGCCAGAAGAGCTTTTCTCATATTTAAGCTTTTTTGCTTTGCAAGTAATTTGTAATAGTAAGTGGTTGTCTAGGGGTTTCAAGAAATCCTACAAGTGGAGCCAATACAAAAATAAATAAAAACCAATATGCGGTTCCTATCCTAGAGATAAGCACATAAATATCTTCAGCAGGTTTACCTCCTACATACATTAAGACCAAAAAGTTTACGGCAAATAGAAGAACGCAATATCTCCAAATAGGTCTAAACAAACATGATCTAACTTTTGATGTGTCAAGCCAAGGAAGTAATCCTAGTGCAAGAATAGAACTAAACATCGCTATTACCCCGCCAAGCTTATCAGGAATAGCTCTCAGAATAGCGTAAAAGGGTAAGAAATACCATTCAGGCACAATATGTGCAGGAGTTATCATGGGATTGGCTTTAATATAATTATCAGAATGTCCTAATATATTTGGATAATAAAATAAAATGAAAGCCATAATAATGAAGAAAAATAGGGCAGCATTTAAATCTTTTATTGTTACGTAAGGATGAAAGCTAACTGTTTCATCCCAACTTTGAGGTTCTGAACCAGTTGGATTATTTGAACCTGTCATGTGGAGTGTAATAACATGAAATACAACTAAACCTACAATCGCAAAAGCTAACAACCAGTGCAACACATAAAATCGGTTAACAGCTGAGTCCCCAACAGTAAAATCACCAAGAAGTAGCTGTAATATTGCATCACCCACAACAGGGATAGCTGAAAAAAGATTTGTTATAACAGTAGCTCCCCAGTATGACATCTGACCCCATGGAAGTGTGTATCCTAAAAAAGCAGTTGCCATCATTAACATGAACATCGTCAAACCGAAAATATATACTAACTCACGAGGGGCTTTGTATGACCCAAAATATAAGGCTCTAAAGATATGAATAAAAGTAGCTATAAAGAAAAATGAAACTAAGTTGGCATGAAGGTATCTTATTAACCAACCAAAACTGACATCTCTCATGATCCTTTCTACAGAGTCAAAAGCGTCTTCAGCTGAGGGCTTATAATGAAATCCTAAAAATATACCAGTTAAAATTAAACCTATTAAACAAAACATAGCAATACCTCCAAAAGACCAAAAATAATTTAATGATTTTGGAACTGGAAATTTTAGATATTCAGCTTCCATCATTCTTATCAGTGGGAGCCTAGAGTCAATCCAACCCTTTATACCAGTATAGGGAGAGTTTAATGTTTTTTTATATCCTTGTAATTGATCTGAGCTCATTAATTTTATCCTATCTTTATTCTGTTATCTGTTAAAAATACATACGGGGGAACAGGTAAATTAGTTGGTGCAGGTCCCTTACGGATTCTTCCCGAAGTATCATAATGAGAACCATGACATGGGCAAAACCACCCACCGTAATCTCCTTTTGTATCTGAGGCTTTTTGACCGAGAGGAACGCAACCTAAATGAGTGCAAACACCAAGAACAACTAACCAATTATCTTTTTGAACTCTTGCAGAGTCTTCTTCGGCGTCCGGAAGTTCATCTAAAGATGTGTTTTTTGCTACATCAATTTCACTTTTAGTTCTATGCTTTATAAAAACTGGTTTGCCTCTCCATATTACTGTCAAACTTTGACCTTCTTCAAGAGGGGATAAATCTATTTCTGTCGATGCTAAGGCAAGAGTATCTTTTCCTGGATTCATGCTAGATATGAAAGGTATTAATAAACTAGCAGCTCCGACCCCTCCCAGAGTCATTGCAGATAATTTTATAAAATCTCTTCTTGGTTTTTTACTGTCTGACATTTGATTTTAAATCTTTATAGATTTTATTAGTAAGATGTAGCATAAGTAGTAGTCATCATGACGCATAAATTTGCAATATGTCTCTATCAGCCTGATATGCCTCAAAATCTTGGCGTAATTATCAGAACAGCAGCTTGTTTAGAATTTCCTATACACATTGTGAAGCCTCTACCTTTTTCAATGTCAGACAAGAGATTTAAAGGTGCTGTAATGGATTACATAGATCATTGCAAAATTTTAAATCATGAAAATTGGGACAATTTTTACTCTTATTGCGAAAAAAATAATAACAGAGTAATTTTAGCTACTACTAAAACTAACAACAATCTCTATGATTTTAAATTCAAAGAAAATGATATTGTATTATTTGGTAAAGAAACAGCAGGAGTTCCGGATACAATTCATAATATAGTTGATGATAAAATTACAATACCTATGAGCAGTAAAACAAGATCATTAAATTTAGCAACCTCCGTTGCAATAATCGTTTCAAAGATTAAAGGTAATTTTTTAGTTTAAGAAATCTATAAGATGATTTAGCTCACTATTTTTTTTTAAAAAGGAAATAGTGTTTTCAGGAAATGGCATCTTTTGGATTTTGTTTAACTCTTGAGTTATCTTTTTCTCTTTCACAAAATCTGTAATATTTTTAGAAAGAATAGTTATTGCCTCCATATCAGCAGGAAATGTTTTTGTATTTTCAAATAATGATAAAAATCTCATATATCGTATTGCTCTTAAATAATCTTTTTGAATTTGAACTATCGGATCAAAAATAAATTTTAAATAGCTATTTTGATAATGTTCTACGCCCAAATAAAAATCATAAACATCTCCTTTTAAATTTATATATATACTATTGAAGGTAAAATCTCTTCTAAGGGAGTCTTCTTTGATACTAGTAGCTTTAGCTACTTTAGAGTGTCTTCCAGATGGAGCTATATCTTTTCTGAATGAATTTATTTGATATTCAAAATCATTAAATACTAAGGATATACTTTTATATCCTGGGTAATATTTTGCATCATCGTATTCATCTAAAATTTTATCAACTGTAAGACTGTCTAAATCTGGTATGACCAAATCAATATCTTTATTTTCATATTTATCAGAAAGAATGGATCTAGTAGCACCTCCAATAAGATAAATATCTTTGTCTTCATATGGGAGAACATTACAAATTTCGTTTAAACAAGAAAAATTTATTAGTTCTGTAACTTTTTTTTTTAAATTCATGTATTTAAGTAAGTTCTATCAGCTCTAACCATCTCTGTTCTTTAGTTTCTAATTCTAATTGAAGAGATCCTAATTTTTCACTAGAAGTTATAAATAAATTATAATCTTTTTTATAAAGATCTGGTGTCTCTAAAATTTTTTCAAAATGATCTATTTGTTCCTTTAAGAGATCTATTTGTTTGGGTAAATTGTTAAGCTCATATTGTAGTTTAAAAGTTAATTTCTTCTTAATAACCTTTGATGAATTCTTTTTATATTTTTCAGCTTTATCATCAATTTTTAAAGAGTCATCGCTATCATTTATTAGAAGATCTTTATTGTTAAGAAAATCATGATAGCCTCCATTAAACAAAACAACCTCTCCATTTCCCTTAAAAAATAATATTTTGTTCACTAATTTATCTAAAAAATCCCTATTATGTGATACGACCACTAAAGTTCCATTGTAGCCTGATAATATTGACTCTACTAAATCTAAAGTATCTATATCAAGATCATTTGTTGGTTCATCTAATATTAGACCACTTTTAGGATTTGATAAAACCTTCGATAAGAGTAATCGATTTTTCATTCCACCAGATAAACTACCAACAGGATCATTTGCTTTAGATGGATCGAAATGAAAATCCTTCAAGTAACTACATACATGTCTTTCCTTACCTTGTGTTTTAAGATAATCCCCACCAGAAGGTACTAATATTTTTTTTATTGGAAGATTGTCTTTTAAATCGTTTCTTAACTGGTCAAAATATGAAAATTCCAACTCTTTTCTAAGTTTTAGAGTCCCTGATTTTAAATGGAGCTCATTTAGTAAGATTCTTAAAAATGTTGATTTACCTGAGCCATTACTTCCTAAAAGTCCTATTCTATCCTTTTTGCTGATTTTCAAATTAAAATTTTTTAAAATTAAGTTTTTATCTTCAGTGCCAAAATAAAATTCGGCATTATGAAATTCAGCAACATGTTTAAAATTCTTTGAATTTTCATATATTGGATTAATTTCTATTTTTCTTGTTGCTTTTTTAAATTCACTTATATCTTTATCTAAATTTTCCTTGAGCTCTTTTGCTTGCTCTAACCTTCTAGTGTTTCGTTTTACTCTTGCTTTTACTCCTTTGTTAGCCCAATTAGCCTCTAAGTTAACAAATTGCTTTCTATTCTGTAATTCTCTTTCTTCTTGTGATAACAAAGTATTAGACCAGTTTTCAAAATCACTGTATCCACTATTATTTACTTTCACTCTGGATCGATCTATCCATAATATTTTATTAGTAAAATTTTTAAGAAATTGTCGATCATGACTTACACACAAAATAGCACTATCTAGTTTTTTCAAATAATTTTCTAGCCATACTATTGTATCTAGGTCTAGGTGATTGGTTGGTTCGTCCAAGAGCAAAAGGTCAGAGGGTTTTATTAATGTTTTGACTAGACCTACTCTTCTTTTTTGACCTCCAGATAAATTTTTAATTAAACTATTTTTATCTACACTTAAATTATTACAGAAGATATCTATTTCGTAAATATCATCTTGATTAGTAATCGCTGATAAAATCTCTTTTTCAACAGTATTATTTTCATTTTGCAATTTATAATTTTGGTTGAAGTAATTAATTACAATATTGTCAATGCTCCATATTTCACCTAAGTCAATCTCATGTTGACCAGATATGACATTCATTAAAGTAGATTTCCCTGCCCCATTTTTGCCAACAAGAGCAATAAAATCTCTTCTATGAATGTTTAAATCTAGTTCCTTAAAAATTTCATTTTTATGGTAACTGATAGATCCTTCTTTCAATGAAAATATAAGTTGATTCATATTATTTTAATATATAACTCAGAAATGGCTGGGGCGGTAGGATTCGAACCTACGCATGCCGATACCAAAAACCGGTGCCTTACCGCTTGGCTACGCCCCATCAAGAATTAATGAACTTATCCGAAATAAAGAGATTTTTCAATTCTAACTAGAGGGTAAAATTTATTGATATTCCTCAAAATTTGCCTTTCTTTCGAAATTTCCTTAAAAGATAGAAAAATAGAAGACCCACTACCACTCATGCCAAATTTTAGAAAATCTCTCCTAAAAAATGAAAGATACATAAATATCTCCTTAAATTCTTGATTTAAAATCATTGAGGACCTAGTTAAATTATTTTGAGAATTATGCCTACTATTTATTTGTGTATTATAATTTTTAAAGTGGCTATAAATATTTTTAGTTAAATTTTTTTTTAAGGGTAAAATTATATAAATTTTCTTCCATGAATTTATTTTAGCTTTGGAATAATTAAATTTATTTAATCCATCAATAATTTTTGGATATTTATCAATAAATAAAAGTACATCTGATCCAATTAAAGGAGCATCTTTTTTAAAATTATTTGATTTAATTTGATGATATTTATACAAAAACTTTAAAATTGAGGCAGCATTAGAAGACCCTCCACCTAGACCATATCCGATAGGTATATTTTTATGAACCAAAAATTTCAATTTAGTTCTAGTTTTATATCTTTGATCGAAAAATTTAATTGTTTTTTTTATTATATCATTTTTTAAATTTATTATTTTATTATTACGATCATGATAAGTAATCTGTAATTTTGAGTGATCTGAAACAAAAATTAAATCTTTTATTTTTAATAATACAACCTTTGAAGAAATTTTATGTTTTTCATAATTTTCATCATAATATTTTATTTTTAAATCAAAATTTATCTTGGCAGGGCTAATTAGTTTAGTTTTACTCATTTCTATTTAAAACTTCATCAAATTTAAAATAGTCTTTGTGAAATAATAAGATTTTGTTATCAAGAAATTTAGCTTCTTTAAATCTGCCTTGTTGATAATAAATTTGTGACAAATGGTCAATTATTTCTGGCTCTGAAGGCTCTAGCTTATATGCGTTATAAATCCATTTTTCAGCTAAATTTAGATCATTTTTCTTATAATAAAGCCACCCTAAGCTGTCGAGTATAGCACCATTATTATAGTCAGAGTCTCTTACTGCTTTTTGTAGCATATCTTCTGCAAGATCCAATTTTCTATCATTTTCAACCCATAAATATGCAAGATAGTTTAACACATAGGGATATGAGCTGTCAGAGATATCAATACTCCTTTGGATAAAATCTTCAGCAGTTTTAATTTCATTATTTCTCTCAAGCAAAATGCCATATTTAAATAAATGGATAGGGTCATCTGATTTTTTTAAGATACTCAAACAACAGTTATTGATAAAATCTAAAGCTGCCTGATCGTCATTTGAACGGTACATTTCCATTGCTAAAATGAATGCTAAATCCAAATGAGTCCAATCACTATCATGATTTATATTATTGAAGAAATAGACTAATTCACTCAAATTACTATCTAATTTGATGGAAGATGAAATAAATAAGTAGTTTCTAAAAAAATTGAAATTAGTATTACTTGAATTAAAATTTTTTATTGAATCAAGTATGTCTTTATTAAGATTTAACTCAGCTAAGAATGATAGTTTTTTATAACTGTAATAATCTTTATTTTTTGAGTCTATTTGAATTAAATAAGATAATAATGCAAGAGCACTTTTATACTCACCTGTATAAAAATAATAAGTACTAGTTTGAAATAGTTGAAGATATATAACGTCTTTATAATCTTTAATTATAAAATCTTTATCTAATTCTAAAGATAAATTATTTAACGTAGTCGACGATTTAATAAATTTTGCAATTGGAAAATTTAGGTCATTAAAACTAAAAGTATTATTCAATAGATTTATTTCTTTTGAATTAAAAATAGAAAGGGATTCTAGGTTGGTAGTTAATTCTTTATTTATCTTACTTAAACGGCCTATGTCTTTTCTTAAGTGGTAGTAATAAATTTTGTTTATGTATATTAAATTGATAAATCTACTATCAATAGTATTTAAATTTTGTAAATTACTCTCAATATTTTTATTATCGCAAAATGACATCCAAAAATTTATGCTTTTTAAAATAGACTCCTCAAAAATGTAAGTTTGTTTTTTATTTGGAAGATTTGAACAATTATTTTCGCTCAAATTATTTAAAAAGTTTAGAATTTCATGAATAAATCCATTTTTATTTTCATTCAAACTATTTAATTTGTAATCGCCTATAATAATTTTACTTAGTAGATCTGAGGACTGGTCACTTGATAATTCGTACTTGGGTAATTTCTCCCAGGTTAAATAATCATTATTGTATTCGGCATATATAGAACTTAGAAGTTGATTATCAAATGTATTTTTTAATTGAGACCCATATGCATGTACAATAAATACCAAAAAACATATACTGTAATAAAATATAGATAATTTTTTAAACATGAAACAGCTAGACTACCAAAAAAATATTCTTTTGGAATTGATGAATCTTGAAGAATTTAGACAAAAAAAAGATTTCTTTGAAAATAAAAATGAACAAATAACTTCAAGTAATATAACAAGTCCAAGCAAGGCCAGTAGTATTAATCAGCTTGAGGATTTTTTGAAGGGAGAATTAATAAAATTAAATATAGATAAATCGATTAAACTAGTAGAGGGGAATAAAAATTCCAGGATTTTATTCTTTTATGGTAAATGTGATATTTCAGACACAAAAATAATAGATAACAAAAATGGTGAGTTATTTGATAAAATGCTCTCCTCAATAAAACTAGACAGGAAACAAATAAGCTTAGCCTCTTATATACCTAGAGGCATAGGTGAGTTTGAGACTGATCATAAAATGATTACAACTTTACAATTGGTAAATTATCGTTTGATTGAATTGATTAATCCAAAATATTTAATAATTATGTCAAATTATTGTATTAAGATGTTATTAGCTGCAGATTTATCCTCAATGTCTCTTCGAGGTAAGTGGTTTGACTTTAATACCCCAAATGACGCAGTCCCAAAAAAATGCCGTGTACTCTATGAGCCATCTTTGCTTATTAACAACCCAGATCTCAAAAAAGATGCTTGGGAAGATTTAAAAGAAATAAAAAAACAACTGGGTGGTTAAAAATGAAAATTGTTCTAATATTAATCTCACTTTTTTACTCACAAACTATATTTGCCCTTAGTTCAAAAGATATAGGTCTCTACAAAAGTATTTTTAACGATTACAGAGATGGTAATTTTGCTAAAGGTGATAAAAATATTGCAAAACTTGATGATTTAATACTCATGGGTCATGTCCAAGCTTTAAAACTCCTCCATCCTACAGCACATCGATCCAGTTTTTTAGAACTACGAGATTGGTTAAGTGAGTACAGTGATCAGTATGAAGCTAGAAGGATTTATAAATTAGGTGTGCGTAGAATGCCAGATGGAGCAAAAAGACCAAAAAAAAATTCATACCCTCTCTATAATGAAATCTTTCAAAAAGATAAAACAGAAGCTACCAATTCAAGTAAATCAAATAAAATATTTTCAAATAAAAATTACTCAAAAAAAATTAGTATCTATAACACTGTAAGATCAAGAGTTGGTAGAGGATGGCCAACTGGAGCTTTAGAATATTTGAATCACCACAAAAAATATTTTAATCAAAAAGAGAAGTCATTTTTATTATCAAAAATTGCCAATGGGTATTATCTCGCAGATTTAGATGATAAGGCTATTAATGTACTTAACGATGAGGCATTTTTAAGTCAACCTTACTCTGAAGGATTGTGGATTAAGGGTCTCTCGTATTACAGAAAAGGTAAATATCAAAGAGCTTCAAGGCAGTTTTTAATACTCTCAAAAATTTCAGATAACAAATGGCTCAGCGATGCTGGAGCTTATTGGTCATTTTTATCATCAACAAAAGATGCTGAAGATGTTATTGCATTTAAAGCTTCGTTAGAGGCTTTAAATAAATCTTGTAGGCCAAGTTTTAATATTTACTCCATTTTATCTTGTAGATTAATTGATAAGACCATTCAGGACTTTGAATTTAACACCTCTATAATGAACTCGGATCTTGACTCATTTTTAGATACAAAATTAGGTAAGAGAGTTCAGGCATTAATAGACATTGATGAACTGCCAATTGCAGAGATTGAGTTAAATAGACTTCAAAACATTACTAATGATAGATTTAAAAGGCTCATTTTAAATTTTTCTATTAAAAATGACTTAAGTTCTCTTCAAATTAAAACAGCAAAATATTTATTTAAAGATGATGCTCCAATAGATTATCTTTATCCAACACCACAATGGATTCAAAATTATAATTTCAACAACATAGATCCAACTATTATCATAAGCATGATAAGACAGGAGTCTCAATTTAGCGCTTTTGCAAAAAGTGGGAAAAGTGCATATGGATTAATGCAAATTCTTCCCTCCACAGCCCGTATGGTAAATAAAAAACATCAATTTAAGTCAAATCCCAGAATATTGTATAATCCTGAAATTAACGTCGAAACAGGAAGTCTTTATTTACAAAATTTATTATCCATAAATTATATAGAGGGTGATTTATTGAAAGCACTAATCTCTTATAATGCCGGACCCGGAAATCTTTCAAAATGGATGAAAAAAACTACTTTTAATAATGATAGCTTCCTTTTAATTGAATCTATTCCATCAAGAGAAACTCGATTATTTGTAGAGCGAGTTCTAACTAATCTTGTTATTTATGAATTAATAAATCATAATTCTTTTGATTATGCTGATGAATTGATAGCAACTAATACGATTTTGATTAATGATTGACGAAACAATAACATTTAAAAAAATAAATATTGCCGTAATTACTTTATCGGACACAAGAAAAGAGAGCGATGATAAATCTGGTAATACTTTAAAGGATTTAATACTTCAAAAAGGACATGATGTTTCTCATTATCAAATTATCGAAGACGAACCAGAAATCTTTATACCTATAATTCAAGGCTTAACTAACTCTGTTGAAAACGATGTAATAATTACAACGGGAGGAACAGGTTTAACGGGAAGAGATAATACAATTGATGCTTTGAAAAAAATATCTCAAATTGAAATACCAGGATTTGGTGAATTATTTAGACAACTCAGTTATCAAAAAATTGGAACTTCAACCATACAATCTCGAGCAAGTGCCTTTTTATTAAATCAAACTTATATTTTTTGCTTGCCTGGATCTACTTCTGCTGTTCGAGATGCTTGGAATGATATCCTCTTTCATCAATTAGATATAAGACACAAACCATGTAATTTTATCGAATTGATACCAAGACTTGATGAGTGAATATGTCGTTGGTGTTGATGAAGTTGGCAGAGGTTCTCTTGTTGGAAGTGCAATAGTTTGTGCATTTAGATCTCAAAATTCTTTCTTTCAAGAACTTCCTTTTGATGTTATTGACTCAAAAAAAATAAATAAGAAAAAAAGAGAGGAAATTTATAATTATTTCAAATTAAATAAGGGATTTAATTTTAATTATCAAATTATTGTCGGTAAAAAAAAATTTATTGAGAAATTTAATATTCATAATGTAGTTTTGCAATGTATGAAGCAATCAATTATTTTGTTATCTAAAAAAACGGATACAGTTATTATTGACGGGAAGTTTATCCCAAATGGTATGGAGGATTATAAAGTAAAAGCCCTGGTCAAAGCTGACGATAAAATAAATCAAGTCTCTGCAGCATCTATTATTGCAAAAGTATATAGGGACAAATTAATCACTAAACTTCACTCAAAAGATAATGTTTATCAATGGAATAAAAATGCAGGTTATGGAACTAAAAATCATTTAGATGCTATTTATTCACATGGTGTCAGTAAATTTCATCGGACAACTTATCAACCAATAAGTAAACTTATCAAAAAGTTATCTACTTAGTTATCAACAGACTAGAATGCTTTTTTTACACATGATTCTTTATTAGTAATAAGATTCTTTAGTGTTGAAACAAAATAGTCTTTACCTAGGTGATTGCATTGATCTATTTGAAAAAATTGAAGACCACAGTATAGATTTGATCTTTTTAGACCCCCCTTACAATTTGCAACTAAATAAAGTTTTAACTAGACCAAACCATTCCGTTGTCAATGGAGTAAATCAAGATTGGGACAAATTTGATAATTACGCTAGCTATGATAAATTTACTTTTTCATATTTAATTGAGTGTAAAAGAGTTTTAAAGCCAGATGGTGGATTATGGATTATAGGGTCTTATCACAATATATTTAGAATTGGGAAAATTCTTCAAGATCTAAACTTTTGGATTCTGAATGATGTAATTTGGGCTAAATCGAATCCTTTACCAAATTTCAGGGCAACAAGACTTACAAATGCTCATGAAACTCTTATATGGTGTTCAAAAAAACCTAAATCAAAATACCAATTTAATTATCACACTTTAAAAGTTGCAAACGAGGATAAACAAGAGAGAAGTATTTGGAACTTTCCTATTTGTTCAGGTAAAGAAAGAATTAAAAATAAAACAAACCAAACAGCCCACCCTACCCAAAAACCTTTAGCTTTAATGAAAAAAATAATACTTCAATCGTCAATTCAAGGAGATCTAATTTTAGAGCCATTTGCGGGTACGGCAAGTTTTTGTGCTGAGGGAAAATATTTAGGAAGAAATTATATAGGTTTTGAAAAGGATAAAGATTATTTTAATTTAGCTGAAAAAAGATTAAAAAAAATTAAATCTCTAAAAAGTAATTTATTAGAAGTTAATGAAAAAGATAAACCAATTCAAAAAATACCTTTCGCAAGTTTAATTGATAATGGTCACTTAAAACCAGGAACTATACTGTATAATAATAACAAAAACTATAAAGCTACTGTGCTTCCAGATGGAAGCATAACATACAAAAATGATAGAGGATCAATTCATAAAATAGCAGCAAAAGTAAATAAGACATCGAGTTTTAATGGATGGGATTACTGGCATTACGAAGATAAAAAAAAGAATTTAATATCTATAGATATGATTAGAAAAAAGATGAGAGGTTAGTTAAGTATTTTTTTAAATAATGTTGGTAAAGCAAGTTCTTTTGTTTTTATCTTTTCAATCCATACCGTATTAGCAATTTTTAATTTCTTTTGATTAAGTTTATAAACGTTAACTTGAAAAAGGTTATTTGTAATTACAAATTTAAAACTTTTAATCTTTTCTTTTTTTCTTAATTTTATGTTTGAAATAAATTCATCATCCAAATTTGAAGGTAAATGGATAAAATTTTTGTAAAATTGAAATTTTGGTTTTTTTATAAAACAAATGTGTAAAGATGAGTCTAATATATAGAAGTCTATTTTCTTATTAATTTTTTTTGTATTTTGATTATTTTCAAATTTTTGAAAAGCTGATTTGCAAAAATTAGAAAATTTACATTTATCACAATCAGGATTATTTTTTTTACAAATTATGGAACTAAAATCCATCATAGACTCAGCTAAACTTCTATAAGAAATCTTACTTTTACAAGCCATACTTAATATACTTTCAACTTCTTTATCTTTAAATTCAGTACCAGATATTCTTTCTACTAATCTTTTTACATTAACATCAATAGGGAATGCTTTTTGGTTATGACCTATAGCTAATATTGCACTTGAGGTGTATGTACCAACACCTGGTAAAGAAATTAGCGAATCCCTATTATCTGGTAAGACTCCGTTAAATTTATCGTTAATAATTTTTACTGCTTTGAATAAATTAACTGCCCTGTTGTAATAACCTAAACCTGACCAAACTTTGAGTAATTGTTCTAATTTTTTATTTTTAAAGGAATTAAAACTTGGAAAAATATTTATTATTTCTAATATTTTGTTTTCTACTGTTTTCACAGTAGTTTGTTGAAGCATAATTTCAGATAAATAAGTTAGATATAAATCTCTATTTCTTCTCCAATATAAGTCTCTTTGATTTTTTTTAAACCAATGTAGGATTAAGGGAATAAATTTATTTTTATGAAAAAATTCTCCAAACTCAATGACATTGCTTTTCATCTAGTTAATAAAGTAAATAAAAAAAAACTAAAAATAAATACTCTTCTTCTTAAAAATTGGGAGTATATTTTTGGTAAAAATAATAAATTTGTTAAATTAAAAAAAACTATAATTAACAATAGAATAGAATCTGTTATCTTTGAATTCAGAGTGAACCCTAGTAAATCATTTGAGATGCACTCAAATACAAATGAAATTATTATAAAAATAGAGGAAGTGACTGGAACAAGAGTAAATAAAATCGTATTTTTTCAAGACCTTTCTCATAGTAATTCAAAGTTTGATAATGATACTAACTTATCCAACAAAGTTTCTGGAAAAACTCTTAATAATCAAAAATTTAATGATATAAAAGACCAAGAAGTAAGATCTATTTTTGAAAATATTAATAAAAAAATATATGAGAATAATTAGTTTTATACTTGTTTGGGGAGTGCTTTTCCTGAACTATGCAACATCGAAAGATTACGAATATAAACAATACATTGATGACAATAATATAAAGCCTTTAATTGAGTCAACAGAGGAAAATAAGGTTGATATAATTGAGTTTTCTTCATTTAGCTGTTCACATTGTGCTGAATTTCATAACCAAACACTTCAAGAATTAAAAGAAAGCAGTGTATACAAGAATATTAATTTTTACTTAATTGACTTTCCATTAAACCAGGCCGCTTTTTACGCAACAATAGTAGCAAATTGTAACGAAGGTATTCGTCCAAGCTATGTCGACTCTGTTTATGGAAACTATGATGTTTGGACAAAAGCAAGTTCGGGAGAAGAGATAATTGAATTACTCAATAGCTATGGATTACAACATGGACTTGGTGATGAAGAGTTGCAATCTTGTTTAAAAGATGAGGACTCCCACAACAGACTTTTATCTCTACAAGTTGATGCTCAAAACATTTTTGGAGTTGAGAGTACACCTACATTTTTAATTAATGGAGAAAAAGTTCAAGGCAATAGGCCAGCTTCAGAATTTATAAAAATAATTAAAAAAAAATTGAATAATTAATTTGATATCTCTGCATAAACTCTCAATTAAAGGATTTAAATCCTTTGTTGAGCCTACAGATTTTGAGATAAAGAATGGGCTTACTGGGATTGTAGGTCCTAATGGTTGTGGAAAGTCAAATATTGTTGAGGCAATTAGGTTTGGTTTGGGAGAGGTCTCTGCTAAACAGCTTCGTGGTAAAGAAATTGATGATTTGATTTTTAATGGAACTGACAACCGTCCTTCATGGAATATTGCAGAAGTAGGATTATTTGTGAATATTGAAGGAAGTGATTTAGAAAATAAATTTGAATCCAAACAATTAGAAATTGCTAGGAAAATTTGGAGGGGAGAAGGAACGAATTCTTTTATAAATGGTAAAGAGGTTAGATTAAAAGATATACAATTACTTTTTGCAGATGCGTCCACATCAGCAAGGTCTACTTCTATAGTTAGCCAAGGAAGAATAGGAGCTATTACTCAGGCAAAGCCAGAAGATAGAAAAATGGTTTTAGAGGAAGCTGCAGGAATATTAGGTTTACAGTCTAGAAGGCACGATGCAGAGTTAAGGTTGAAAGGTGCTAACAATAATTTACTCAGAGTTGAAGATGTGATTGAGACATACGAAGAACAGTTAGCTATACTTAAAAAGCAAGCTAAGGAAGCAGAAAGATTTAGAAATATATCAACATTAATCAAAAATGCTGAAGCTTCAGTATTTTTTGTTAAGAGAAACGAACTTCAACTTATTATTGAAAAACTGAATGAGGAAAAAAATAAAATAAAAATTAAACTTGCTGACTTTCAAGGTGATGTATCAATCCAAGATCAAGCATATGAGGATTTAAAAGTTAAAATTCCCCCAATGAGAGAAAAATCTTACTCATTGAATAGCGAACTTGATAGATTGAATATGACTGTAGAAAATTTAAAACAAGAAGAATTGCGCTTTGAAGAACATAAAATAAATCTGGAGCATCGAGTAAAACAACTAAATCAAGATTTGCAAATCGAACAAAAACAATTTGAAGATACCAATAATAAAATTAGGACAATAAAAAAAGACATTGAAGATTTGTCTTCTAAGGATTTTGAAGCAGAAAATCGTGACAAACTCGTAAATCAATCTGATAAAAGTTTACTAAATAATATTTCCTTTGATAAAAAATATGAAAATGCAGTAGCTGCTATTTTTGGTAAAGAGCTTTTGGCATCACTTGAGCCAGATGATATATATTATTGGAGTGAGCATCTTAAAGAGAACGTTACAAAAAAATTTAAATTTAATTTTGAGTTAGCTTCAAATGTTATAAAAGCCCCGAAGCAAGTAATTAATAAACTTAAAAATGTAGCAATCGTATCTACAAAAAAAGAAGGAACAGAAAATCATAGTAAAATAGATATCGGTCAAGCTATTGTTGATTTAGAGGGTAATTTGTGGAGGTGGGATGGCCTTTTTATTTCAAGTAGTTATGAAGCAAATATTTCTACAATACTCTCAGAATTAAAGGAAAAGAGACTGAATGATCTCAAAAAGCAAATTATTGAATGGGAAAGAATTTTAGAAGTCACAAATCAGAAAACTGATGATTTAAATCAAAGAATAAAAACCACAAAGGAAGAATTAGAAGTATCTGAGAATAACCCAGGAGATATTGATAGTAAAAGACAGTTTTTACTGAATAAAATTAATCAACTAGATGGTGAAAAAAAACATTTTGACAACGAATTACAAGATCAAGAAAATCTCTTAGAAAAACTCTCTAAAGAGTTGAGAAGTAAAGAACAAAATTACTCAGTTGTTAAAGAGGAGTTAATTCGAAAAGAATCAGAGATTTCAAATTATTCAAATAACTTAAATCAGCTTGCACAATCTTGTAGAGAAAAAATAAATGTCGATTTATTAAATTTAGAAAATGAAGTAGAAAAATTCAAGAAAGATGAAGATTTAGAGACTGCAGAAAAAAGAGTTTCAAGATTGAATGCTGAAAGAGAGAGAATTGGTGCTGTAAATTTACTTGCTGAAGATGAATATGTTAAATTAAGAGAAAAAGTTGATGAAACGATTAAAGATAAAAATGAGATTCAAGAGTCTATTGATAAGCTTCACGAGGCAATAAATAAAATTAATAAAGAGGGTGTCACTAGGTTAAAAGATGCTTTTAAAATTGTTAATGAAAATTTTGAAAGACTATTCACCAAATTATTTGGTGGGGGGAAAGCTTATTTAAAACTTTTACAGAATGATGAAGACCCACTAAATTCAGGTCTAGAGATATTCGCAAGTCCTCCTGGGAAGAAAATGCAAAATATAACTCTTTTATCAGGGGGTGAGCAGGCATTAACTGCGATTTCTTTATTATTCGCTGTATTTATGGCTAACCCCTCGCCTTTTTGTATATTAGATGAGGTTGACGCCCCATTAGATGACAATAATGTTGATAGATTTTGTAGTATGGTTGAGGAAATTTCTGAAAAAGTGCAAACTAAATTTATAATTGTTACTCATAATCGAATGACTATGTCTAGAGTAGACAGACTTTATGGTGTTACGATGCCTGAAGAAGGAATTTCTCAAATAGTCTCTGTTGAATTAGAAGAAGCAGTAAAGTACGCTGAATAATGGACAATAACGAAGAGTCTGACAAAAAACCAAAGATGCAAGGTCTTAGCTTTGCATATAGAATCTCAACAGAGTTATTAGGTGCCTTAATAGTTTCTGTTATTATAGGTTTGCTGATAGATAAGATGTTTGACAGCAAACCCATTGGGTTAATAACATTGATAATACTGGGTTTTTTTGCTGGTTTGCTGAATATTTACAGGCTTATACGTCGCATAG
>CACLVL010000002.1 GCA_902610415.1 uncultured Alphaproteobacteria bacterium
CGTAAATATAATTTTGAAATTATAAATCTTAAACATAATAGAAACTTTTTTTTTAATTTTTTTTTTAATTTATTTTTTATAATAAAAATAAAAAAAAAATTTAAAATTGATTTTATCCGCACAAATCAAACATTTGGATCATTATTTTTTATAATTCTTAAAATAATTTTTAAATCTAAATTAATTGCAAGAATGGGTCATGAAAGCTTTTATTTTGTATCGACATTTGGAAGAAGTAAGATTAAAAATATTTTTTTTAATTTAAATAATAAGCTTATTTATTTATTCTCTGATTATATCTTTGTTCCAAATAATGAAATAAAGAAATATATAAATAAAACATTTAAGACAGATTTATATAAAATAAGTATTATAGAAAACTATATTTCAAAGGAATTTTTTGTAAATAATAATGCAAAAATAAAAAAATTTAATAGTTTTGTATTAATTATCAAAAGTTAGATAAAGAATTTTTAGAATTAGTAAAAAAAATGAATATTAAAATAGACGTATATGGCAACATGGAAGATGAAAAAGTGATCAAAGAAAATGGCTTTTTAAAATACAAAGGTGTTATTTTAAATGAACATATTCCAAATATTTTAAAAAATTATAAATACTATATTTTACTGAGTAAAATAGATCAAAATCCAAAATCTGTTCTTGAAGCAATGCGATTTGGATTAATCATTATTTCAATTCAATTTTTCGGCTCGGATTTTTTGGTTCATAAATACAATAGTTTTGTCTTAAAAAAAGATAATTTTAAGGAAGTTGAAAATTTGATATTTAATGAACACGCTGAGTTAGAAAAAAATATAATTAAAAATGCTTTGACATACACAAAAAATTTATCATCAAAAGATATTGCAAAAAAAGAAGTGAAAATAATTGGGTAAAAATTTATTTTTATTTAATACATCAAATGAATTTGGCTCAAATACTTATTTTAAAAATATTATTAATCACCTTCCAGATAACGATTATTACGTTATTTATAAAAGTGATAAAATTTTAATGGGTAAAAAAAAAAATTTAATTATTTCTCCTTCAGGATTAAAGAAACATATTTTTAATCAAGTATATCTACCTATACTAATTCATAAGCTAAAAATTAATTTTATCTATACTAATAGTATGATTGCTATTTTTTTAGGTGGTAAAAAGAATATTTTATCTGTAAGAAATGTTGATCCATTTCTTAATAAATTTAAAATTGGTTTTAAGTATAGAATTAAACTAAATCTAATTAAAAATTTGTTTATATTTTCATTGTTGTTTGCATATAAGATTGTATTTGTATCAAATTTTTCATTAAGTGCTGTTTCTAAAATAATTAAAGTCCCAAAAAAAAAAATAATAATTTCATATCATGGTGTAGACCATGTAGATAAGAGTGTTTTTCATAAAGAATATGATTTTTTATTTGTTGGTAAATTTATTCATTATCATAATTTAGATTTTGTATTATCTTTATTATATAAATTAGAAAAAAATTTTAATATTAATTATAGAATTGTTTTAGGAGACTTTGATATTAGTCTCAAAAAAGAAATCACTAAAAAATATCAACTCTTTAAAAACAAGAATTTCTTAAATAATTTAAACAATAATGAGGTCATTACTCTTATGAAAAAATCTAAGATATTATTGTTTCCATCATCCTATGAGGCCTGCCCTTTTACTTTACTAGAAGCTATGAGTTGTTCTTGCGCTGTAATAGCATCAGATGCTGGACCAAATAGAGAAATACTTAACAATAAGGGTATTTTTTACAATATCAATTCATTTGAGGATATGTATCAAAAGACTCTTGAAATTTTTAATAAAAAAACAAAAGTAAAAGAGTTAGGGGAAATTAATTGTTTTAATTCAAAACAATATACCTGGATAAAAACAAGAGATAATATTATTGATTTATGATGTTATAAAAATTATCTAGAATTGTTTTTTTATCATAATTTTTATTCAATTTTTTTACATTTAATCTCATCTTTTTGTAATCTTTTTTTTTTAATTCAATCAAATTTTTACCAATATTATCAATGTTTTTATTGTAACAAAAAAAGCCAATTTGGTTTTTAATAATTTCATCTTTTTTAGAATAAATATTAAAAGCTATAACTGGTAAATTATAAGATAAATATAATTGATATTTACCAGGTGTAGTAATTTTAGCAATTGTATTATCTTTAAGGCTGATAACACCAAAGTGACTTTTTTGCAGTATTTTTGAAAAACTTTTTGGTGACTGATAAGGATAGAATATGACTCTGTCGTTTAAATTAAGTTTATCTACTTTTTTTTTTATATTATTTAATTCTGTACCATCTCCTACAATACTTAAAAAAAGATTGAGATTACTTTTTATGAAATTAAATAAAATATTAAAATCTTGAGCTATACCTGTATTACCAAGATATATTAAATTAATTTTTTTATTATCAAATTTAATATTTGTTAATGAATTATTTTCAACAGGTGACCAGTTTGGTAAAAAAGATATTTTGGAATTAGGAATATTGTATCTTTTAACATAAGGTGTAAATGTTTTATCTTGGATAAATATTTTATTGGCATTTCTATATAAATATTTGATATAAAAATTAAAAAATTTGAAGGTTAAAGAATATAACATTCTGCTTTTTACTAATATTGTTTCTGGCCAGATATCATTGATGATTATTACAAAATTTTTTTTATATATCTTACTCATAATTAATGCTGGTATCGCAGATGTGATAGGACTTGTTAGTGGCGATATTATGACATCTGAATTTTTAACAATTTCTTTATTTTTTAATAAATAAATATTTGAAAAAAAAATATAGCTTAAATAGTTTAAGACTCTTAAATAACTATTTTTTTTTGATCTTTTTAATATGCTATGACGGTGTATTTCTAAATTTTTATGTTTGAGGTTTTTAAATTTATTTTGTTCAAAATACTCTTTATTAGGATAATTAGGGAAAGGCGCAACTACATCAATGGTATCTTTTTTTTTTAATAAATAATCAATAATTTCATTAATTCTAAAATTTTCTGGGTAAAAATACTGAGTTATTACTAAAATTTTCAATCTATTTAATTAGATCATTAATATAATTTTTTTTCATGAAATTATTAATCAACTTGTTTCTTATATTTAAATCATTGTTTTTAACTTTGTTAATAATATCAGTTGCTATTTTTTTTGATGATGATCCATCTCCAAAATTATGTTTCCATTTCATATTTTTTAATTTAATTGATTTTTTATAAACATTCTTTAGGTACAAACTTTTATTATTTCTGGGATCAAACTTTACAGATGATTTCCATATATATACTTCTGGTCTCTCAGTTGACTCTCTGATTTGAACAGAAGGTATCTTAATAATACAGGCCTCCTCCACTACAGTACCTGAGTCTGTGAGAGTTAAAAAGGAATTATTTAATAAAGTCAAAAATTCTACATATCCAATCGGGTCAATAATCAATACATTTTTTGGTATCTTTATTTTAAATTTTTGAATATTTTTTTGAGTCCTATAACTTGCTGCAAAAATAATTTTTTCATCATACAAATTACAAAGCTTAAATATATTTTTAAGGTTTTGACTTATTTCAACATTTTCTCTTCTGTGAGCTGTCATTAATATGTATTTTTTATAAGAAACTTTATATTTAAATAATAGATCATTTATATTTTTTTTATTTCTATTAATTTTTGATAAAATTTTAGTAATAACTTCAACTATTGGGTTTCCTACAACTTTCATTCTATAATTAGGTATGCCCTCTAGCTTTCCTTGATATCTATAATTATGAAGATATACATAAATGAAATCTGATAAATGGTCAGTAATTGTTCGGTATTTTTCTTCAGGCATTTTCCAGTTATAAGATCTCATACAACCCTCAATATGAAAAATTGGTATATTATGATTTGCAACACACATACTTCCTGAAGTTGTATTTGTATCGCCTAAAAATATTACTAGTTTTGGTCTATTTTTTGATAGCAGACTATCTAGTTTTTTAAAATATTTTGATATAAATAGATTATCCTCTCCAGAGCAGTTTAACTCAACGTCAGGTTTAGGTAGTTTTAATTCTTTAAAAAAAGTATCTTTTAAATTTTTCGAATAATGTTGACCCGACCAAATTAATTTAAAATTAATTTTTTTAGATTGTCTAAGATATTTTATTATTATTGAAGCCCTGATTATATCAGGTCTTATGCCGAGGATCATGTAGATTAATGGTTTTTGATTCATTCTAAATAGCTTATATTAAATGCAAAAATTTTTACATCATTATGAAAAAAAAAATTGTTATAGTAGGTATTGGTTATGTAGGCCTACCTTTAGCAATAAGTTTATCTAGATTTTATGAGGTAATTGGTTTTGACACTAATGTAAACAGAGTTAAACAATTAAAAAATTTCAAAGATATAAATAAACAGATTTTAAGAAACAAACTAAAAGAATCGAAAATTAAATTTACTAATAATATAAAAGATATTAGACATTCATCAGTTTATATTATCACTGTACCAACACCAGTTTATAAGAAAAATAAGCCAAATTTATCATTATTAAAAGATGCTTCTAAAACTGTTGCTAAAACGATGAGAAGAAAATCTATAATAATTTATGAGTCAACTGTTTATCCAGGATTGACTAGATTTCTAAGTAAGTCAATCATAGAAAAAATTAGTAAATTCAAACTTAATAAGGATTTTTTATTAGGCTATTCACCTGAAAGAATTAATCCTGGTGATAAAAAAAATACACTGAATAAAATAGTAAAAATTGTATCAGGATCTAATGAGGATGCTGTTTTAAAAATTAAAGAAATTTATTCTAAAATTTGTAGAAAAATTTATGTTGCAAATTCTCTAGAAATAGCAGAGTCAGCAAAAATAATTGAAAATATACAAAGAGATGTAAATATAGCTTTAGTAAATGAGTTTTATAAAATTTTCTCAGAGTTAAATTTAAACTTTGATGAAATTTTAAAAGCTGCAGCTACAAAATGGAATTTTCTTAAATTTAATCCTGGATTAGTTGGAGGTCATTGTATTGGTGTAGACCCTTATTATCTCTTACATCTTACAAAATTAAAGAAAATTAAAACTGAAATGGTCTCGTCAGGAAGAAATGTAAATGACAATATGCATAAATATGTGGTTCAAAGAATAAATAAATTTGCAAATAAATTGAGTAAAAATCCAAAAAATATAAAGATACTTATATATGGGTTGACTTACAAAAAAGACTGCCCAGATATAAGAAACTCACAATCCAAAAGAATAAGTAACATTTTAGATAAAAAATACGACTTAACAACTTTTGACTCTTTGATCGATAGGTCAGATGAAAAACAATTTCCAAATTTTAAGAAAAATTACTCAAAAAATAATTATGATATTATTTTTGTTAATCATGTTCACACTAAAGATGGAAAAAAATATAAATTTGAAAAAATACTTAATAAAAACGGATTTCTATACAGTTTAGAAAATTTTAAATAAATATGTTTAAAGATATTAAAATATTTAAGGATATTGATAAAAAGGGATATTTTAGAGTTTTAACTTTCACTTTTATTGGTGCTATAGCAGAAATGTTTAGTATAGCTTTACTTGTGTTTTTACTGACTCTGATTAGTGATGAAGTCACACTTTACGAATTGATAGAGAAATTTGAATTTTTTGAAATAGCAAATTCTTTCTCTAATTTTGAGTTGATGATTACCTTAATTTCAATTTTTGTTTTAATACAAGCATTAAAATCATTATTAGTAATTTTAATGTACTATTTCCAAGCTGATTTTATTTATAATTTAAGAACAAAAATTTCATCTTTGCTTCTTAAAAAATATTTATATCTTAACTTAGACAGCCATAGTGATACAAACTCAAGCAAATTTATTAGAAATATTATTATTGAAAGTCAGTTGGCATGTACTGGTTTTGTACTACCTGTAATACTAATATTTACTGAAATACTAGTCTTTATTCTAATACTTATATTAATATTTCTTAATGATAAATATATTGCTACAGCTATTTTAATATCATTATTGATATTTTATTTTTTATATACCAGTCTTTTGAAAAAAAAATTGGGTATGTGGGGAAAATATCGTCAAGAATATGAAAATAATAGAATTAAATTTGCAAAAGAGTCAATTGGCTTATACAAGTTAATAAATTTACATAGCTTACAAAATTCTTTTTATAAATTATTTATAAATATAAATAAAAAATTAGCTAGAGTAGAAAAAATTCAACTAGTTATTAGCCCTATTCCCAGATTAGTTATTGAGTTTTCGGCGGTTGTATTATTAGCTATTTTGATAGTAATTTATTCCTTTGGTTCAAAAGATATAGCACAGATATTACCCACATTAGGTCTATTAATTGCTTCAGGGTTAAGATTACTACCCTCTTTTAATAGAATTTTAACTTCATACCAAAAAATAGGCTACAATAAGACTGTTGTAAATTTAATACGTAATGAATTGATAGATATAGATACTATCAGCAAAAAGTTTATCCAGAATAAAAATATTTTTAAAAAAGATATTTCCTTCAAAAATATAGAGTACTCATTAAAAGAGTCTGGTAGAAAAATATTCAATATAAATAATTTAAAAATTAAAAAGTATGAGAAAATTGGTATTTGTGGAAAAAGTGGTTCGGGTAAGAGCACATTTATTGACTTAATTATGGGTTTTAGAAATCCTGATAAAGGTAATATAATAATTGATAATCAATACGATTTAAGAAGTAAAAAAAACTTAAATTCTTGGAAGAGCAAAATTGGATACGTACCACAAAAAATGACTTTATTGGATGATACGATAATTAATAATATAACGTTAAATTTTGATAATAAAAAAAATAATAATTTAAAAAAGATAAATGAAATTATTGAAATTTGCTGTCTTAAAAATTTTTTAGACAACACAAAAAATGGCTTTAACACAATTATTGGAGAAAATGGCTCGAAAATATCAGGTGGAGAGATGCAAAGAATATGTATTGCTAGAGCACTCTATAATAATCCAACATTTTTAATTTTAGATGAAGCCACAAGTGCATTAGATAAAGAAACTGAGATATTGCTTATCAAAAATCTATTTAAACAGAAAAAGACAATTGTTTTTATATCTCATAAGTTATCCTCTTTAAAAGAATGTGGCAGGATTTTTAAAATAGAAAATAAAAAATTCGTATTGAAAGATTAATTATTTGCCTCTAAGTAAACATATCTCACAACTTTTGGAATTGTATTCACAAGCTGAGTAGCATCAGAATTATTTATATTTTCATAATACCCTCTTTGTATAAAGTCAGAATTTATTACATTAATAGGATTTAAATTCATAGATTTAAACTCAGAAGGTTGAGGTTTTTGAGCAGAAATTAATGCTTTTACACTATAACCTAGTTTGAATAAGTAACTTAATTCATTAGAGAAATTTCTATCATCATCATAAAAATGAGGATGGATTTCTATTAGAATTCTTGGTTTCATTTTAGATAATGTCGCTTTCATACCTCGTAGAACCTCAACCTCATATCCTTCTATATCCATTCTTATAAAGTCTATTGAAGTTTCTACCTCTTGGATAAAACTATCAATAGATATACAAGTAATTTTTTTTAACTCATTAACTTTATATTTTGCAAAAAATTTTTCATCATTTCCTGTGCTTATTGTATTTAGATTACTTTCATCAGTTATAATAATATTTTTTAAATCATTATTCTCTGCAAGTCCTTTTTTATAAATATATGTGTTATTAGATTTATCAAAGTATTTTATATTTTGTTTAAGTAATTCATAATTTCTATCATCTGGTTCAAAACAAAATATTTTGGAATTGTTCCCAATAATTTTTCTTTGAAAAATAGGATAAAAACCAATATTAGAGCCACAATCTAAAACATTCATATCTTTTTTTAAATATTTTGAAATTAAAAATTTCATGTCATCCTCTCTTGAACCATATATAGCAAGAGTCTTTGAAATGCCTGGCGTAACTAGATCTAGAAAAATTTCAAATTCTTTTATTTTAAATAAGGCAATCTTATTTCTTAAAAAATATTTTTGAAATATCCATCTTAATCTTTGAAAGAATCTGAGTTTTTTAAGCATTTAATATTTTATCTATTTTATTTGAACACTCATCTATATGAAAATTTTGTTTCGAAATAAAATTTTCTATATATTTTTTTTGGGTATTCACTACTTCCTCATAATATTGAGTATCATTCATTATTAAATCTACTGACTTAGATAGTTTTTGCAAATTGTTAAAACAGAAAATATTAGTTTCCATTTTATTGAAATAATAAATATCTTGAAATAATGAACTAATATAATCATTCATTGAAATAAAAAATACTGGTTTATTTAAAATCATTGCTAAAATGGATGACTCTGATAAATCAGTAATCATTAATTTTGATTTTGATATTATTTTTATGATATTTTCGGATCGATTAAATATCTCTATATTTTTCTTTTTTTCTAAAAATAAAAATTGATCAGATGAATCATTTGGATGATATTTGATGTTAATTCTATATTTATGATTAATTTGTGCTTTATTTATTAATGAATAAATCAATGTTTTACTGTATTTAATGGTGCCACCAGGAATAAAAATACTTTTGTTATCATTTAAATTATCTTTAGAGTTTAATTTGATTGAGTCAAATAGTGGCGATCCATAAGTGTAAAAGTTAATAATATTAGTATATTTTGATTTTTTAATAGCATTGGATTGAAAATCATTCCACACGAAGGCATTTTTAATATAACCCAAATGTCCCATTTCATTAATGAATTTACTTGTATTACCAACATTGCTATGAAGAAGAATGTAATTTTCTATGTTAAGTTCATAACTTTTTAAATTTACTGCCCTGTCAAAAATTCTCCTATTTCTAATAGATATTACATTATTAGCATTGATGTTATTAAAGAGATTATCAAGAGCTTTTAAATAAAGATAAGCTTCAGGAATTAACTTTTCAAAAGTATTCTTAAAACCATAATATGAACATTTGTAAAAATTAAAATTTTCAATATTAAATAATGAGTAAAGGAAATCTTGGTTTTCATTAAAACATTTTTTAAAACTTTCTTTAGATTCATTATACTCATCAATAATGTTATTGGATAAAAATTCATCAAAAATAATAAAATTTTTCATATTTGAGTTAGGTTTATATAAATCTTTTGTAATAATAATTTTATTATTAGTAAGTTTAGATTTTTCTATATATTTTTGAATAACGTAAAGATAACTTCCCATATTTGCAAAAAATAAATTATATTTTTTATTATCTATTTTAAATTTTGTATTTTTAGAAAGATGATCAAAGTTACTCTCAGGTTTGAGGTTTTGAAAATAGTTTTGTTTTGATTTTTTAAAAATATGATTTAAATAAAATTTGTAAAAATAGTTTAATAAAAAATTATTTTTTTTTTTATAAGTCAAATAATTTAAATAATTATTATTTATTAAAGTATGAATACTAGTTGCTTTTGGTAAAACTACATATTCAATTTTTAGATCACTATATTTAGGTGGAAATATTGTTTTAATTTGTAAAAATTTATTTCTTATTAAATCGTAACCTTGATCTATTTCGGTATCAGATAATATTTTTTTTTGAATTAACTTTATCATTAATTTTTCTAAAAATTCTATTTATAAGACTTTTTTTAATATGAATTTTCTTTGATGAATAAACATTTTCATCATTAGACATCTTAGGTGTTCGCCAATCATCGTAAATAAATTCTAAGAGTTCTTCTGTTTGACTAGGTATATAATAGTATCTTGATTTAAAAAATAATTTATCAAATTTTAAAAAATGCTTTTTTGGAAATTTATAATAAGATCTTTTAAGATATTCTTTATCAAAATACATCCCCCACAATGAATATTTATTATTCTCAAAAAAAACGTTAATTTTATAATTTTGATAAGTATCATCTACTAGTTCATAGTCTAAATTATGAATATTTAACTGATCAAAAATTTGATCTTTTTTTTTCATTAATTCTTTTGAAAAACAACCAATTTCTACATCCCAATCCCATTTTATAAAATTTTTTTCTCTTACAGCACCAAGTAAAACTCCTAAAAATAAAAAATTATGAATTTCTAGCTTATCAAGAATATCTGAAATTTTTATTAAACCTATATTTCGTACATCAAGTTCTTGATCAGTATAGATTTTCATAATGTTGATTGTGGTTGATTCATAGTTCTTTTTCAAAAAAGATGTTTTACTACTTAAAAGTTGAAATTAATAGTTAGTATTGTCTCAATAATATATTTTTAAATATTTAATACAATAATTAGAATAATTAAGGTGTTAAAAATTGTTTTTGTATTTTACTAAATGTTAAATAATATAAGAAAATTTTTTAATATAAAATTTTCATATTATTTTCTAAAAGAAATTTTATTGAAGACAAATAATATCAGTGCCAAATTAGTAAATAAAATTGTACCATACCAGTTATTAAAGAAATCAAAAGTGGGAGCAAGAGGCCATATCATTGAAAACAATGATGCCATAAAAACAATTTTAAAATCACTATCAATTTTTTCTAATTGGTTATTAATTTTAAAAAATAGATTTTTAATTAAATATTTTAAAATATAAATAAATAATGCAATAAGAAACAAAACCCCAACAAGTCCGGTTTCGGCTAAAAGTTGCACATAAAAATTATGTGGATGGGAGGAACAAGAGTATTCATTATAAAAGTTTTTTTTATTACATAATTTTTTGAACATTTTTGGCCCTTGACCAAAAATTGGTTTTTCGACAAACATTTTTAAACCTGATTTAATATGTCCTTCATGAACCACTGTAAATGGTAATGAAAATTCAGATTCTTTAAAATCATTTAAAGTCTCTTTATATCTATTATTAAGATTATCCGAAAAAAATATTGATGAAATAAAAATACATAAGATTGAAACAAAGATAAACGACAATTTCAAAAATGATATTGTCTTAGAGAGAGTAAATATTATGAAAATAAAAATTAAATAATGCAAAGAAGCAGCTCTTTCTCCTGATAAAATTATGGAACCAAAAGAAACTAATATAAAAAAAATTATAAATTTATTATTTAGATTTAATTTATTAGTTTTTAGATAAAGACCAATCACAATTGGACAAAAAGATGATAGGAAAATCCCAATTACCAATTCATCTTTAAAAAAACTAGACAGTCTACCTTGATATCCACTTTCAAAACCAAAAATATTTTTGCCAAATACAAACTGATAGTATGTATCAAAAATAACAAATATAATTAACAAAAGAGAAAGTTTTCCAAAAATATTAATTAAATTTTTATTGTTTTCAAAAAGATATACTATGCCCAAAATGTAAAAAAAATATCTAAAGTAAAATATAACTCCGTATTCAAATAAACTATAAATGGGATTAGGAGAAATTAATGAGCTAAATATTAAATATGCAGAAAAAATTATTAATATTTTAACTATATAAGACTCATAGAAATAAAATAATTTTAATTGAAAAGTTTTAATTAAAAAATATAAAGCTATTAAGGATAAAATTATATCTGGAATAGCTGGGCCAGTTAAAAGAGCAAATGGCATAAGAATAAAAATCAAGCTAAAAAAATTAAAATCAACTTGACGATTAAAAATTAGCATTTTTGAATATTAATGTTATTTATAATAATCTAAATACCAATCAACTAATTTAGAAATGCCTTTATCTAGATTTGTGCTAGGTACAAAATTTATCCATTCTTTTAATTTATTTGAGTCAGAAAAAGTTTTTTCAACATCTCCAAGTTGTATAGTTTCATATTTCTTTATTGCTTTTCTATTTAATTTTTTTTCAATTGTGCATATAAAATCATTTAATTTAATTGGCTTTGAATTACCAATATTGAATATCTTGAACTTGCACGAACTTAAACTAGGAATTGGATCTTCGTGATTAAATTCATAATTTTCCAATGGAATTTTGTCATTAACTTTTATTATTCCATTAACGACATCATCGATAAAAGTAAAGTCTCTAAACATGTTACCATTATTAAAAATTTTGATTGGTTCTTCATTTAAAATAGATTTAATAAAAATCATTCCAGCCATATCCGGTCTACCCCATGGACCATACACTGTAAAAAACCTTAATCCGGTAGTGGGAATACCATAATTATAACTATAAACGTGAGACATGAGTTCATTAGTTTTTTTTGATGCAGCGTATAGACTAACAGGGTGGTCAGTTGAAGAGTCTTCATGAAATGGATATGATTTGTTCGCTCCATAAACACTTGAACTACTAGCAAATACTAAGTGTTTAACATTAAATTTCCTACAAGCTTCAAGTATGTTCAAAAAACCATAAATATTTGAGTCAATGTATGCCTTTGGATTTGATGAAGAAAATCTTACTCCAGCCTGTGCTCCCAAGTTAATAACATTATCTATTTTAGAATTTTGAAATATGGAAAAAATTTCATCATTACAAAAATCTAAATGATTGAATTTAAAATTTTTGAAATTACTAAGAATTTTTAGCCTATCTTTTTTTAAACTAACATCATAATAATCGTTAATATTATCTATTCCAAATACTTCATCTCCTCTCTCTAAAAGTTTTTTTGCTGTGTGCATTCCTATAAAACCCGCACAACCTGTAATTAATATTTTCAATATAAAAAAAGTTCCAATCTCAATTTAAATTTATAGTAATAATATTTGACATAAAAAAATTATACATTTTTAACATTCCTCAATTAAATCTGTTATATACTGTTCTTCTTTGTATATTTCTCCAAGATGGCAAACTATTGATCCATCAATTTGGAGCCTTGGCTTGTAAAATATTACTTCTACATTTTTGTTAGTTGATTGAATTTTTTTGTTTAATCTTGTGCACAAAATAGGTTGATTTTCTGATTTATAAAATATTTCAAATTTATCTAAAACTTTTTTTTTGGATTTTTTTACTCTATTAACTAATTTATTGTAGTTCTTCATCACACCATATAATGAACATATTGCATGATAAGGGCCTGTTGTTGTTTTATTTTTCATATTATCATAATTCATAGTAAATGAATTATGGATATTATTAGCTTCGATAATTTTTAATGAAGATTTGTGTGCAATAAATGCAGCTCCAGTAGTACCTAATAAACCTTTACATGAGCTGAAGCCAATTAAATCTGCATTTTCATGGCCTTCTTCTAGTCCTATTGATGCTGTTGAGTCTAAAAAAAGCTTTGCCCCTAATCTATTTGCTGTTTCTCTCAAAAATCTAATATCAGACTTAAAAGCTTTGGAAGTTTCAACATATGTAGCCATCACCCAATCAACTTTTGAGGTAAAATTATCCAAATCTTCATAACTACAATGTTTTACAGATACATTTTTTTTGTTTAAAAAAAATTCAAATCTATCACTGTAAACTCCTGTATCTACGATTAAAACTTTACTACTAATAAATGTCTTAGCTGCTAATTCAAGAGCATTCGTGGCACTACCTTGAAAAGTAATTAAGTTATCCATTTTTGTAAGATTTTTAATCCAACTGGTAACCTCATCATAGATTTTATTATATTGGTCATCACCTCTTCCAAAAACTGGATTGAATTCATTGAGATGTTCATTTAAAATTGCGGCAGGACCGGGGGTTAAAAGTAATTTCGATTGGTTCCTTTTGTCAATAAGTGTCTGAAGACTTTTTTCACGAAGTTCATAACTACTTATACCCTCAGTTCTACTTACTATAATTAAGTGATCTTTGCTAACATCATTAATATTATCATCTCCATGAAAAAGATAGTCAATTTTATGCTTATTAAGAAATGCTTCATTTATCAACCATGGGCACTCAATAACTTCACTTACATATTTAATTGACTCAAGTATCTCTTTTCTATACTCAAATTTTAATTCAGGTTTATATTGTTTCTTTTGATAGACCTCCTCATCGCTGGTTAAAGCAACAACAACTTTGCCGTGTTCTGCTGCTTTTTTTAACAAACGTATGTGTCCATGATGTATAAGAGTGGCGGACATATCAACTAAAATTCTCATCTTAAAAAATTTCAATACTCTCTTCTGTTTTATCCTTAAATATCAAATTAATTATTTTTTTCTATGTAAATAGATTGAGATGGGAATGCAAAATTTAGTCCAATATTTTCGACATATTCTTTTATTTTCATTGCTAACTCCTCTTTAATTTCAAGATATTTATCCCAGTCTTGGGTCGAAGTAAAACAAATAATTAATATGTCTATTGAGCTATCATTAAATTTTTCTAGTCTTACGAAAGATTTATAATTTTCATTAATCATGAAATTATCATTATTAATAAGATAGTGTGATATTGAATTAGTAAGTTTTTTAATTTGATCTAATGTTGAATTATACTCAAGACCAATAGTCCAGTTTATTCTTCTGTAATTTCTGTTTGTATAATTTAATATTGGTGCTTCAGCAAAAATATAATTTGGTATTGTAATTGGTGTAGAGTCAAACTTTCTTATTAAAGTTGATCTAAATCCTATATGTTCCACAGTTCCTTCGGTGTGGCCAGGAACTTTTATTACATCACCTAATTGAAACCTTTTTTCAAGAAGTATCATTATTCCAGAAATCAAATTTTTAAATAAATCTTGGGCACCTAACGCAACAGCTACACCAAATAAGCCTAAACCTGCAATTACTGGTCCAATTTTTATACCCCATACCTCAAGTACTGCAACTATACCTAAAAAAATAATTAGGTATTTTAGCGATTTTATAATCCAAAGTACTAACCCCTTAGTAAGGATTTTTTCTAATCTGTTAAATAGATTAGAAAAAGGAATTAAGGCTTGATGTATGAGCCAAAAAACAAATATTGTTGATAGAGTATTATTAATTTTTTGAAAATATAAACCTAAAGTTGACTCAATATCAAAATATAGTGTTATAGCTAGAAAGACAATTACTATTGGCAGAAGTCTAAAAGGTGGAACTAAAGCATCGAACAATTTATCATCAATTTTGTTACCAGTTTTGGATACTAAAGTCTTTACTTTATTTACAAGTATTCTTGCTATAACAGACCTTACTAATAAAGAAAAAATTACAGCAACAAAAATGATTGCTAGATCGACTAGGCTCAGACCAAATACACCATCACTAAATACCCTTATAATTTGTGAGTATAAATTTCGAATAAGATCCATAAAATAATATTATAGTAATTTAAAAAAAAAGCCGCACAAAGCGGCTTTTTTTTTAATATTTAATAATTTAACAGCTTACATCATACCGGGCATACCACCGCCCATTCCACCCATGCCGCCCATATCTGGCATTGGAGGTGTTGATGATTTATCTTCTGGTTTATCTGTTATCATTGCTTCTGTAGTTGTTAACAAAGCAGCAACTGAAACAGCATCAATTAAAGCTGTTCTTACTACTTTAGTTGGATCTACTATACCAGCTTTAACTAAATCACAGAATTTACCTGATTGAGCATCAAAACCATGAGCATTGTCCTTACTCTCGAGAACTTTGCCAGCGATAACAGCGCCATCAAAACCTGAGTTTTGAGCTATTTGCTTTAAAGGTGCTGAAAGAGCCTTTCTTACAATATCTACTCCATATCTTTGGTCATCATTATCGACTTTTAAGTTTTTAAGGACACTTGTAGCATACAAAAGAGCAGTACCACCTCCAGGTAAAATACCTTCTTCGACGGCAGCTCTAGTTGCATGCATAGCATCTTCAACACGGTCTTTCTTTTCTTTAACCTCAACCTCAGATGCACCACCAACTTTAATAACAGCTACACCACCAGCAAGCTTTGCTAGTCTTTCTTGAAGCTTTTCTCTGTCATAATCAGAAGTTGTTTCTTCTATTTGTTTTCTAATTTGATCACATCTTGCCTCAATATCTTTTTTCTTACCAGCACCACCTACGATTGTTGTATTTTCTTTGTCTACAACAACTCTTTTAGCTTTGCCTAACATATCCATAGTCACTGTCTCAAGTTTGATGCCTAAGTCTTCACTTATAACTTGACCACCTGTCAATATTGCTATGTCTTCTAGCATAGCTTTTCTTCTATCTCCAAAACCTGGAGCTTTTACAGCGGCGATTTTTAATCCACCTCGTAGTTTATTGACAACTAAAGTTGCTAGAGCTTCACCCTCAACATCTTCAGATATGATAAGCAAAGGTTTTGTTGACTGAACAACTGACTCTAATAATGGCAACATTGGCTGAAGACTGGCTAGTTTTTTTTCGTGTAAAAGAATTAGGCAATCTTCCATTTCTGACTTCATTTTGTCAGCATTAGTGACAAAATAGGGACTTAAAAAGCCTCTATCAAACATCATGCCTTCAACGACGTCTAATTCTGTATCTAGGCTTTTAGCTTCTTCTACTGTAATAACGCCCTCTTTTCCAACCTTTTGCATTGCCTCAGATATCATTTCTCCAACTTCACCATCACCATTTGAAGCGATAGTTCCAACTTGTTGGACTTCTTTATCTGACTTAACAGTTTTAGAGTTTTTTTGAAGTTCGGAAATAATTGCATCTGTAGCAGCTTCCATCCCTCTTTTTAAATCCATTGGGTTCAATCCAGCAGCTACTGCCTTCATTCCTTCTGTAGCTAGGGCTTGACATAATACAGTTGATGTTGTAGTTCCATCACCAGCAGAGTCGTTTGTTTTATTAGCTACTTCTTTAATCATTTGAGCACCCATATTTTCAAATTTATCGGCTAGCTCGATTTCTTTTGCGACTGTAACTCCATCTTTTGTTGTTCTTGGTGAACCAAAAGATTTATCGATTACAACATTTCTACCTTTAGGTCCTAATGTTACTTTGACTGCATCAGCTAGTATATTTATGCCTTTAAGCATTTTTGCTCTAGCGTCTGTACCAAATTGAATTAATTTTGCTGACATTTATAAATTCCTCTCAATTACTTCTCAATAATACCCATGATGTCTGACTCCTTCATAATTAGAAGCTCTTTACCATCAATTTTAACTTCTGTACCAGACCATTTTCCAAACAAAATTCGATCACCTTTTTTTACATCTAAGGCAACAACTTGTCCGTTTTCGTTTCTAGCACCACCACCTACAGAAATAACTTTACCTTCCATTGGTTTTTCTTGAGCAGTATCAGGAATAATGATACCGCCTTTAGTACGATCTTCTTGTTCAACTCTTTCTACCAAGACTCTATCGTGTAAGGGTTTTAAATTCATTTTTTTACCTCTATATCTAAAATTTAGTTTTTAGCACTCACTTTTATAGAGTGCTAAACCATAATAGTAAATGGTTAATATATTCTTAGTTTCAAGCTACAATATTTAAAATAATGAAAAACATTGAAATTTATTGCTAATTAAATGATTATCCCTATGTGCAAAATTGCTAAGATTATAAAATATCTATTAAATTTATGATAATTTATAGGCTTTTTTAAGATCGGATATGACAATTGGTTGAGAATAATTTCACTAAACAATTAGTATTGATAGGTGGAGGCCATGCAAATGTGCAAGTTCTTAAAAAATTATGTATGAATAGAATTAAAGGACTTCATACAGTTCTAATTAGTGAGCGTTATGAGGCTACTTATTCAGGTATGACTCCTGGATATATTCACAAGGATTTTAATAAAGAGGAAATAAGTATAGATCTTCAAAGATTGTGTTTTAATGCTGGAGCCACTTTTATTATGGATAAGGTAGTTAAGATAGAAACTAAAAATCAAAAACTAGAATTACAGAATTTTCACTCAATTAATTATGATTTACTTTCAATTAATACCGGTTCAATTTCGAATTCAAAAAAAATTAATATAGAAAATACATCAAAATATTTTTTTGTGAAGCCAATAAGTTCGCTAGTCAAAAATCTAAAAAAAATTGATCAAATTGTAAAAAATAAAAAAAATAAGCTTATTATTATTGGAGGAGGAGTAGCATCTTATGAATTAGCCTTTAGTCTTGTAAAAAGATATGAAGAACCTTTAGAGATCGCAATTTTAGGAAAAAAAATACTAGGGGAAAAAAATTTAAATCAAAAAACAAAAAATAAACTTAGAGCAATAGCTAAAAGTTTAAATATTAAAGAGTATTCAGGAGAAGTTGTTTCAATATCAGAAACAAATTTAACTTTAAAAGACGGTAAAAAGATAAATTGTAATTTAAGTTTACTTTCTACAGGTGCAAATATTGAAAGGTGGTTGTTAGATAGCGATCTAGGTAAAGATGAAAATGGATTTATCACTGTAGATTATAATCTTTTATCTACTAATAAAAAAAATATTTTTGTTACAGGAGATGCATGCAGCATTGAAAATAATACTAGAGCAAAATCAGGAGTGATGGCGGTACGCCAAGGTGAAATATTAAAAGAAAATATTTTTCTTAAATTGACTGGTAAAAAGCTAATTAAATTTAGGCCACAAAGAAACTGGCTATACTTGATTGGTACCTATGAAAACTATGCATTATTAAATTATTTTTTCTTATCTTTTCATGCCAAGTGGTGCTGGAAACTTAAAGTATGGATTGACAAAAATTTTATTAATAAATTTAAATTTGCTGAAAATCAAAAAATGACTAGAAAAAATTTTGAGTTAGAAAATTCAAGGGATATTAAAATGTATTGTCAAGGTTGTGGCTCTAAAGTTTCAAAAAGCACCTTAGTTGACTATATAAGAAAAATTAATGATAATGTTGATTTAAAAGACTCTGCTATTATTAATAATAATTCCTCCAAGATATTGCAAACAATAGATCATATAAAACTTTTTTCATCTCTTAATCCTTTTGATTTTGGCAAAATTAGTTATTTACATTCCCAAAACGATATCTTATCAGCAGGTGGAGTTGTTAAATCACTTAGTGTTTCAATAGGTGTGCCATTCTCTGAAAATTTTATTGAAAAGTTTTATTTAGAATATTTTATGGAAGGAATTAAATCTGAAGCGGACAAAGATAAATGTCTCATTTCATCTGGTCATAGCTATCAATCTAAAGAGTCAGGTATAACTCTCACTTTGAATGGTGAAATAGAGAGTATTGCTGCAAAAAATTCTGCCAGAGAGGGTGATCTTATATACTTGTCTAAGCCTCTTGGAACTGGTTACTTGCTAGCTGCATACTTTAAAAACTCTGAAATGCTATCAAGTAATGATTTTGAAAAGATTATCAAAAATCTTAAGATGGGGAATCTATTTGCTGTAAATTCTGCAAGAAGTTCTGGCTGTCAAACTATGACTGATATCAGTGGTTATGGATTATCATCTCATCTTATTGACATATGTTCTTCATCTAATTTGTCTAGTAAATTAATAATTAATAAAAATATTTTGATAAATTCTAATCTCGACCTATTAAAGATATTTCAAAGCACAGGGTTTGAAAATAATTATAAATCTACAAATGAATTCATCGAAATTTCAGAAAACCATCCTTTGAAAAATATACTTTATGATCCACAAACAAATGGTCCAATATTAATGGCTATTGAAAAGAACAATAAAGAAAAATTTGAAAATTTTTTTTCAAATAAATTAGATAATAAACCAATCTTAATTGGTAAATTTGTAAATAAATCAAAAAAGATTATATATGTTGATGAATAAATTTAATTAAAATTTTAAAATGATATAAAAAGTTTTAAAATGATTAACCATGATGAATTACTTTTCTTTATACTAATATCTTTTATTGTTCAAATAACTCTTTATATTTTCGTAAAATTTTTAGGCAATAAAGGCATTAAATCCAATTATTTTGCAAAACAAAAAATTCATGAAGGAGAGGTTCCTAGAATTGGAGGACTATTATTTCTATCATCTTTTTTTGTTACTTTTATATTTATAAAAATAAGTTATTTGTCATTAATATTACCTTTGTTAATTGGCAGTTTGATAATTTTCTTATTTTCATTCTATGAGGATCTTAAACAATCTTTGAGCCCTTATTTTCGATTAATAATTTTATTTGTAGGGTCATTTGTATTTGTATTTTTTTCTGAACTTCCTGACATAAATATTTCAATACTTCTATTAATTAAAGATTATCAAATAATTAAAATATTATTATTTATTCTCAGCCTAATGCTTTTAATGAATGGTTTTAATTTTATAGATGGTCTTAATGGATTAAGTTCATTTAATTTTATATCTATAATGTCTAGTATTCTTTATATAGGATATTCTTATAATGATGATTTTATTGTTGAGCTAACAACACTTATAATTGTAATTGCTATTTTTATTTTTCTTTTAAATTTTCCTTTTGGAAAGATATTTTTAGGAGATAGTGGGTCATATGCTTACGCACTTTTTGCAGGTGCGTTAATCATTTATTTATTTGAAAGGCATAGTCAATTACCTACTTTATTGGCGATGGTTATATTATCTTATCCAATTACTGAGATGCTTTTTTCAATATTCAGGAAATTATACCTAAAATATTCACCTCTCAGTCCAGACGTAAATCATTTACATCACCTTGTTTTTAAAAAACTCCAAGGAAATTTGAAAACAAGAAATAATATAGCTAGTATAATTATGTTACCCTTTTGTATCATACCTTTTGTATTAACATACTTTTCAGTTAACTATCATTTGAATGATAATTTTTTAAAATTTATAATTTATTTTATACTTTATTCATTGAGCTATTTATTATTAAATAAATCAAATAAGATTAGGTCTATTTCTTAAATTTTTTTTTAAAAATTAAAATAAATATTATCAATACCACTATTATTGATAATGGAACCATGTACTCTGGTTGAGTTATAAGAGAAAAAGTCAATTGAGTTTTATTGATAAAAATATCCTCTAATCCTTGTCCTATGCTTCCAAAAATAAAAGACCATGGTGCTAACCCAATTAAAGTAGTAAAAAAGAATTTTTTATTCTTAGCTCCAACACTTGCTAAAATTAAATTTTGTAAAAAAAATGGAATTGCTGGGATAATTCGAATTAATAACATTAACTCTAAATCATTTTTATTAAAGTAATTTTCTATATATGAATATTTATTTAAGAATTTATTTTTAATAAAATCTAAAAAAAAAAATTTAGCAATTAAAAAAACACCAAAGGCTCCTAGTGTTCCTCCAACTATAGATATAGTACCCCCTATCCATGTTCCAAATAGAAAACCATTAATCATTGATAATAAAGAAGCAAGTGGAAAATTACACATTATTAAAAAACTATATGAAAGAATAAATATAAATATTGAAACAAAGAAATTCTGTAATATGAAATTTTGTATAATTTCTAAATTAGAAAAAAATGTTTGAAGTTGAAAAAAATCTTTATTTAAAAAATATATCGTCCATAAAATTAATATTATTGTTAATAAAAAAAAAATTAATAATTTTTTTGATAAATTCACTAGATTAGAAGCATTTCTAATGAGGGTAAAATTGAATTAAGTTGAAAACCTAAAGATTGAATTGACCCATTAAAAATTAACACACCTGTAATGAGTAGAATTATACCAGTGATGAATTGAAAATAACGAATATATCTATTTAAAAAACTAGTCATTATTAATAATTTACTCATCATAAGACCGACAATTATGAAAGGTATTGCTAAACCCATTGAATAAAAAGATAACAATATGACTCCATTCACACTATCTTTAATAGCAACAGCCAATACTGATCCTAAAATTGGTCCTATACATGGGCTCCAACCAAAAGCAAATGCAACTCCTATTAAAAAAGGAAAAAAATGGTTATTTTGAAAACCTTGTAACTTCAATTTACGTTCAAAATCCAAAAAAGGGATTTTAATTATTCCAATAAAGTAAAGTCCTAAACTAATAATTAATATACCTGATATAAAATTTAACTGCCTTTTAAAATCAAAAAAAATATCACTTAAAAAATCGATTGAAGCTCCCATAATTATAAAAACAGAGGAAAAACCTAGTGTAAATAACAAGACATAGGGGAGCAACTTAAGACTGTTCACACTTGATGCATTTTGTAAATCAGCAAAAGATTTACCAACTATGTATGATATAAATCCTGGAACAATAGGTAGGACACAAGGAGAAAGAAAGCTTAAAATACCAGCTAAAAAAGCAATAGTTAGTGGAATATCTTGAACCATGTAAATATAGTAACATTATACTAGCCTCACAATAACACAGATGTTTGATCGACAAATTCAAAAATTCACTCAAAAACCACTAGCAGTTATAGCAAAAATTTTTACAAAACTAATAAAACCAAATCATATGACCATATTAGGTTTCATATTTGGTCTATTTATGTGCGTTCTCGTATTTTTTCAATTTTATTTTCCTGCTCTTATACTCTTAATACTAAATAGATTATGTGATGGCCTGGATGGAACAATGGCTAGACTTACTATCCCAACACCTTTGGGAGGGTACTTAGATATTGTTTTTGATTTTACTATCTACTCAGGATTTGTTTTATCTTTTGGATTGAGTAACAGTAATTACACAGTCGTATCCATGGTTTTACTTTTTTTATATATAGGCACAGGTACAACATTTCTTGCGCAAGCAGCACTACAAACGCAATTAGATAAAGTTCCTGCTAGATCAGAGTCGAATCAAAAATTAGCTAAAAGTTTTTATTACTCATCTGGTTTAATTGAAGGCACTGAAACATTTATTTTTATGGTTTTGTGTCTGTTATTACCTAATTTTTATATTTTTATATCAATTATATTTGGAATTTTATGTTTAATAACTTTCATCTCTAGAGTTGTTGTTTGTTACAAAGAGTTTATTTGATAAAGGCTAAGTAACCTTCCATAAATATTTTTGCTATAACTAATGTAATAAAAAAGAATATTAACTTTAGAATTATTCTTGCTATTCTTCCTGGCTCAAAACCAGCATAATAAGCTTCAAAAATATTAAATCCGTCAAATAAATATTTGATAACAATTATTTTTGATTTATGAAGAACGTAGGCTAAGGGTTTGCAAACTAAATGATATCCTAGAAAACCGAATAAAATAACTATAATGAGGCTTATATTCATCATAAAAGACCAAATAATTAAAGAGAGTATCCAGTACCCAAGAAATGTCATGCGTTCAACTTGATCTGGCCGAGGAAATATTTGAAAGTAATTCAACTATTGAAATCCTGCCTCAGCTAGTTCATTTGAAGAAATAGTTGTGAGTTGGTTTTTTTCTTTTGAAAGGTTTAAAATTTTAATTAGTTGGTCTTTGATACCAATAAGTTTGTTTTTTGCTTCGGTATCTAAATATTCCATATCCTCTTTTATGCTTGAACGTAAAGCTAAAATAATTACCCCTCCAGCATTTACACAATAATCAGGACAAAAAGTAATACCCATATCAAATAAAATTTTCTCAATAATGTTATTTTCTAATTGGTTATTTGCAGCGCCAATAACACAATCTATTTTAACAGAATTTGCAAACTCTATAAATTCTCTATTTAAATCTCCTCCTGTTGCACAAGGGGAGAATATGTCTATGTTATTGAACGATGTATCTTGATATTTTGAAATGAATTTAAACCCTTCACTCTCAATAAGACTTTTATTAGTTTCAAAATCAACGACTTCTACGTCAGCACCTGCCTCTTTACAAAAATGAGCTAGTCTCGATCCAACCTTTCCAAAGCCTTTAAGAACAATTTTTTTATTTTCAATTGAACTTGAATCATATTTAAATTCATTATAACCCAATATTGCATTAAAAACACCGTATGCTGTGCTTTGACCTGAATCTGTACCTTTAGTGCTACAGACATAATTAGAGTATTTTTTTAGTTCCACTAAATCTTGATCTACTATGCCTATATCTCCAGCTGTAATGTAGGAGCCATCAAGATGATCTAGTGTTTTTCCATAAAGTTCATACATTTTATTTTTAGAAACCCTTGAGTTAATTGTAGCTTTCCCACCTCCAAAATCTAAGTCAGCTAAAGAATTTTTATAGGTCATAGCCTTTGAAAGTTTCAAAACATCTTTTTTTTGATCATCTTCTCCTTGATAATCAAAAAAACGACATCCCCCAAGAGCAGGACCTCTTTTTGTATTATGTATGGCTATTATAGAATAAAAACCACTTACACTCTCTTCAGCTAGTAATACTCTTTCGTATCCTTCTTGTTTAACGTCAGTAAATTTTAAGTTCATTATTGATTATTTGATCTATGATTTCTTTATCACCATCAAGAAAATCATAGCTAGGTAAGTCCTCTTTTTCAATCCAATTCAGATTATTATGCAAATTATTTTTAATTTCACCTTTATACTTTGAAATCAAATAGAAATTTAAATGAATTTGCTTATCTAAGTCTTTGTAGGTGTAAAAATAGTCTATCAAAAAACTATAATTTTGAATAGTTATTGATAGTTCCTCTTGTATTTCTCTAATTAGGGCTATTTCCTTTGTTTCTTTATCCTCAATTTTACCTCCAGGAAATTCCCATTTTAAACCATGATCTTTATTCTTTGTCCTCTGACAAATTAATAATTTTTGATTCTTAATAATCAAACCTCCTACAACATTTATAGTTTTATTTCTCATATTTTGATCTAGCAATATAAATTCCTATTAATATTAATGCACTTCCAAAAAACTGAATTGTTGTCAGTTTTTCTTGAAAAAAGAAGTAGGCTAGAACTGTTGCGGCGATGGGTTGAATTAAAAGACATAGAGATGAGAGAGATGCAGATAAATATGCCAAAGAATACGTAATAAATGACTGTCCCATAAATTGGCAAATAAGTCCTAAAAGAAATATTATCGTAATTGTAAATAGGGACTGTGGAATCAAACTTTGCTCAAAAAGTATTGAAACAATTAAAAGAATTATTGCTGTCACTATTCCTGAAAGAAACATAATAGAAGTTGAGTTATATTTTTTTCTTAATTGACTAATTGTAACTATGTAGCTTCCATACCAGACTGCTGTTAACACTCCTAAAAGATCTCCTATAAATTGTGATTTATTAAATTGGAAGCTCTCACCAAGTAACATTAACATTCCCACCATAGACAGTAATGCTGCTAAATAAAAAAATTTAGAAAATCTCTCTTTTAAAAAAATTAAGGAAAAGATAATAACTACTATTGGAGCGAGGTTTGATAAAAAGGTAGCTTTCGAGACAGTGGTAAGTTTTATTGACCAATGCCAACAAATCAAGTCTAGAGCAAAAAAAATACCTGAAACTAGAAAAATTACGTAACTATTATTAAATTGAGGAAATTTAATTTTCTCAATTATATTGAAAGATGAAAAAAATAAAAAAAAGGGCAAGCTTATAAAAATTCTATAAAAAGCAGTCATTATTGGATCTACATCAGAAAATCTTACAAAGATTGGGGAGAAAGCAATCGCAATAGCACCTATTATTAAAATAAAGAATGGGTTTATTTTAGGCAAAAACTTCTTCTGATTTTTCTTTTTCTACAATAGGTAGGTGAATAAAAGCAGAAAATAATGAGATTACTATTGCCATGATCCATGCTAAGTCAAGAGAACCATATGCATCTATTACTAAGCCACCCACAAAAGATCCAAAAAAAGCACCTGCTTGATGAGAAACCATAACAATACCAAAAAGAGTTGATAGGTATCGTGTTCCAAATCTATTTGCAACAATACCTGAAGTTGGAGGAACTGTTGAGAGCCAGAGTAAGCCAATTAAACAGCTAAAGCCAATGACAACAAAATTATTAGTAGGTAATATTAACAGGAAGAAGATTACTATGCTCCTTGAAAAATAAATAAAAGAAAGGACATATTTTTTTTTTATAATTCCAGAAATCTTTCCTGATATTAAAGTACCCATCATGTTAAATATTCCAATTAATGTTAATCCCGTTGCGGCAATAGTAGTTTCAAGTCCTTTTAATTTTGTAAAAACTGGAAGATAATTTGAGATTAAAGCTACATGTAAGCCGCAAACAAAAAATCCTAAGATTAAATATTTATAACTTTTATCTTTAAAAGCCTCTTGAAGAACATCTGAGATTTTTCTTTTGGTAAATTCTTTTTTATTTTTCTTTTCAGGTTTAGGTAGTAAAAAAATTAAGGATAAAGGTATCATAAATAAGAAAAAAATAGATGTTATTTGAAATGATAAACTCCATTGATATGTAGATACTAAAAATTGATTTATCGGTGTAAATATGAACATACCAGAGGCAGCAATAGACATTAATATCCCTGTTACAGTACTTTGTGTTTTATCATCTGCGTAAAACTTTGACACGCCTCCAATAATAACTGGTACAGAAATTACTCCAGCAGAAAGTCCACCTATAACACCAATGCCAAATAAGAAATGAATCGGGTCAACTGCGGATGATGCTACATAAAATGATAAAGAGACACCGATAAATCCAACGCAGAGAGTTTTTACATACCCTTTTTGTTCAGCAAATGCTCCTGCTATAGGTGACATGGACCCCCACAGCAGATTAAAAATTCCATATGTTAGTCCAATTAATGAAGCACTAAAAACAGTTGAACCTAATAAATCAGGAACGTAAATACCTAAAGACATTCTAAAACCATTCCCTACGCATAGTATTAATCCACTGATTAATATGAGGAAAAACGATTTCATCCGCATAAATTATATTAATGATAGAAAAAAAATATGTTTATTTTTTAAGTATAATATCTATTATACGCCGTCATGGGTTATCCTAAAAAACATCGTGGCAGACGTAAAATCGGTTCTCGAAAACGTCGCGCCAAACGAAGAGCAAAAAAGAAATAATTTTATTCATTTTTAATTTTTTATTCTTAAAATAGCACTAATATTTTGAATAGAAGATTTTTTTTAACTTTTACTTTAGGAGGGTGTTTAGTTGGGTTGAAACCTTTATTATCAATGGAAAAATTAGTGTTAACAGAAACAGAATGGAAAGCAAAACTCACAGAAGAGGAATATTACATACTTAGACAGTCAGGAACAGAGCGCCCTGGTACAAGTGTCTTAAATAACGAAAAGAGGAACGGTGTCTATCAGTGTGCTGGATGTGATCTTCCTTTATTTACTTCTGATATGAAATTTGATAGTGGAACTGGTTGGCCATCATTTTTTGATTACATTCCAAATTCACTAGGGTTTAAAACAGATTTTAAAATTGTAATACCAAGAAAAGAATATCATTGCTCCAAATGTGGCGGTCATCATGGCCATGTCTTCAAAGATGGTCCGGAACCAACTGGACTAAGATACTGTAATAACGGTTTTGCTTTAAAGTTTATTCCAAGCTAATTTTTTTTTATTAACAAATATGAAATTGAGATAGCCAATGCTATTTTTAAAAGTTCACTATAAACAAAAGGATATAAACCTGCTTTAATTGATTTTTCAAAACCAATAAAACCAGCAAGATGAGATAATCCACAAACAAAAATTATAGCCGCCCCAATAAATATTGAAAAAGTAATCTTTAGCAAATTTTTATTAAATAAATTTTTCGAAAAATAAGCGATTACAAAAGAAGCTAAAACCATGCCATACAAAAAGCCAAAAGTTGGTGACATCATATAACCAAATCCTCCACCAGTAGCAAAAATAGGCAGTCCTGTTAACCCGAGAATAACATAGGATAAAGTTGAGTAGAACCCAACTATGCCCATAGAGGCGGCAATAAAATAAACCACAAAGGTTTGAAGAGTCATAGGAACTGGGTAAAATGGAATACTTATTTTACTAGATACAGACAAAAGGATAATACCTAATAAGAAAAAACCTAATTTAGAAATATTGCTTGATAAATATTGACTGAGAATTGTGATATTTTTTCTATTTTGCATAGATATTATTTATAATTTTGTTTGAAGTTTGGCAATAATTATAATCGTTCTCTAATAGTTTCCTTGAGTTTTAGTAGGTCTTTGTTGAATAATCTAATTCCCTCAGCAAGCTTATAAGAAGCCATTTGATTCTCATTTAAATGCCAACGAAAAGAACTTTCGTTTACATTTATTCTATCAATATCTATTTGGCTAGACTGATTTTGTGATAGTTTTTGATCCAAATCCCCTTGTGATTTATTTAATTCTTCAAGCAGAGATGGGCTTATTGTTAATTTATCACATCCTGCTAAATTAATTATTTCCTCTTTGTTTCTGAAAGATGCAGCCATTACAATCGTATTGTAATTGTACTTCTTAAAATAATTATAAATTTTCTCAACACTTTCTACACCAGGATCGTTAGTTATATCATAGTTTTTTGAGCTGTTTGCTTTAAACCAGTCAAGAATCCTTCCAACAAAAGGTGATATCAAAAAAGCACCCGCCTCTGCACACGCTACAGCTTGGGTTAAAGAAAATATTAATGTGCAATTACATGATATACCTTGTGCTTCCAATTTTTTTACAGCTTGAATGCCTTCCCAAGTACCAGCTATTTTTATTAAAATTCTATTTCTAGAAACTCCAGATTGTTCGTAACTATTGATTATTTGTTTAGCTTTTTCAACAGTTGCCTCTGTATTAAATGATAAATTAGAGTCCACCTCGGTTGAAACGTAACCTGGCACTATTTTCGTCAATTCTATTCCAAAGGCTATTGCAAGTTGATCTGCAATATAATCAACTTGATCATTTAATTGATTAAATTTTCTACTTTTTGAATTAGCTAATACTTCATCAAAAAGTTTTTTATATTTATTGGATTGAACTGCTTTAAATATTAAAGATGGATTTGTAGTGCAATCATCAGGACTAAATTTTTGTATACTATCTATATCTCCGGTGTCCGCGACAACTGAAGAAAATTTTTTTAGACTTTCTAATTGAGATATCATGAAAATAAATATTGTTTCTTAATAGTTATTAAAGCTATATATTAATAAAACTTCTTATGCAAAAAAAAATAATTATATGTGGATTAGCAGATATTCAATATTGTGTTGACAAATACATTCCGGATAAAATGCTAACCATCATTAATAAAAACTTTGAACCTGAGACACCCCTAGGTATGGATAAAAATAGACATCTTAAAATGTTAATTGATGATATATCTGAGCCCAGAGATGGATTTATATTACCTGAAAAACATCATGCTCAAGAACTATTAGATTTCACTGATGACTGGGATAAGACCAAACCTATATTAATTCATTGCCATATGGGTATAAGTCGCTCTACCGCAACAAGTTTAGGGGTTGCAGGAAAATTTGCACCTGAAAGCATTGAATTAATCGTTGAAAATCTCAAAGAAATAGCACCACACGCTAGTCCTAATAAAATTATGATGAAGTATTATGATGAAATATTGGACTTAAACAACAGACTTTATGGGTCTGTCCCTTATTTTAACCCTGAACCAATTGAAGAAAGTAGAATTGTAGAATTAAAATTTTAAGATAATTTTATGAATAATAATTGTGAAGTATGCAAAAAGAAAATTATTGAACCACTATATTGGGCCGATCCAAAATTTTATAACATCCCAAAAAAGGTATTTTTTTGTGGTGCTGATTGCTCACTAATTTATTATAAGAAAATTAAAAAATTATTTAAAATTCAATAGAATCAATATTTATAGCTATGCATATTTTGCACAGCTACTTTTTAATTTCTGCAATTTAATATTGAGCAGATTATTAGTAAGTTTTTGTTATTCAAGAAACTAGCTCCAACCTTATTCCTATCCTTACTTATTCCTCCGGAGCTAGTTTTATTTAAATTTCCAAAATATTAAATTTTTTAAGTAGAACTTTATTATGCAAATTGAATGCATATAATTTTTAAAATATGAGTGATCGTTTTATTTTTTGGGATTTGGAGACAACTGGGCGAAATGATAAATTTAATCAAATCACTCAAGTGGGCGCCGTATTAACAGATCATAACTTTGAAGTTAAAGATAAATTAGAAATACATAGCAAATTAAGAGAGGGAAAATGGTTTGAGCCAGGTGCTTTAATCACAACTGGTGTTGATCCAAGAAGTTTAATACAAAATAATTATCCAAATTATTACGAAGCAAGCTCTCAATTGTATGAAACTTTTCAAGAGTGGTCATCCTCATCTGCAATATTTGTAGGTTTTAACAATATAAACTTTGATGAGCCCTTTTTAAGGCAGGCACTCTATCAAAATTTGTTACCTGAAATTTATATGACAGTGACAAACAATAATGTCCGTATGGACGTTTTTGATATATTAAGATTAGTTTCAGTATACAGCCCAGAACACATAAAATTTAATATTGATGATCAAGGCTATCCTATACTTAAATTAGAGGAGATTTTTAAGCTCAACAAGATTTCAATAAGCTATGAAGCAGGGCCACACGATGCTGTTTTTGATAGCCTTGTAACCTTAGAGCTTAATAAAATACTAAATGTAAGATGTCCAAAAATTTGGAATGCAGCTTATGAATTTCGTCATAGAGATACTCCAAAAAAGTTCATGTTAGAAAATTTAGTATTTACCAATACTACTTTTTGGGGAAGAAGACCGACAATTAAATCTCAAACTCTCATAGGTGGTATTCCAGGAAGAAATCATCACTATCTGGTTTATAATTTACATACCGATCCAACTAAGTTAATTGAGTTGAATGACAAAGATCTAATTAAAAAGATGAATGAAGGTGCTTTAAGAATATGTGAGGTTTTTGATGGCTCAAAATCAAAAACACTTTTAAATGAAAGTTATTCTTTCAAAGATACTAAATATGCAGAATTAGGAGTGGATGAATTAAGAAACAGAGCAAATTTTATAAAAAAAAATGAAGAGTTTTGTTCAAGGTTGATCAAACTCCATCTATCTAATCAAAAAGAATGGCCTGAGCCTTTTAATGTTGAAGATAGAATTTTTGAGAACTTTCCATCGCATCAAGATAAAAAACTAATGATTGATTTTCATACTGCTCCAAACGAAAAGAAGTATGAAATTGCAAAACACTTTAAAGACGACCGATACAAAGAAATAGCAATAAGAATTTTATATGAAATAGCTCCTCATACTCTCCCTGAAAACGATAAGAGAAACTATGAATTTGAAATAAAAGAACGTTTTAATGATGATGAGAAATCTAAGTGGAATTCTAAAAACAAAATACTTTCTAGCTTAGACGCTGACTTAGATAGGATAGTAATAGATGAAAATGAGAAAATTCAGTTTAAGCAAAAAGTTATAACCTTTTTAAACAATGAGTCAGCAAAATGGGATTGAAATTACACTTTAGTTAAATATTCCTTAATATAATTTCCGTAATCAGATTTTATTAATTTTTCTGCTATATTATTTAATTGATTTTTGTTAATAAACCCCTTTTCATATGAAGCAATTTCATAAGAACCAATTTTTAAATCATTATTTTCTTCATATAATTTTACTTTTTGCGCTGCTTCTAATAAAGCATTTGCATTTCCAGCATCATGCCAGACAATAGAGTTATCTAAAATTTCTAAAGCTAGTTTTTTTTTGGATAAATAAATCTCAATTAAATCAGTAATCTCTAACTCGCCTCTGTTCGACGGTTTAAGTGTCTTGGCATACTCTGAAGCATTGGAGTCAAAAAAATAAAACCCTGGAATGATCAAATTACTTTTAGGCTTCGATGGCTTTTCTTCTATGCCAACAATATTATTATTTTCATCTAATTCTAAGACACCAAATTTTTCTGGATCTGGAACTGGTAATCCAAATATACTTCCACCTGCATCTTGCATCTTAAGAAGAGCTGAATTGGCATAATCAAAATATTTTTTGCCAAGAAAGATATTATCGCTCAATGCTAAAACTGAGGGGTTCCCATCTAAAAATTTTTCCGCAATAAAATATGCATCGGCTATACCTCTTTGTACATTTTGTATTTCGTAAGAAAAATTAAGACCAACATCAGAACCAGAGCCAAATGTTTTTTTAAATATTAAAAGGTCATTGTCTTGAACAATAAATAAAATATCCTTAATACCTAATCTAATTAATGTCTCCAAAGGATAATATATCATTGGCTTATCATACAATGGTAACAATGGCTTTGAGGCAGGAATTGTTGCAGGCATTAATCTTGTACCCTTACCGGCGGCAAGAATAATCCCTTTAGTTCTCATATCCAGCCAAATGATTTAGTTAAAAATACTATTGGGATAATCATACAAATAAATGTAATCAAAATTATATTAAGCTTAGTGCTCCCTCTTACAGAACTAATTAAATCTCTGTGAGATATAAAATTAATTAATTTATTTTGGTCATCAACAACCGGAAGATGTCTAATATTATTTTCACCCATAATTTTAATTGCTATTTCTGAGGACATTTTTAAGTCTACAGTTATAATTTCAGTGGTCATAATGTCTGAAGCTGATACTAAATCTGGATCTCTTCCATCTTTAACACATTTTCGAACTATATCCCTCTCTGATACGACACCTAATAATATTTTCTGATCGTCTAATATTGGAACTGCTCCGATGTTCTTTAAATCCATACTGTCAGCTATTTCACTAACAATTGACTCAGGACCAAAATATATATACTCATCATTTTGTTTAATTTTTTTAATATCATTAATACTAGGCATCGTCTTATTATATAAGTAATCAGGTATTAAAATAAATTAAGCGTATTGAAGCACTTAACTCTTCAAAAAATGTAATTTTTCGCATATTGTTGCAAATTAAATGTTCAGATTTTTTAATTCAAAAAAATGGTTTTTATGGGCTTGGGCTGGATCAGCTGCGATTTTAGGAAGCCTATGGGTTCAGGTAGAAATCGATGTCAAAATCAATGAGTGGTTTGGAACTTTTTACGATATGATTCAAAAAGCTCTTGCTGAGCCTAATTCGATTACTATTGAGGAGTATTGGGCTGGCTTAATGTCTTTTATTACTCTTGCTGGTATTTATGTTGCTATTGCTGTATTAGTGAGTTTCTTCACTGCCCATTTCTTATTTAGATGGAGGACTGCCATGGTAGAATGGTATCACAGCGTTTACAACTATGCTCGTACCATTGAAGGAGCAGCTCAAAGAGTTCAAGAAGACACTATAAAATTTGGAAGAATTATGGAAGGTCTTGGAACTAGTTTAATTGAGTCTGTTATGATTATTGTTCAATTCTTACCAATTTTATTAGGACTCAGCGCTGGTATTCCAATATTCTTTTTTGGTGATTGGGAATATGGTTTAGTTGTTGGTGCATTAATATGGTCAGTTGGTGGAACTATTTTTTTAATTCTTCTTGGAATTATCCTTCGCCTTGTAGGTGTAGAGTATGATTTACAAAAACAAGAGGCAGCTTACAGGAAAGTGTTAGTGATTGCTGAAGATGATGAAACTGTTCGTCCTAAAACAATTGAAGAATTATTTGACGACGTAAGAAAAATTCATTTTGTATCATATATTCGTTACCTGTACTTTAATATTGGCAGAATTGCCTATTTACAAGCTAATGTTTTAAGTGCTTATGTATTCTTAGCACCAGCAATTGTTGCAGGAGTAATTACTCTTGGTGTAATGCAACAAATTATCCGTGCCTTTGGAAGAGTTGAAGGATCAATGCAATATTTATTAAAATCTTGGCCAACGATTATTGAGTTAGCAAGTGTTTATAAAAGACTAAGAGAATTTGAGAGAAAACTTAAAGCTACTGCAGGTACTGCCAAGGTGTCTGAATAAATATTTTTGACATTACATAAACTGAGCTCAAAGTAATTAAAACAATAATAATCCATACCCATCTATTTTTCTTATCATAATTTTCACCATTTTTATCGGGATCAGCCATAATATTTAAATATAATATAAATTAATAAGAATCAATTATGCTTTTTTAGATATCTCGTCCTATTAATTACAGTATAATTTTTAAAAAGCTTCTGTGCGAGTAAATTACTTTTTTCTACTCCTTTAATAATTAGATCAAGTTTTTGATCTTTCGCTATTTCTTCTATTTTGTTCATTAAAGATCTTGCGACACCAATTTTTCTAAAATCTTGCAACACGTATAGAACATCTAAAACAATATTCTTTTCATAATAAGTCTCATTAATTTTAGCCACAACAATTCCCATAAATTTATCTTCATTTTTTGCCGCAAAAGCAAAATAATCATCCTGAAATATACACTGCCAGAATAAACTGAAATTAACTTCATCAAATTGAAAAGAATTTGATGAGGCACTCTCATTGATTATATCTTTCCAACTCTTGAGGTGTATTTCTTTTGGTTTTTCTATTGTGAACATTTATCCATCAATCTAACAATAAATTGCTATTATTTATATGAATTATTGATTAATAACTTGATCTTAAAACTATAAGCCTTATTTGTATAATATACATGTTTGAGAATTTAAAAAAATATATTGAATCCATTAAAGCCAGAGATCCTGCAGCGACCTCGTTATTACTTGTTATTTTAACATACCCGGGAGTTAAAGCAGTGTTCTTTCATCGTATAGCAAATTTTATCTGGGAACTAAATTTAAAAATTCTAGGAAGAATGATCTCACAATTATCTAGATTTTTGACTGGAATAGAAATTCACCCTGCTGCAAAAATTGGAAAAAATTTTTTTATTGATCATGGAATGGGTGTAGTGATTGGAGAGACAGCTGAAATAGGCAACAACGTCACTATTTATCATGGAGTAACTTTAGGTGGAATATCTCCTGCAATTAAATCCTCAGAACAAATAGGCATGAAAAGACACCCTACTCTTGAAGATGATGTGATTGTGGGATCTGGTGCTCAAATATTGGGCCCTGTTTTAGTAAAGAGTTGTGCACGTATTGGCTCAAATGCTGTTGTTACTAAAGACGTACCTAAAGGTGGAATAATGATTGGTATACCTGCTAAAAATATTAGTTCAGGAACTAAAAAAACTGATACTACGTTTGCTCCATATGCTGTTACAAAAAAATAATTAAATTTGATCGATGCGACTCATAAGTTCTTCTGAAATAAAAATATCTTTATTTATATTTTCTTCAAATGCTTTCAATCGCTTTGAACCAGGTGTTCTGGAGCCTTCTTGGGATGAAATAGAAATAAGAAGTTGCTCTAAACGAGGCTCAAAATCTTGATTAAATTTTTTTGGATTAATAGCTATAAAAAATTGACCTGTAGAGGGAGGGCCACCATCATCACCTGCAAATGATGAGGCTTGTGTGCCTAAGTTTCCTCCAGCTACACATGTAGTTAAGATTTCAACTAATAATCCTGTGCTAAAACCTTTGTAACCACCACTAGGAGCCATTGTTCCTTTAAGAGCCTCTTTTGCATTTGTTGTGACTTTACCATCTTTATCATATGCCCATCCCTTTGGTATTGGCTCATCAGTTTTTGCTCTCACAGAAATTTCACTTTTTGCTATAACGCTAGCTGATTGATCGATAATTATTGAAGCCTTACCATTTAAGGGTGCAGCCATTGAATAAGGGTTAGTTCCTATTACTGGCTTAGTACCTCCAATGGGAGCTATTGAAGCTGGTGCATTTGTAAAACCTAATCCTATTAAATTTTGTTCAGCAATTCTTTTGGTGTGAAAACCAAGAACTCCACAGTTATATGAATTGTAAATAGACATGCAGGAAATTCCCTCGTTGGAACTCATTTTAATTAAATGCTTTAAACCGATATCAATTGCTGTATGTGCAAAACCATTATCTGCATCAATTTTGATTGATGAACTAGAAATTTGTTCAAATGTTGGATAAGCGTTACCTTTTATCTTACCTATTTTAAGATGATTGCAATATATTGGTAAATAGTGAAAACCGTGACTTTTGATGCCACAATACTCGGCGTCAATTATACCATCAATTATACCCTCAGAGTTTTTGAGAGAGCATCCAGATTTTAATAGCTTTTCAGAAGCTAAATTTTTGGCCAGAGTTTTTTTAAGATAAGGCAATATGATTAATTAAATTGCTTTTATTGAATGAATCAAGACAAATAGAGTAAATAAGACAATTTAGACTCAAATACTATTTGCATGATTATGCCCTAAATGTTTATATATCATCAGATATATCTACATAAGGAGGAAATATGTCAATTTTACGTTTATTTACCGCGCTCTTCCTTGCATTAGGGATAACCTCCATTTCTTCTAATGTTAAAGCTGGGGCACACTGCAGTAATGTTACAATTGCAGAAATGAACTGGGCTTCTGCTCAGGTCATCGCACACATCGACGCTGTTCTCTTAAGAGGACTTGGATGTGAAGTGGAATTAATTCCTGGAGATACTATGCCAACAGCAACATCTCTGGTTGAAAAAGGTGAGCCTTCAATAGCTCCTGAATTATGGTCTCAAAATATTAAGCCAATCTTAGATCCTGCTGAAGCTGAGGGTTTAATCAAAAACGTTGGTAAAGTGTTTGAGGATGGTGGTGAAGAAGCAATTTGGATACCAACATACATAGCTCAAGAACATGGTATTGTTACTATCGATGATGCTCTTGCAAGACCTGATTTATTCCCACACCCTGAAGATTCAAGTGTAGCTGGTTTCTACGGATGTCCTGCTGGTTGGAACTGTCAGATTACTACAACTCAAATGTTTAAAGCATTTGGCATGGCTGATGCTGGATTTGAATTTATTGATCCAGGCTCAGGTGGAGCTCTTTCAGGTGCAATGGGTGAGGCATACAACAAAGGTGAAGGTTGGATGGGTTACTATTGGGGCCCTACAGCTATCCTTGGTAAGTATGATATGACAAAACTTGATGAAGGTGTTGAACATGACAAAGAAACCTGGCTTTCAGAAATCAATGATCTCAATGTAGAAGCTCCAGGCAGAAATAAATATCCTGCCTCAGTTGTGGAGACTTATGTTGGTAAAGATATGCTTGGAAACGCTGAAGTTATGGGTTACTTGGAGAAAAGAAGCTTTAACAATACTCTTCTAAGTCAAATACTTGCATGGAAAGAAGAAAATCAAGCTGAGGCTGAAGAGACAGCCTACTATTTCTTAGAGAATTTTTCTAATGTTTGGGGAGAATGGGTACCATTTGACCAAAAACTAGATATACAAAACTCTCTATAAAAGCTTTATACTATTTACCTGGGGACTATGTCCCCAGGTTTTTTTTAAAATGAATTTTAATATATATGTCTAATTTCCTAACAGATTTTCCAGAAATGCCTAACAAACAGTTTCGCGAATTCAAAAAAGGTGTTGATGCTAGTTATAAAGATTTTGCTCGTGAATGGGGTGATTTAATTGATGCAATGTTTGATCCTCTTCTAAAAATGCTAGTTTTTTTTGAAAAAACTCTCATTGCTACACCCTGGCCGATATTTATGATTGTTCTTTTAGGTCTTACTTATTGGGGAAGTAGAAGTATTAAGTTAGTGATTGGAACTTTTTTAGCTTTTGTGTTTATAGGATACTTTAGGATGTGGGATGAAACAATGAGCACTATTGCTATCATACTTACATCTGTAATAATGTCCGTTGTAATAGGTCTACCAACAGGAATAGCAATGTCTAGATCTGATCGTACGCAAAGTATAGTTACCCCAATTTTAGATGTCATGCAAACAATGCCACCATTTGTGTATTTGATACCTATCGTAATGTTAATGGGCATTGGAAAGATACCAGGATTGATTGCTGTTGTAATATATGCAATACCTCCTTTAATTAGATTAACTAATTTAGGTATTCGAGAAGTGGATAAAGAGGCTTTAGAAGCTGCAGATGCATTTGGTGCTACCAAAAAACAAAAGCTATATCAAGTTCAACTCCCTTTGGCTTTACCAACAATTTTTGCTGGCATTAATCAGACTATCATGATGGCTTTAGCGATGGTTATTATTGCTTCAATGATAGGTGTGAAAGGCTTAGGACAACCAGTTTTACAATCTATATATAATCAATATTTTACCAAAGGCGTATTATATGGACTTGCCATAGTAATCGTTGCTATTGTTTTTGATAGAGTATCTCAGTCTTATGGTCAACGTATTCAAAAACATCGCTCCGGTAAAATAGTATAAATGTCAGAAGCAAAAATACAGATTAAAAATCTTTATAAAATCTTTGGAAAAAATCCCAAAGGTGCAATGGAGCACGTCAAAAATGGAGTTGGAAAAGATGAATTGCTGGAAAAACATAATCATGTTCTTGGACTAAAAGATATCAACCTAGATATTCACGCTCAATCAGTTCAGGTTGTTATGGGATTATCTGGATCTGGAAAATCAACTTTAATTAGGCATATCAATAGATTAATTGAACCCACAGATGGCAGTGTAACTGTTGATGGTGACGAAGTTTTAAAAATGAATGAAGAGGAACTTCGAAGTTTTAGAAGAGGCAAAACCGCAATGGTCTTTCAACGTTTTGCCTTACTTCCCCATAAAACTGTTTTGCAAAATACCATATTTGGTCTTCATATACAGAATATTAGTGAAGAAGATGCAAACAAAAGTGCTCTTCGTTGGATTGAAAGAGTCGGTTTATCAGGCTATGAGGACAAATATCCTCAACATTTATCAGGTGGAATGCAACAACGCGTGGGTTTAGCGAGGGCCTTAACTAATGACGGTGATATTCTTTTAATGGATGAAGCTTTTAGTGCACTGGATCCTCTAATCCGTAAAGATATGCAAGATATACTTTTAGAACTTCAAGACGAACTTCATAAAACAGTTGTTTTTATTACACATGACCTTGACGAGGCTTTAAAAATTGGAGACCGTATTGCTATTTTAAAAGATGGAATTATGGATCAAGAAGGAATACCTGCAGAGATTTTGCTAAATCCAAAAACAAAGTATGTAAAAGATTTCGTAGAAGATGTAAATAGAGCAAGAGTGATTAAAGCAAAACATATAATGAGTGAAATTAATGGCCAAGATCTCAGTGGGGCTATGCCAATAGACCAGGATGATTTTATTGATCGTTTTATTGATAAAGTTATTTCAGATAAACCCGATAACTTAGTCATTCAAGACAAAGACAAAAAAAATGTAGGTTTTTTATCTACAAAAAAACTTTCTGAGATCTTAAAAAGATAACTTATGAAAAAATCTAACTATATTGCTGGCCAGTGGGTCGAGGGTACCAGTTCAATTAAAAATATTAACCCTTCTGACACTTCCGAAATAATCGATAAGTATACTACTTGTACTGATGAACAATTTGAACAATCTATTCGTTCTGCCGCTATTGCTCAAAAAGAGTGGGAGACCGTAGGAATTGAAAAGAAATCACAGATACTAATAAATATAGGTGATGAACTAATACAAAAATCTCAACAAATCGGAGAATTATTATCTCGTGAAGAGGGAAAACCATTAAACGAGGGTATTGGTGAAGTATCGAGAGCTGGTCAACAATTTCAGTTTTACGGGTCAGAGTGTTTACGTTTATATGGTGAGAAAATTCCCTCAACTAGACCAGGTTTTCAAGTTGAAATATCAAGAGAGCCTTTAGGAATAGTTGGTATTATTTCACCATGGAATTTTCCAATAGCAATTCCGGCATGGAAAGCAGCACCCGCAATGATGTGTGGTAATGCCGTGATTTTAAAACCAGCCTCTCTAACAGTAGGGAGTGCTATCGCTTTAACTGAGATAATTTCTAAGCAAGATATACCTGCTGGTTTATTTAATTTAGTCTTGGGTTCTGGAAGTGATGTCGGCCACAAAATAGCAACCCATCCAGAGATTGCAGCAATAACTTTTACTGGTTCTGTAGAAGTAGGAAAACAGCTTTATCAAAATTCCTCATCTTCCATGAAAAAAATGCAAATGGAAATGGGCTCTAAAAACCCATTAGTTGTGATGGATGATGCAGATTTAAAAACAGCCATTACATGTGCGGTTAATGGAGCGTATGGTGGAACAGGCCAAAAGTGTACTGCTTCCTCAAGATTGATAGTTCATGAAAATATTTATAAAAATTTTGTAAAAGGCTTATTAGAGAGTATTAAAAACTTAAAAGTAGGACATGCTTTAGATGAAGGGACACAAATGGGACCTGCCTCAAATCTATCTCAGTTTGAGTCAAACTTAAATTATATCGAAGTTGGTAAAAGAGAAGCTAAACTTGCTTTTGGAGGAAACCCAATGAACATGAGAACCCCAGGATATTATATGGAACCAACCTTGTTCATTGATGGAGATAATAAATCTCGCATTAACCAAGAAGAAATGTTTGGACCAATCGCATGTGTAATACCTGCAAAGAACTTAGATCATGCACTTGAAATTGCTAATGCTACAGATTTTGGACTATCCAGTGGTATTATCACTAATTCTTTGGCAAAAGCTGAGTATTTTAAACAAAATATTAAAACTGGAGTAACGACTATCAATTTACCAACTGCTGGCTTAGATTATCATGTGCCATTTGGAGGAAGAAAAGCCTCAAGTTTTGGTCCTCGAGAACAGGGAACATATGCCAGAGACTTTTACTCACAAGTAAAGACTTCCTACATTAATTCTGGATCCGTATAATTCTCGGATGAATTTTCGAGTTGACAATCTTCAGTATTGTAACTGGTCTAGAGAAATATTTGAAATAAATCGTGAGGCTAAATTAGATGCAGTTCATGCTACGATCTGTTATCACGAAGACTACGACGAAGTTCTCTGTAATATAAAGACTTGGAATACTTATTTTGAAAAAAACAAAGATTTAATCTTTCAAGGCAAAAGTTCAAAAGATATTGCTAAAGCGAAGCTCGAGAATAAGACTGCTATATTTTATGGTTTACAAAATTGCTCTCCTGTTGAAGATAATATTGATTATGTAGAGTCTCTAAAAGAATTGGGCGTACTATTCATGCAACTTACTTACAATAATCAATCATTACTAGCCACCGGGTGTTATGAAAAACGTGATAGTGGTATTACTCGAATGGGAAAAGAGGTTATTAAAGAGATGAATCGGGTAAATATGATTATTGATATGTCCCACTCAGCAGAATTTTCAACATTAGAAGCAATTGAAATTTCAATTCAGCCAATTGTTGTAAGTCATGCCAATCCTTTGTTCTGGCATAAGGGGCTTCGAAATAAATCTGATGAAGTATTAAAAGCATTAAACGATAGTGGTGGAATGATAGGGTTCTCGTTATATCCTCACCATCTTAAAGATACTTCAAATTGCACTCTTCAATCATTTTGTGAGATGATTGCAGAAAGTACAAAAAAAATATCTGTTAAGCAAATTGGTATTGGCTCAGATCTTTGTATTAATCATCCAGATAGTATAGTTGAATGGATGAGAAATGGTACTTGGACAAAAACAAAAGATTTTGGTGAAGGAACAGCTGATAATGCAGGTTTTCCTCCTCAGCCCTCATGGTTTAAAGATGCCAGAGGTTTTGATAATCTCCATAAAGGTTTAAAAGATGTTGGTTTCAGCGAAGATGAGACGCACGACATCTTGGGTAATAATTGGTACAATTTTTATAAGAAATTTGATTGATGCAAATAGATTTAAGAAAACCAGAATTTGTTATGAAATTAGACCGATTAGGGTCTTTTCATCAATCTAAATTGTCTTTTCTAAGAAGCTTTATAAGAGAATTTAAGAATTGGGAATTTAAAACTAAAGAATTCAACTTAGATAATCGAGGCTTTGGTCATATTGTTTATGTTGTAAATAATGGGCAAAAACAATACTCCCTAATTTGCTTTTCAAATCATATTGAAGATAGTGAAAGATCTGATCGAGTTATAGCTACGAAATGGGATGCATCTTTTGTTTTATTTGATGGAGTTCCAGCTAAAGAGGATATTGAAAGGCTTAAAGCTAATGTTCCCCTCCAAGAGCAGGGAAGAGTGAGTGAAAAGGAACTTTGCCTATCTCGAGCTAACAAATCAGTACGTGTTTTTGAACATGTGGTAGATAAACTGTCTAAAGGTATACAACCTGATACTAAGCTTCTATACAGTGTGGGTTATCTTTATAGAACTACTGCAGTTTATGGCTCTGGAAAATTTGGATTAGCTGATCGAGTTAAAATTCAAGATAGAGAAGAGCTTAAAGGGCCATTTAGATTGGAGATGATGCTTGTATACCTTGCAAGACAATTTACTTTCGATGTCGTCAACCATGTGGCTCACTTTCGCTCTCCAAATAAGGCAATTAAACTTAGCGAAGATATTGCTAGAAATTTAGGTATTGGTAATTCTACAGGTTTGGGAATGGCACCCTTTATAGTAAATCATCCAGCTTTATTAAATCAGTGGATCATTGCAAAAGAAAAAGCATTAAAAGCCATTCGATCAATTTTATCTGTGAGTCAAAAAGATAAAGATATTTTTGAGTCATATCTTTCTGCTATTCAAGAGAATATTAAATATTGGAAAACGGAGAGTGATTACCAAAAGAAAAAAAATAAACAGCTTTTAAAGGACTTAGATAGTTTTCAAAATTTTTATTCAACATATTCCTTGAAAAATTATTTTTGGAATTCTATTTACGAGTGGACAGAAGCAAATACTCAATCTGAATGCTGTGAGTTTATTGTTTCATTAATGATGGAGGTTTATCCAGATATTGTAGAACCTCTCAGTTATGAAATGTCTATAAATGAAGATAAGTACTTTGATATTGATACATCAAAGACAATTTATGAGGTGTGTAAATTAATTGAAAATCAATATACCTGGTTGCTAAATATTGATTTTGATAACAAAGAAAATATTTTTAATTTTTGGTATTACTCAAAAAATAAACAAGAGCCTCGGATGTCAGATAGATTTTCTGAGGAAGGCTCAGAATTAGAGCTGCCCCTAGCTATAGCAAGAGATATAAGTGCACTTTATGGTGATTTAAAATCTTATGATTTAAAAAGAGACTTAGGCTATTATTTGTTAAAAAGTCAAGAATATCGACATATATTAAGAAGAGTCCTGGTATGTGAAAAACTGCCCTACTCAGAAATTCAAGATAACACTATCTCAAAAACTTTAATCCCAGTTGATATGATACGACTAAAGTTATCCTTTTTTGGTGCAACACGATTTGATCCTCGTTCTGATCGATGGGTAAGAATTACTATGTATCAAGGTGCTCCCTTAATGAAAGAAATAAGTACATCTAACGATACGTGGTCTTACAAAAAGATAGCTTAATGCACTCCTTATATGAAATTGAAACAACAATTAAGAGATCATCGCGTGCTAAGGGCTTAAGTTGGGGCGTTTCTGAGGAGGCTGGAAAAGCAGTAAGAGTATTAGAGCAATCTAAATTTCAAGGATTAGAAAGTTTTAAAAGACTAGTTGATTTAGATCTAACTAAGCTTAATAAACTTTTGGATGTAGATCAATCTGATACCAGCAACCTTTGCCCCATACATTTTGGAATTTTTTTTCTTGACCAATCTCATAATAAAGACTTACATCGTATTCATCAATTCAAGAATATAAATGAGCCACTATTAATTTTTCCTTTCTTATCTAAGTCAGCAAAAAATAATTTACTCTATTTTGATTTAAAGTCATCAGTTTTAAATTTTACAATAAGTCCTGGGGATATTTTTTTTATAGATCAAAATGTGGTTCCTAATAATTTATCAGATTTTTCTTTAACCATTTCAACTCAAAGGAAAAGCCTATATGACCAAAGTTCTTGGGATTATCTATATAAACTATCACTTGAAACTTTTGTTGAAGAGACAGAAGAGAAGAAAATTTCTGGAGCTGGTGCTGGTTTAACAGATAATGATTAGTAGAAATATATCAGGAATTACAGTTATTTGTCTTATTTACATATTTGCAATTTTTTTAAGACAACCCTTTAGTTATATTTTAAATATATCGGTTCTGCCATTAAGTTTACTATGTCTTATTTTGGGAATATTGTTCTTCAATTTATTTCAATTTTCAGAAAAAATTCTAGAAGGACGTGATTTTATAAAAAAAAATATTCTTCAATTAGCGATAGTATTGTTGGGTATAAAAATAAGTTTTACACAACTTGCTAGCGTTAGTGTTCAATCATTAGGGATAATAATAATCACAATTTTGTTGATATTATTGACATATTTAGCCCTCTCAAAGTTATGGCCTGTTCAAAAAGAGATCTCAAAATTATTGGCAATTGGGACGTCAATTTGCGGTGTTACAGCAATAATGATCTCATCTAATGTTTTAAAATCTAAAGATTATGATGTTGTTACAGCAGTATTGATTGTTGTTCTTTGGGGCAGCTTAGCTGTATTGGCTTATCCTTTTTTTATAGAGTGGTATTTTATATCAGATCTAGCTAAGGGGATTTTTTTAGGTGTAGGTATCCATGATACAAGTCAGGTATTGGCTGCTGCAATGGTGCATAATGATTTATACCAAAATAATAAAGTTCTTGAAATCGCTACTATTACTAAACTACTCAGAAATTTATTTCTAGTAATATTAATTCCATGTTTAGTTATTTTAAAAAATAGTGCAGAAAAAACCCCTTCTAAAAATTTATCAATTTTGGATAAAATTAAAAATTCAATACCACTATTTGTAATAGGGTTTATTGTTTTAATTATTATTCGTGCAGTTATAGATAGTTATTATTTAAGTTCTGTGACTTGGATAAATATTTTAGAAATTTTAGAAAATGTATTTACTATTTTTTTTGGTTTGGCATTAACTGCTCTTGGAGCTTCAATTAATTTGAAAAAAATATTCAGTCAAAGCTTTGTCCCAATAGCAATTGGAATGATTTATAGTCTTGTAAGTTTTTTCACCATATGTATTTTAATTTTTATTTTAGGACTAAACATCTAATTAAATTAAATTTTCTAAAGATTTTAATTTACTTCTTACATTTTCATCGTGGGGAAGTATTTTTTCAAGCTCTTTATATGTATAGTAAGCCTTACTTTTTTTATTTTGTTTCTCATAAACTAAAGCCAAAACTCTTAATGCATCAAAATGTCTTGGCTCAAAAGACAAAACACTTAGGAGATCTACACGTGCCTCGTTGATTTCTCCCTGATAATAATGAACGATCGCTCTTTGGTAATAAGCATCCATAAAATCTTCTTGTTCAAGAATTATGAGAGATAAGTAATCTTCCGCCTCTTGGTATTGCCTAAACCTTATAAAATGCCCGATATTACTCATTTTTTGTTGTATTTCTTCACTTTTTGAAATTTTCCAAATTCTCATAATAGCGCCCTTAATTTCTTCTTGGGACTCCTCATCTAGTGGTTCTTTTAATAATTCTATTAAATAGTCCACACGATCTGAATCGCTGTTTGCATATACCTGAGATATACAAATTTGGTATGATAATAATACTAAAATAATAAAAAAATATCGTTTGCTTTGTATCAAGAATACATATTAACTAAATTCGAAATTTTATGAACCATTTAATCGCTAAAAGTGCTCGACTTCGCTCCACACCCTATACCAAAAGAATAGAAAAGTATGGAGTTCAATCCTACACAGTTTACAATCATATGATTTTACCAGCATCTTTTAAAGGGATAGAGGAAGACTGTCTTCATCTTAAAAACAATGTTCAAGTTTGGGATGTGTCTGTAGAAAGGCAAGTCCAATTTAAAGGCCCTGATGCTGCAAAGCTTACACAGCTTATTACTTGTAGAGATCTATCTAATGCAAAAGATTATCTTTGTTACTATGCTCCAATTATTGATGAAAAAGGAAAAATTCTTAATGATCCTTTAATTATGAAGGTTGGTGATGATACTTGGTGGTTATCTATAGCCGATTCAGATATCTTATTATATGCAAAGGGTATTACCATTGGTATGAATTTAGATGTAGAAATTTCAGAGCCCAATGTCAATATATTAGCTGTACAAGGTCCTAAATCTTTTGATTTGATGGAGAGAGTCTTTGGAGAAGAAATAAAAAAATTAAAATTTTTTAATTTCAAAAGATATGAATTTCAAGGCCATAAATTGTTAATCGCAAGATCAGGTTGGTCGAAACAGGGTGGATTTGAAATTTATGTTGATGATGATGAAGTTGGTCTAAATCTTTATGATAGCTTGATTAATAATGGAGAAGATTTAAATGTAAGACCAGGCTGTCCAAATTTAATTGAAAGGATTGAGGGAGGTCTGCTTTCTTTTGGAAATGATATGACTATGGAAGATACTCCCCTAGAATGTAGCCTAAATCCTTTTGTATCTTTTAATCCAGATATAAATTATTTAGGAAAATCAATACTAGAAAAACAAAATCGAGAAGGAGTACAAAGATCATTAATTGGTTTAAAACTCAAGCTTGATAATTTAACTATAACAAAATACTTACCTATTCAATTAGATGGTCAGTTTATTGGCGAATTAAGATCTGGTTGTTTTAGCCCTGATTTTGGGTGTTGTCTTGGTATCGCAATGATACAAACCAAGTTTCAAAATTTTAATGAAGTTAAGACACTATTGATTGATAATCTAGAAGTGCAATCACAGATGACGTCATTACCTTTTTCAAAATAGCTATTGCATTCTTAAACTAAAAGTTTATCAATTCGCGGGTGTTTGGAACTATTTTAAATTCATGGGCACTTTTTAGTGGCTTTGGGCTAATAATGATTGCTCATACACTTCAAGGAACTTTACTAAACATCAATTCTGTTTTTTTTAATTTTACAGACTTTGAGATTGGCTATGTATTTACAGGATATTTCATAGGATTTCTGTTTAGCTCAATTCAATGTCCTAAACTTATTAAAAATGTTGGGCATATAAGAGTATTTGCAGCATTTGCATCTTTAGGATCAATAGCTATCTTATTGCATTGGATTTTTGTTGATCCAGTTCTTTGGTTAATCTTTAGAGTAATTACTGGTTTCTCATATGCTGCCATTTATATAGTTTGTGAGAGCTGGTTGAATGATCGAGCAGATAACCAAACAAGAGGCCAGTTGATTGGTTTCTATATGATTGTTTTATATATTTCTACAAGTATCGGGGTAATGTTAATAAATATAGGGACAACTACAGAAGCGCATCTTTATATTCTATCATCTTTGTTGATATCCCTTGCATTGGTTCCTATATTGCTTACTAAGAAACCTGCTCCTGAATTCACAACACCTAAATTTTTAAGTCTTAAAGACTTATATAATAAATCACCTATGGCTTTTGTCGGCTCTTTTTCAATTGGAATGATTTATAGTGCTTTATTCGGTTTAATTGCAGTTTTTGGTGCTAAAATTGGTTTTAGTATATTTCAAATTTCAATTTTAGTTTTTGTAAACATGTTTATTGGAGCTGTTTTTCAGTATCCTATTGGAAAAATCTCAGATCGTTATGATCGAAGAACTATTTTATTTGTACTAAATTTGATAGCTATTGGCTCTTTATTACTGGCCTTGATATTTGGTTCATTCTCATTTTATGTTCTATTATTGTTTATTGGTTTTCATTCTGCTGTTTCATTACCTTATTACGCTGTCGTTATTTCACATATGAACGATTTTTTGGAAAAAGACGAGATTGTTTCAGCAAGTTCAACATTAACACTTGTTAATGCTTTAGGTATGGTAGCAGGTCCTATGTTAGCCTCAGGTTTTATGGCTTATTTTGGACCCTATGGTTTTTTTATTTATATGATAGTAGTGTATTCTTTAGTGGCTCCTTATAATTATTTTAGAATTAGAGTGGGAAGAACTAGTGATATCTATTATGAAAATACACCTTCAATGATTGTTCCTAGAAATACATCTTCAATTGGGATGCAATTAGCAACAGAACAGATTATAAATAAAATTGAAGAGGGAGAGGAAATCTCACAGTGATTATAGAGGATAAATTACAAGAGTTAGGAATTGTTTTACCCAATCCCGCAAAACCAGCTGGAAGTTACAAACCTTGTGTAATAGTTGATAATACTGCATATATTTCAGGCCAAGGTCCTCTCCTTGAGGATGGAAGTTTTGCAAAAGGTGTTGTTGGTAAAGATTTGAGTTTGGAACTAGCTCAAGAACATGCACAAAAGTGTGGTTTGGCAATATTATCTGCCTTAAAAAATGAAATCAAAGATCTAGATAGAGTAGAACAATTAATAAAGTTGACAGGTTTTGTGAACTGTTTAGATAATTTTACTCAACAACCTCAGGTTATTAATGGTTGTTCAGATTTAATGCAAAAGATCTTTGGCGAAAAGGGTATTCATGCTCGTGCAGCAGTTGGAGTGAATTCTCTTCCTTTAGGCTTCTCAGTTGAAATTGAAGCTATATTTAAAGTAACTCCTTAATTTCTTAATTGACAAATATCATTAATTAACAAAAAATCTTTTTAAGAATTAATTTTGAGAGTAGCGCCATGAAGGTTCAGTTTTCAAGTGACTCATTAAAAGTGACACACCAAAATCATGATTATGAATTACATCCTATTTGGCTAAGAGAAAGATTACCAGGTCGTGAGTATGTCGACAAAGATACAAATCAAAGGCTCTACGAACCCTCTTCTATCAAATTAGATTTGCAAATTAAAACAGCAAAAATTTTAGAGGAAAAACTTGATATTGAATTCAATGATGGGGCTAAAGGGAAGTATAATATTAAAGATCTTCTAACAGAATTTGATAACGATAAAAACAAACGTGGCCCTTTACCTAAAAGACTACTTTGGAACTCAGATTTAAAAGTATTTCCAAGTGTAGAATTTGAAGAAAATATGGTTGAGAGAGAGTCAATGTATAGACTTTTAGAGGAATTTTATAAATATGGTTTTGTAATTATTAAAAACGTACCAACAAAAAATCAGTATTTACTCAAATTTGTGAGATCTATAGGTCCTATTAAAGTGACTAACTTTGGAGAGTATTTTGATGTAATGTCAAAACCTAACCCTAATGATTTAGCTTATAAGCCTATTGCTCTTCCTCCACATACGGACAATCCCTATAGAAAGCCAGCTGCGCCTGGCATTCAATTTTTACATTGTATTAAAAATGAGGTCAGTGGTGGTTTTTCGACTCTAGTAGATGGTTTTGCAGTTGCTGATTATATTAAGATCAATTACCCTGAAGCTTTCGAGTCTTTGACTAAAACTAATCTTAGATATCAATTTCAAGATAAAGATATTATTTTAGAAAACTGGGGAGAGCTTATTGAGTTGGATAAAGAGGGAGACTATAAACAAGTAAGGTATAGTACAAGAGTTGATTATGTTCCGCCAATTAATCGAAAAAAACTTACAAATTTCTATAAAGCAAGAAAACTACTAAGTGATTTATATTCTTCATCAGATTTTGAGATTAAGTTTAAACTTAAAACCGGTGACATTATGATGTTTGATAATCATAGACTGCTTCATGGAAGAACTTCATACAATGCTAATGAAGGTGCTAGACACCTCCAGGGTTGTTATCTAGATTTTGACTCAACAGATGGCAAATTTAGACATTTGCATAGAAAACACATTCAAAATGGATCTAAAAATTTTGGTTGATAAGTATGTAAAATTTAAACATATGAAAGAAGGTGATAAAAATGATTATTTATTACTTCAAGAGTATGAAGAAAAATATGTCTCTTTAACTTATGAGAGAATTATCGAAGAACTATCAAGACAAGGAAAAAATACTATGGAGGGCTATAAAATTTCCAGACTGGATCATGGACTTCAATCAGCAACAAGAGCTTATAACGATGGGGCTGATATTGATTGGATTGTTGGAACATTACTTCACGATATTGGCGATGGACTTGCTCCTCAAAATCACGATAGATTTTCTGCTGAGGTCATAAGACCTTATGTTAGAGAAGAAGTAACTTGGGTGGTTGAGCATCATGGAATTTTTCAAATGATTTACTACGCCCATCATTATGGTTGGGATAAAAATGCTAGGGATAAATTTAAAGATAATATTTATTTTCAAACATGCGCGGACTTCTGCGAAAGATGGGATCAAAAATCTTTTGATCCAGAATATGAGAACAAAGATCTAGATTTTTTTAAACCCATGATAAAAGAGATTTTTAATAGACCTCCATACAAAGAGGAATTCATTAAAAAAAGAGAAGTTTTGGGATTACCAAAAATTTAAGATTTGCAAATCTAGATTACTTAAAGTCAGTATAAAATCACATGAGAATTCTCTTGATAACCTTAAGTGTATTACTCACAAATATAGGAAGTGTTATGGCGCAAAACTTACATAATTTTAGTATTCAAGATATTGATGGTAATCAAATTAGTTTGGATAAATTTAAAGGAAAACCTGTTCTTCTTGTGAATACTGCTAGCAGATGTGGTTTTACTAAGCAGTATGCTAACTTGTCCAATCTTCATCGTGAATATTTAGATAAAAATTTAGTAATTATTGGAACTCCCTCTAACAGCTTTCGACAAGAGTTAGATGATGAAAAGGATGTTAAAGAGTTTTGTTTAGTTAACTATGATACAAAATTTATCATTTCTGAAATCATTGATGTGAACGGTGAGGACGCCCATCCATTATACAGCTGGATGATGTCAACATATAATGAAACTCCAAAATGGAATTTTTATAAATATCTTTTTGATGGTGAGGGAAATTTAGTTAAAAGTTGGTCTTCAATGACTAAGCCTGATAGTTCGAAAATTACAGATTTAATAGATGACTTAATATAATAAAAAGGGCGCGATAAGCGCCCTTTTTTAGGAGTACTATAAATAAGAATTATTTAAATTCTGGGTAAGCTTCTGTGGTAAGTTCAGCTTTATCAAGACCTGAAGCTTCAGTTTCTTCAGATACTCTTAAACCAACTGTTCCCTTTAGGATGTAGAAGAATACACCACTTAAAGGCACAACTAATACAGCAGCTGCGATTATGCCAATCAATTGTACTAAGAAGTCACCTGCACCGAAGATACCTACAGCTAACGTTCCCCAAATACCTGCAACTAAGTGAGCAGAAATAGCTCCCACAACATCATCGATTTTCATTTTATCGAGCATTGGGATAGCAATTGTACAAAGAATACCACCTATCGCACCAACAATCATAGATAAGAAATGATTGGTCAAGTCAGGGCCAGCAGTAATAGCAACAAGACCAGCAATAGCACCATTAAGTGCGATTGATAAATCAATCTTCTTATACAATAATTGAGATAAAATAATTGCTGCAACAACACCACCACATGCAGCGATGTTAGTATTTACAACAACGATTGACATTGCAGATGCGTCTGCGGCACTACCTAAAGCTAGTTGTGATCCGCCATTAAATCCAAACCATCCAAACCATAGGATAAAGGTACCTAGACATGCTAATGGCATATTTGCACCAGCAATTGGAGTTATTTTTCCATCAGAGCCGTATTTTCCAGCTCTCGGGCCGAGGATTAAACATCCAGTTAGAGCCGCCCATCCACCAACTGAGTGAACAATTGTTGAACCTGCAAAATCAGAGAAGCCCATTTCTGTAAGCCATCCACCGCCCCAAGTCCATGCACCATAAATTGGATAAATAATTCCTGTCATAAACGCAGCAAATATCATAAAAGGCCACACTTTTATTCTCTCAGCACAAGCACCAGATACAATTGAAATAGCAGTTGCACAAAATACCATCTGGAAGAACCAATCCGATGCTAATGAGTAGCCACCCTCTTCTGCGGCAACAGTCAAGTCGTCAGCTGTGTCGTAAAAAGCACCACCTAATGATCCTATATATCCTGAAACATCTACATACATTAGGCTGTATCCGATCAGATAAAACATTATTCCTGCAATAGAGTATAATGCTATATTTTTTAATAAAATAGCCGATGTGTTTTTTTTACGAACAAATCCAGCTTCTAACATGGAAAAACCTAATGCCATGAACATCACTAAGACTCCACTAAAAACAAATAAAAATGTATTAAATACAAAAGCTGTTTCAGCAGAAACCTCTGCACTTGCTACTCCGGAGAGGAACAAGGTAGGAATTAAAAAAGTTAATATTTTTTTCATACGATCTCCTTATTTAATAGCCTCAGCGCCTCGTTCTCCAGTACGTATTCGGACAACATCCTGCACTTCAGTTACATAAATTTTACCATCACCAATTTTTCCTGATTTAACTGCCTCAGAAATTGTAGTAATGACCTTTTCGGCGTCAGCAGAATCTACTAAAACCTCTGCTCGAGATTTAGGAAGAAAATGTACCTCATATTCTGCGCCTCGGTACAGTTCGGTATGACCCTTTTGGCGCCCATATCCTTTTGCCTCAACAATAGTTAAACCTTGAATATCAACACCTGTAAGTGCCTGTCTCAAAGCTTCGACTTTGTCTGGCTTGATAATTGCTGTTATTAGTTTCATAAATACCTCTCTATATTTTGAGTAATAAAATATATAAATTCTGAATCAAAAAAAAAATAATGCTAAGAAGTTAACGAAACTATGCATCTAGTGAATATCAAAAGAAATTCAATAATATCAACGATATTTCAATTTTATCAAGAACTTGGAAGCGCTTTTTTAGGATCAAAGAAAGGCTTTTCTACTATTATTGCATCTCTGAGAACCCCATAAATTTCAACTAATAATTTCATTCCTATTTCAGTGTAATTTTTATCAACCATAGCCAATGCTATATTTTTTTCTAATCGTGGTGAAAATACTGCGGAAGTTACTTTTCCAATGCTTTTATCATCACAGAATATTTCCCAAAATATTGTGTTTGGTCCTGTCAAAGAATCTCCCTCTATTTCCAAGCCAATTTGCTTACGTTTTATACCTTTTTTTTGAATTTCAATAAGTGCTTTTTTACCAATGAAATTAATGTCACTATCCAAAGATACTAATCTTTCAAGTCCCATTTCAAATGGGTTAGTATGTATATCTGCATCTGCGTGATATGACAACATACCTCCTTCGATACGGCGAATGCTTGATGTGTGACCAGGCTGAAGACCATATTCATTCCCTGCTATCATGATCATTTCCCATAATTTATCTCCCTGAGATCCGTCTCGTAAAAATAATTCATATCCAAGTTCTGTAGACCATCCAGTACGAGATACAACTAAGGGAATACCATCTAATTCTAGTTCTTTGAGCCAGTAATATTTTAAATCTCTTATGCTTTCTCCAAATAATTTCACCATAATCTCTCTTGACTTTGGTCCCTGTAGCTGAAGAGGTGAAACATCTGGTTCATTGATGCTAACATTTAGCCCTGAATTTACTGCAACACCTTGAGCCCAAAGTAAAATATCGCTATCAGATAGAGATAACCAAAAATGATTTTCATCTAAACAAAGTAAGACAGGGTCATTGAGTATACCCCCTTTTTCGTTGGTAATTAGAACATATTTACACTGCCCTATAGATAATTTGCTAAGATCACGAGGTGTAAGTAATTGAATAAACTGAAATGCATCAGGACCAGTTATCTCAACTTGTCTTTCAACTGCTACATCACATAAAATTGCATCATTAACTAAATTCCAAAAATTTTTCTCAGGGTCGCCAAAATCCCTTGGGATATACATGTGATTATAAACTGAAAAGCCAGTGGCCCCCCATCGAACTGTAGCATCAAAAAATGGAGATTTTCTAATTTGAGTGCCAAATCCAAAATGTTTATTTGTATTTTTACTTTGCATCATAGTGGCTCCTTCCATTCGACTAAAAAAATTGCTTCATTTCTTCGAAGATTAGGAAGTGTAAAAGGACCATCATATGTAGCTTTAACAGCGGAACCTAGGACTTTTACATCATCGGCATTTAATTTGTTTTTTAAAATTTCTCTATGTTTGTAAAAATTTTTATCAGAGGCAAAACCTGAGTATCTAATTACTGCAAAATACCCTGGTTCTATTGTCGAAATTTTTACTGATTTGTCTGAGGGTAAAGGTATCTCATTTTGTTGAAATCTATTGGGTAAGTAAAATTGCATAACAAACTTATTTTCAATTTCTGTAACATTAACTGGTGTAGTCATTTCAATTTTTTGACTTTGTTTATTATTGCCTGATATATATTCAAAGAGTTTCTGAAATCCATTATTTTGATTAGAGTATTGTGTTTCTACTATTAAACGTTCCTCATAATATCGAATTTCATAAGTATCCGTTTGATAAACAACTCTATAGGGAGACTCACTGTAGGCCATCAAGTTTTGTACCATGAGTAACAACAATAGTAAGTATTTAATCATTGATAGATTGTGTTTCTGAATTAGAAACACCCCACAGTCTCTTATCTATAGGTATCCAACCTTTAACAGAGGATTTTTTACCATCTGGAATACTTATCTTTACCATTGTCTCATTTACCTCTAATAAGTTTACAATTTTTGGTGCAAGAATTAATCCTTTTTGAATAGTTAAGAGAGACTCAGGATCATAAGATCTCAGAGCGTATAATTCAGTATCCTCTAAGACTAACAAAGTTCTTTTTTTAGATAACTGATTATGTGCAATCCAACCCTGTATTCCATTAAATAACTCTATACGATACCAGTCAGTATATGAACTCCAACTATTCTGAAACTCTTCAATAACCCTCACTGGCATATTTTCTTCTGTGAGAAGAAATTTCTCTGTTTGCTTACTCAAATCTTGATTTTCTGGATAATGACGAAGCCAAGACTCATCATGAGCTAAAGACTTATAATAAGGGATGTGTTTATCTGTATAAGCAATTAATGGGATTATCAAAAAAAAGAGAATGAGTCTGATCATCAATTTTATCTTTGAGAATTCTGCCAGTTTGGATGAATATAGGGTTGTAGATTAGATGGAGCTAAAAGAGGTTTTCCTAAAATATGATCTGATGCTTTTTCACCAGTCATTATGGATGGTGCATTGAGATTTCCATTACAAATTTGAGGAAAAATTGAGGAGTCTGCTAGATATAAATTTGAAAAACCCTTAACTTTACAGTCATTTTGAACAACTGATGAAGGGTCATTTTCTGCTCCTATCTTACAAGTGCCACATGGATGGTAAGCACTTTCACAGTTATTTTTTATAAATTCATCAAGTCCCTCATCTGATACAACATCATCTCCAGGTTGAATTTCACTTCCTTTATAAAGAGCTAATGCATCTTGGTTAAGAATTTCTCTGGAAAGCCTGAGTGATTTTCTAAAGTTTGGAAAATCCTCTTCATGAGACATATAATTAAATTTTATTAAAGGTGCCTCAAAAGGGTTGCCAGACTTTAATTTCACAAATCCTCGAGATTTTGAGCGCATGGGTCCTACATGTAGTTGAAAACCATGTCCTTTACTTGGTGCTTTGCCATCATATCGTATTGCAACGGGAAGAAAATGGAATTGGATATCAGGATACGGGATATTTTTATCTGAACGAATAAATCCAAGTGTTTCAAATTGGTTTGTCGAGCCTGGTCCACTTTTAAGAAACATCCATTGCATACCGATTAGCAATTTAGAAAATGGGTTTAAGTACTTGTTAAGTGTTACTGGTTGTAAACACTTCACTTGAAAATAAACTTCTAGATGATCTTGTAAATTTTTACCAACTCCAGGTAAATTTTTAATTACCTTAACTCCTATGCTTTTTAAATCATTAGCCTCTCCAATTCCTGACCTTTGGAGAATAGTTGGACTATTTATAGCGCCAGCTGATAAAACAACTCCGATATTGGCGTTAAAAATTTTTTTTTGGCCTTGATGAAATACTTCCACCCCTTTAGCCTTGTCTTCACTAAATATTATTTTATCGACTAAAACTTTAGTAATAAGTTCTACATTTTTCTTTGCTAATGCGGGTTTCAAATAAGCTTTAGCTGTTGAAAAACGTGAACCTTTCCAAACATTCATGTCAGCAGGCCCAAAGCCCTCCTGTCGAAAACCATTATAATCTTCAGTATATGTATACCCTGCTTGTTCAGTTGCTTTTACAAACGCGTCATGTAAAGGATTATCTCTTTTGCCATGAGTTATATTTAAAGGACCTGATTTCCCTCTAAATTCAGAATTTCCTCCATGGCTTGCTTCCATTCTTTGAAAATATGGAAGAACATCTGGATAATCCCAACCTTTCGCTCCGCTTTCTGCCCATTGATTATAATCACCAGCATTTCCTCTTACATAAATCATTCCATTAATTGAGGAAGATCCTCCGATAACTTTACCTCGAGGACAGGCTAAAGACCTTCCGTTTAATGCTTGCTCTGGTTCAGCTTTATAACCCCAATCGAACTTATCCATGTTCATAGGGTAAGAGAGAGCAGCAGGCATTTGAATAAATGGACTTTTGTCTAGTCCACCAAATTCCAAAACTAGAATTTTTAACTTTGGGTTTTCCCCAAGCCTGTATGCTATTGTAGATCCTGCCGATCCAGAACCAATTACAATATAATCAGGATTTTCAAACATCTAAAATGAGTTAATAGGTTGTTTTAAAAAAAGTAAACTTCAAAAATCTATTTAAATTTTATCTATTCTGTCTGCTACCATGTCTGATAAAAACATTTTTGGCCATCTTTTGATGCTCTGGGAGCTTCCTGATACTAAAAATTTTATCTCTTGCAAACTTTGCTGTTTTAGTGACATCTACTATTGTTTCAAGGTTAGAGTCGTTAAATAAATTTTCATTATTAGATAGTTCAGGGGGTTTGAAAAAAAAGCTGGGTGGAAAATTATTATATTCAGGTAATTGTGATTTTATAAATTTTGCCTCAGGGTCTTGATCTAAGGCTTGTTTATATGGATTATACATTCTGATTGTATTAATTCCGGTCGTTCCTGATTGCATTTGTAGCTGGCTGTAATGTATTCCCGGTTCAAAGTCAGTAAATAAGGCTGCAAGGCGTGGACCGAAATATCTCCAATCTAGCCAAAGATTATAGGACGCAAAAGAGGCTAGCATTGCCCTCATTCTAAAATTAATCCATCCATGATTTCGAAGATAAATCATACATGCATCTATAAAATGCACGCCTGTTTTTCCCTCTATCCAAGCATCTAATTTTCTAGAATCTTTCTCACGTATTTGGTCATAAACTGGAATAAAACTCTCGTGCTCGATTGATGGTTGGTCCTCTAATTTTTGGATAAAATGTGATCTCCAATGTAAACGAGATAAAAAAGAATTTATAGAATTAGAGAAATTTTTATTAGTCAATTGTATGTTTTCTTTTTTTTGATTAGCCTCTTGGAAGACTGAACGATGCGATATCGTCCCGTACGTCAAATGAGTCGATAATCTTGAGCAACTTTTTTCTGCACTTATAGGACTAGACATCTCAAATTGATAGTTTTCACCTCTTCTGTTGAGAAAAGTGCTTAATAATTTTTCTGCCTCTTCTGAGCCACCTTTCTGTCTATTAGGGCAAGGAGTCGAGTCGTAGAAATTTTTTGGTAAATCGTAATTTTTTAATCCTAAATTAATCGATTGTTTAATGATGGGTAAATTTGGATATCTAAGTATATCCTTTCTGAAAAATTTCGCCCATTGATTTCTATCATGACGTCCACGTCTTACACCCGGATAGGCACACTCAATCCAATGAATATCATTTTGGAGAAAAAAAGATTTTAATTTTTTATCTCTTTCAAAAGTCCATTTGATTCCTGTTTCTTGTTCGCTTATAACACTATCAAAATTATATTTATCCTTTAAAAACTTAAATATCTCTAAGGCATCTCCATATAAAATATTTAAATGTAAATTATTTTTTGTTAATTGGTATTGAAGATCTTTTAAGCTGTCTAGAGTAAATTGCCATTGTCTTAAAGACATATCCTTTTGTTTCCAGAGCTCAGGTTCAATTATATAAATTAAGATCGATTTTTTATCCTCATCGATTAAGATTTCGTTATCCTTATACCTTAAATTTTTTTTAAACCAGACAACTCTATTTGACATCTGTAATTAATCTTTGATTTTAAAACCCTTAGAAAAAATATAAATAATTGCAGTGATATTAAGTATTAGGAATGTAAATATCATAATTAGACTTGTGGTAATGCTTACGTCAGCCATTTCATAAAAGCTCCATCGAAAGCCACTCACTAAATAAAGCACGGGATTTACAAGGGACACATTCTGCCAAAATTCTGGTAACCAATTTATGGAGTATAATGAACCACCAAGAAAAACAAGTGGGGATAAAATAAGAGTAGGAAATATTGAGAGTTCTTCCCAATTAGTTGACAACATTCCAATTAAAAAACCAAGTAAACTAAAAGTTAAAGATGTTAAAACAAGCATCAGGATCATCGCAAATGGGTGCATAATATAAATTTCAACAAAAAATAAACCTGTTGCCAAAATTAAGCTCCCCAGAATTATAGATTTAGTGGTAGCTGCTCCGACAAAACCAATAACGATTTCTGTAGTTGATAAAGGTGCGGCATAAATTTCATTAATAGTGCCTAAAAATTTAGGAAAAAAAATTCCAGACGAAGCGTTTGAAACACTCTGTGTAAGTAAGGCTAACATTATCATACCTGGAACTATGAAAGATCCATATGAAATATCCTCAATTACAGGTATTCGGCTACCAATTGCTGCACCAAATACAACAAAATATAAAGAGGAGGAGATAACAGGAGAAAATATACTTTGAACTGTTGTCCTTCTCATACGGTCCATTTCATGCAAGTAAATTGCTATGATACCTGTCCAATTCATGCGCTTTCCTCCAATAATTTTTCAAATATTGTCTCTAAAGATGTCTGGGAGGAATTTAAATCTTTTAGTTTAAGCCCAGCTGATTTTATATCTTGAAGCAGTGCGGTAATACCTGTTGAGGACCCCTGAGAGTCATAAGTATAGGTTAATGAAATATTATTATTCATCTTAAGATTGTACGTTCCAAGAGAAGATGGGATTTCATTAAAGGGCTCTTGAAATTCTATGGTTAAATTCTTTTGGCCCATTTTCTGCATTAAATCATTTTTATTATCTGTAATTATTATTTCACCATTATTTATCACAGAAACTCTATCAGAAATTGCCTCTGCCTCTTCGATGTAATGTGTTGTAAGGATTATTGTTACGCCCTTTTCTTTTAATTCTCTAACTGCTCTCCACATGTCTCTTCGCAAATTAATATCAACACCTGCAGTGGGTTCATCTAAAAATAATATTTTTGGTTCATGACTTAGGGCTTTGGCGATCAAAGCTCTTTTCTTCATACCCCCAGAAAGCTCTCGAAGTTTACTATCTTTTTTATCCCAAAGACTGAGGTCTCTTAAAATTTTTTCAATAAAAGCAGGATCTTTTTTCTTGCCATAAAGGCCTCTAGTGTAAGATACGTTTTGAAAAACTTTTTCAAAAGCCTCTAAATGAAGTTCTTGGGGCACAAGTCCAATCATAGACCTTGTTCTTCTATAGTCTTTTACTACATCGTAACCATCAACTGTAATGCTACCAGAGGTTGGCAAGACTATACCACATATTGCATTAATGAGTGTAGTTTTTCCAGCACCATTGGGGCCCAAGAGTGCTAAAATTTCACCTCTTTGAATTTCCAAATTAACTCCCTTGAGAGCCTCTAGGCCTCCATGAAATGATTTTTTTAAATTCTCAATTTTAATTAGAATATCTGCTGACATAATTAGATTGCGTACAGTATATTATAAGTCAATAACATCAAGATAGTTTATCTGTAACTTTTATTTTTTTACTTTTTTCAATTAAGTACGTACTGATCAAAACAGCAATCAATGCCACTATTATTTTATAAGTTATTTTTTCATTTAAAAAGAGATAGCCAAATATTAGGCCAAATATTGGGATGATGTAGGCAACTTGAGATTGAAATACTAACCCATTATTTTTAAGAATATAAAATCTCATTAGCCACGCAATCGCAGTAGCAACAATTCCCAGATAAATAAGAGAAATTGTAGCGTTCAAAGAGGGTCTTAATTCTGTTGGATTTTCGAAGATAAACATAATAGGGAGTAAGATAATTACAGCCCATATTAGAATACTAGAGGTGAGTACTTCATTTTTTATATGTTTTAGCTTAAGTGAAAACAAACCGCCAATGGTGTAACAAACTGGGCCTAAAATTACCATAAATGCATAGAAGATATTTGATTGATTAATTAAAATATTATCTGAGAACAGATAAACAATCCCTAGAAAGCCAATTAGGATTCCAAGGAATTTTAAAAGATTAATTTTTTCATTTTGAATAAACAAATGACCCAATATTGTTGCTGCGATAGGAGCTGTGGACATCAAGATAGCAGCTAGATTACTTTGAACTTTTACTATTCCAAATGAGATAAAAAAAAAAGGTAGAACTAAATTTACAAATCCTATAGTTGCATACCATAGCCAGTTTTCTCCAAATGCTTCAATAGAAATTTTTCTAATCCAACAGTAAATAAGCATTACGATTGCAGCAAAAAAAATTCTACCAAAAGCAAGGGCCATTGGAGTATAACTCTCTGAGGCGATTTTAATATTAAAGAAGGCGCTACCCCATATACCAGCTAATACAAATAATAGTATAAAATCTTTAAGAGACGCTTTATGCATTATATAAGAGTAAACTGAACACGCTTATTCATTTTTCCTTTACTCTCATATTTAATAAATTTAAATTCTCCAATCTCACTAGTATTAGCTACATGAGTCCCCCCACATGGCTGTAAATCAATATCACCAATTTTAACTAAACGAATTTTATCATTTGTTCTTGGAGGTTTGACAGAAAGTGTGCGAACCAATTCAGGTTTTTGATCAAGCTCTTCATTTGTAATCCACTGATACGTAATCGAGTGAGATTGTTGAATAAATTCATTAATAATTTTGTTTAACATTTCAAATTCAAATGTTTCCTCTCCTAAATCAAAATCCAATCGGCTTTTTTCTAAACCAATTGAACCTCCAGTAACATAATAAGGTAATGCTGCGCACAAAAGATGCATAGTGGTGTGCATCTTCATTAAACGATAACGATGATCCCAATCGATATGCCCTTTGATATCCCCCGAAAGATCACTAATTTCAGTTTCAACAACATGAGCTATACCTAATTCATGCTTAATTGTATTGATAACATTGAATTTTTGATCATTGATTTCCAATATTCCTTTATCTCCAGGTTGCCCACCGCTTTGGGCATAAAAAGAGCTATCTTGAGTGATGATTTTGTCTTCCTCAACTAATACAATTTTCTCTTCAAAATTCTTGATGTAACTATTTTTAAGGTAAATCATTTTTTTGCTTCTTTTATCTTATAATCAACACAGGACTCAATTCCTCCTTGGGTATTACTTTGTTTTTCACATTCCTCATAGTACTCGTGGTATTCAAAAGTTGAGGAAATATATAGACCAATACCGATAATGCTAAAAACTGCAATACTATATAAAATTTTCTTACTCATCTTAAATTAATCTATCCTGGAAACCTATCAACTGATTGTTAACAATGATATCAGATTTTTTGATGGGTCTTAGAAGTTCTATACCCTCTAAACTTATACATCTACTTAATGCAACATAAAGCTGTCCTGGAGCAAAGGAACCTTGGCTCATGTCTATTATTACTTTTTCAAAGGTTTGTCCTTGGCTTTTGTGAATAGTAATTGCCCAAGCTAATCGCATTGGATACTGTTTAAAAGATCCCGTTATCTCTTCTTGAACTTCTTGTTGATCATCATCATAAGTATACTGAATGCGATCCCATTTTTCTTTTTTGACTTCAAAGATTTTGTTATCGATTTTTACTTTGATTTTTTTTTGTGCAATATCGTGAATAATACCTATGGATCCATTAACCCATCTTTTTTCAGGATCATTTTTGATCATAATTACTTGAGCCCCTTTTTTTAATTTCAAAATTTCATCAGTGGGAAATAATTCTTTATAAAACTGACCTGTCGCCTGTCCTCGGTAGGAAAACTCTTCTTCATTCAACTGACTTAAGTATTTTTGATTAATACTACTTGCTCGAGCGTTGGTAGTAGTAAGTATTATTTTTCCCTCGTACATCTCAATATGATCAATTAAAGAGTCATTGATATTATCTATTTGAGAGTGGGTTATAGAGCCATCTCGAACAGAGTTAAGTAAATGAATAAAGTGATCATCTTTTTGACGATATATACTATATAATTCAAGGGTTTTAAATTGAGCATCCTGAAAAATATTTGAGTGAAAGAAGAAATATCCTTTGGAATAAATTCGCTGAAGAAGACCAGACTCATCCATGTTGACAACTGGTGGGAGTTGAAATAAGTCTCCAAATACTACCAACTGAACTCCTCCAAAAGGCTGCGTAAGTTTTTTTCGATGAACACGAAGACTATAATCAATTGCATCAAAAACATCAGCACGCACCATTGATACTTCATCTATAATGAGAGTTTCTAAATTTTGGAGCACTTCAATTTGTCTCACTTTCTTAATGTGCCTTGTCTGAATAACCTTGGGAGGGAAGCCAAAAAATGAATGAATAGTTTGTCCCTTGACACGGATTGCAGCGACACCTGTAGGAGCAAGAACAGCAGTATTTTTTTTTGTGATGGATCGAAAATATGCTAACAAAGTCGACTTACCACTTCCTGCTTTTCCTGTAATATAAAAATGATCTTTTGTATTTTCTAACTGTTCGATAATTGTCTCAAATTCCTCACTTAACACAAAATCATCAGGTAGCAAACTATTATAATTTCGCTTATAGCCCATTTAGTATCTCGCTTACCATTTGAAAACATTCGTTAACTGTACCCTTTTGAATTTGTGCTCTTGAGAGTCTTGGACTAAACTTTAATTGTTCAACATAAATTTTTTTTTTAAAATATATTCCTATGAAAACTGAACCTACTGGTTTTAATTTAGTTCCGCCATCTGGGCCAGCCACACCTGTTGTCGAAAATGTTAGTTGGCTTTTTGTTATTTTATGTAATTGAAAACACATCTGAGCACAGACTTGGCGACTGACAGCACCATACCTTTTGAGAGTATGGGGGGAGATTTTTAGATGTTTAATTTTTGAGTCATTTGAATATGTAATAAATCCGCTCTTATAAATTTTAGATATTCCTGGCTTAGATGTAAATTTCGCTGCCAACAAACCACCCGTACAAGACTCCGCTGTAGATAGGGTAATATTTTCATTTAAGAGATATTTAATTATCTTTGATTCTACTGTCATCAACTAGATATACTTATTATAAGGACTACAAAATAACAATGGTACTTATAGGTATCTAAAAATTGCATAAAAAAATGATTTTTACTCAGATTATCAACAGAAAAATCAACAATTTTGAAAATAATGTATGCAATAATTGCATATTAATCATAAACCTTTAATCTTATTCCATGGAATCTAGGAGGTTTTAAATGGCTGACATGTTCACAGGACACTACCCTTTTATAATAATGATTATTTGGTTGATAGCCGGGATCGTGGGTTCAAAATTATAAGTTTTTTTGGGGGTGGTGAGAGCCACCCTCAATTTGTTTTAGTAAGCCTCTTTCCTTTTTCTCTCAATACAAATTTTTGAATTTTGCCAGTTGAAGTTCGAGGAATGTTCTCAAAAAAATAATATTTAGGAACTTTAAATGATGCCAAGTTTTCTTCGCACCACTGTTTTGCATTTATCTCATTCCAATTTTGATCTTTCTTTAGTTCAATAAAAGCACAGGGGACTTCGCCCCACTTTTGATCAGGAATAGCAATGACTGCTGCAGCACTGACACAATCATTTTTTAAGAATACTTCCTCAATTTCAATCGATGAAATATTTTCTCCACCAGATATTATAATATCTTTTGATCGATCTTTTAGCTGGAGATAACCATCAGGGTGCATTACTGCTAAATCTCCTGAGTGAAACCAACCACCTTCAAAAGCTTTTTGATTTGCAGATTTATTTTTTAAATAACCCTTCATAACAATATTTCCTTGAAACATAACTTCACCAATTGTTTTGCCATCGGCAGGAACCTGCTTCATAGTATCTGGGTCAAGAACTTTGAGATGTTCTAGAGGAAGGTATCGTACACCCTGCCTTGCTTTAAGTGATGCCTGTGCATTCATGTCTAATGAATTCCATTCTTGATGCCAATCATTGATGACAGCTGGTCCATATGTTTCAGTCAAGCCATAAAGATGGGTTACTAAAAATCCTGCCTCTTGCATTTCTCTAAGAATATTTTCTGGTGGTGGTGCAGCCGCAGTAAAAAATTGAACCTCATGAGTTATGTTAAATCTGTTTATTTGGTCTTGTGATAAAATAACTGACATTACGATGGGTGCCCCACATAAATGGCTAACTTTATGGTTTTTTATGCTATTCCATATTGGTTCTGCCCTAACTTGGCGCAGACAAACATGAGTTCCAATAATTGCTGACATAGTCCATGGAAAACACCAGCCGTTACAATGAAACATCGGGAGTGTCCAAAGATACACTGAATGTTTAGGCATTGAGGCAACCATTGCATTACCTTGAGCTAACAAATAAGCCCCACGGTGATGAGAGACTACCCCTTTGGGATCACCAGTAGTACCAGAAGTGTATCCAACAGAAATTGCATCCCACTCATTTTCTGGCATGAGCCATTGATAATTGCTATCTCCTTGACCTAAAAATTCCTCATAATCTATTACATCTAAATCAAAATTATCGAGAGACTCATAGGAGTGTTCTTTATCTATAAATTCAATTAATTGAGGTTTGACTTTGCATTGACTCAAAACTTCTTTTACAGTTACTGATAACTCTCGATCATATAATAAAAACTGTGAGTCAGCGTGCTCAAGTTGAAAGGCAATAGTCGCAGCATCGAGTCGGGTATTAATAGCATGGATCACTCCTCCACACATTGGAATTCCATAATGAGCTTCGAGCATTGGAGGTGTATTCAACAACAAAGTTGATATTGTACTTCCTCTTGTCATACCCTGCTGAGATAGAGCTGAGGCTAACTTTTTTGAGCGAAGATAAAATTCAGCATAGGATCTTCGAAGATTACCATAAACAATTGCTGTAAACTCTGGAAATACATCTGCAGCTCTTTCTAGAAATGATAATGGGGTGAGAGGTTGATAGTTAGCAGAATTTGCATCCAAATCCTGATTATAGGGATTGACCATCTTAAGGTTTTATTCTTTCCAATTTGGAGATCGTTTTTCTAAAAAAGCTTCTATTCCTTCTTTAGCATCTTGGTCCAACATGTTTTCAAGCATTACTTTTGAAGCATACTCATATGCTTCAGCTAGAGGCATTTCAATTTGTTGATAAAATGCTTTTTTACCAATTTTTAACGTGGTACCAGATTTTGAGCTGATTTTAGTGGCTTTTTCTAATATTAGTTTTTCTAGCTCTTTCTCATTTACACTCTTATTAATAAGACCTTTTTTCTCTGCCTCATCAGCAGATATTAGCTCCCCTGTAAGAAGCATTTCCATGGAGTGCTTTGAGGTTGTATTTCGAGAAAGGGCTACCATTGGAGTTGAACAAAAAAGGCCAATGTTTACTCCTGGTGTAGCAAAGCTTGAGTTAGAAGAGGCATAAACCAGATCACAACTTAGTGCCAACTGGCATCCTGCAGCTGTAGCAACTCCATCTACCTGGGCTATGACAGGTTTCGAATGGTTGACTATTGTTTGCATTAATCTTGAGCATTTTTTTAATATTGATTGAAAATACTCTGTGCCCTTATCAGGATGAGAGCGAGCAGCTTTAAGTTCTTTTAAATCATGACCAGCAGAGAAAACTTTTCCTGTAGAGGATAAAATGATAACCCTACTAGGACTAGAATTGAAATGATCAAATGCGGATTGTAGCTCATCAATCATTTTTTCCGATAAGGTGTTTTGATGACTTGGATCGCTGAGGATGATTTTAAATATCCCGTTTTCCAGTTCCGTGATTTTTACAAGTGATGATTGTCTATCTGTGCTCATAAACTAACTTCAAATACAACTTCATCAGCCAACGAGTTAGCAACAAAACAATATCGATGAGATCTATCATGCATGTCCTTCATATCTTGGTCACTGATCGTAAATTCTCCACTAAATGTCACAATAGGATGAAGGACTATCTTAGTCACAGCCATCTGCCCTTTGGAATTTTTGCCTAAATAAGCGTCAGCCTTATCTTCATAGGAATTTACTGGCCATTTCATTTTGGCTGCTAATGCTAAAAAAGTCATCATGTGGCAACTGCTAACTGAGGCTGCCAAGGCTTGTTCTGGATTTGTATAATCAGGACTTCCTCCCCAATCAGGGGCAGCATCTGCAGTAATATTATAATTATCATTGAAGGAAATTTCATGAGAATTGGAGAATTTGCCTGGTGCTAATTCACCCTCTCCAAGTTTCCATTTTAAGTTTATAGATAATTCAGACATAGTTAAAAATAGTATGGAAATTTATAAACGCCATCATAAAATCTAAGGATGAAATCTAATTTGGATAGGGAAAAAACTAATATATTCGCGCTCTATCTGTATTTTTTACTAAGGAACAAGAAACATAAAATCAAAGAGGATAGTTTTTCAAAAATAAACGAAGAGTATTTTTATAAATTACTTCAAAAAGGTGAATACAAAGCATTTGGCCTAGAATGGGATTATGAAGGCATCTTAAAAGAGGACAGTCATTATCCTGAGTTCTATAAGAATGAATATTCTAAAGTAATGATATCTGTAATGGTTGATATTTATTTGTCAGGCTATAAGTCTTAAAAACAATCATAGACAGAATGCAAATTCAGGAATAATATTTTTAACAATATATGAATAAACCTAATAACTTAGAACCGCTATGGATGCCTTTTACTCCAAACAAGACATTCAAAAAAGACCCTAGAATTATTGTCGGAGCCAAGGATATGCATTTTATCAGTGATGATAATAGAGAAATTTTAGATGGCACTGCAGGACTTTGGTGTGTAAACGCTGGTCATGGTCGAAAAAAAATTCAAGAAGCGGTAAATGAACAAATTGAAAATCTGGATTATTCTCCTCCATTTCAATTTGGGCATCCTAAACAATTTGAACTAGCTAATCGCTTAGCTGAAATATTTCCTGAAGGAATGAATCATGTTTTCTTTTCTAATTCAGGATCAGAGGCAGTAGATAGTGCCTTAAAAATTGCTCTTGCTTATCAGCGAGCGCGAGGACACTCTTCTAAAACAAGATTGATTGGCCGTGAGAGAGGATATCACGGTGTTGGCTTCGGTGGAATATCTGTCGGGGGTATGGTGAAAAATAGAATGTACTTTGGCTCAATGCTCAATGGTGTTGATCATTTACGTCATACTCATAATCTGGAAATGAATGCTTTTTCAAAAGGTGAACCTGAACATGGCGCTGAACTTGCAGACGACTTAGAACGTCTTGTCCAATTACATGATGCATCAACTATTGCTGCTGTAATTGTTGAACCAATTGCTGGATCAACTGGTGCACTCCCACCTCCAAAAGGTTACCTCAAAAGACTCAGAGAACTATGCACGAAGCATGATATTTTATTAATCTTTGATGAAGTGGTAACAGCTTTTGGTCGTATGGGAAAAGCCACTGGATCAGAATTTTTTGGTGTAACTCCTGATATAATTTCATGTGCAAAGGGCATCACGAACGCGACTATTCCAATGGGTGCCACGATTGTTCAAGACTTTATCTATGAGTCGATGATGGAGAATGCAGATGCTCCAATAGAATTATTTCACGGATACACTTATTCTGGTCATCCTGTTGCGTGCGCAGCAGCTTTGGCAACACTAGATATTTACAAAGAAGAAGGGCTTTTTGATAATGCAGCTCATATAGCTCCTGTTATTGAAGAAGCTGCCCATAGTCTCAAAGGCACTAAACATATTATCGATATAAGAAATTTAGGTGTTATTGCCGCTCTAGAACTAGAACCTAAAAAAGGTGCCGTAGGTGTCAGAGGCTTTGAGACGATGAAGAAGGCTTGGGATCTTGGTCTTATGGTTAGAGCCAATGGAGATACTCTTGCATTTTCTCCCCCTTTAATCATTAACGATAGTCAAGTTGATGAAATGTTTACGAAAGTAAAAAAAGCCTTGGAACACGTAGACTAAAGACATCTCCGCTACAGCCATATCCAGTTTCAAAAATACCGCTCGGTTGATAAAAACCACACAACATAATCCATCTATATATAAAGACTATTCCCGGAACAATGATAATTGCATTAATAAGAAAAAGAGCCACTGAAATCACAACCCTCATTGCAAGGTTTGTACTCATGTATTGTTTATAAAAGATACGAATTATTAAGCCTGTAGTTACTGCTGAAAGTAATAAAAATGGGGCGTCTAAGTGTGTAACTAAAAATTCATAATACATCGCTTTAAATTAAAGCAATAATACAGTAAGCCTTTTAAAATGCAAAAATACATGTCAGAGTTTATAGGAACATTTATTTTATTAGTATCCATCGTAGGTTCTGGAATTGCAGGTCAACAATATACAAATGATCAAATGGTTATTTTGGTTAGTCATGCTGTTGTCATAGGTCTAACACTTATTTTTATAATTGGAATATTTGCTAATTTTTCTGGAGCACATTTTAATCCTATTGTCTCAATTTTGTTTTTCTTACAAAAGAGCTAAGCATAAAAGATCTATGTCTATTTATTTCAATACAAATTACTGCAGCTATACTTGGAACAATTTTTGCAAATTATATTTTTGGTTTAAGCATTGTAGAAATCTCCTCAAATATTAGAAGTGGAACAAATATTTATATTTCAGAGATTTTTGCTTCCTTTGGACTACTGATAGTTATTTTGTTATCAAAAGTAGGTGGTAAAAATATTGTTGCTTTTAATGTTGGTATTTACATCACAGCTGCAATAATTTTTACATCCTCAGCTAGCTTTGCAAATCCTGCCGTATCAATTGCTAGAATTTTTACTGAGTCATTTGCAGGGATTAATCCGTCAACCGTAATATTTTTTATTGGCTCCCAAGCAATAGGTATGTTTGGGGCATACTTATTATATAACTACCTATTTAAAACTAAATAATATCAAGCTTTTTTTAATTATTAACAGAGACAATTCGTTATGTTGACTTACTAACAGGTTAACTTTTAATAACTTTAAATTTATTTAAGTAGGAGAGAAAAATGAGCGAAGCCAAATGTCCCGTTGCTCACGGAGCTAATTCAAACATGGAGAAGTCATCAACTGATTGGTGGCCTAAAAATCTAAATCTAGATATTCTCCATCAACATGATCAGAAAACAAAACCATTTAATGGTTCTTATAATTACCGAGAAGAAGTAAAAAAATTAGATTTCAAAGCATTAGAAGCTGACATGCATAAATTGATGAAAGAAAGTCAAGATTGGTGGCCAGCTGATTGGGGAACATACGCTGGTTTGATGGTAAGGCTTGCTTGGCACTCTGCTGGAACCTACAGAACTGCCGATGGACGTGGTGGTGGTGGAACTGGTGATCATCGATTTGCTCCTTTGAACTCTTGGCCTGATAATACTAACTTAGATAAAGCCAGAAGACTTTTATGGCCCATTAAAAAAAAATATGGAAATAAAATTAGTTGGGCTGATCTGATGATCTTAGCTGGTAACATTGGTTATGAGTCAACCGGATTTAAAACTTTTGGTTTTTCTTATGGGCGTGAAGATATTTGGCATCCAAATAAAGATATTTATTGGGGACCTGAGACAGAAGCTTTAGCAACTAACAGACACTCTGACAAAGAGGATGCTTCCTCTTTAGAGAGTCCGCTAGCTGCAAACCATATGGCCTTAATTTATGTTAACCCAGAGGGGTTTGAAGGTAATCCAGATCCTTTAAAAACTGCTCAGCATATTAGAGAAACATTTGCAAGAATGGCTATGAATGATGAGGAAACTGTTGCTCTTACTGCGGGTGGTCACACAATTGGTAAAAGCCACGGCAATGGTAATGGAGATAATCTTGAAGCTGAACCTGAAGGTGCTGCAATTAAAGAACAAGGTCTTGGTTGGATGAATAATACCTCGCGAGGAGTGGGTAGAGATACCGTAACCTCTGGTATTGAGGGTGCGTGGACAACTGAGCCAACAAAATTTGATAACGGATATTTTGATATGCTTTTTAAATATGATTGGGAGCTAAAGAAAAGCCCTGCAGGAGCATGGCAGTATGAGCCTGTAAATATTAAAGAAGAAGATAAGCCTATGGATGTTGAAGATCCCTCAATTAGATATAACCCGATTATGACGGATGCTGATATGGCAATGATCAAAGATCCTATTTATTTAGAAATATCTAAAAAGTTTCGTGAAGATCATGAATATTTTTGTGATGCGTTTGCCAGAGCTTGGTTCAAACTAACTCATAGAGATATGGGTCCAAGATCAAGATACATAGGTCATGATCTTCCAAATGAAGATTTAATTTGGCAAGATCCAGTTCCTTCTGGAACTGTTAGCTATGATATAGAAAGCCTAAAAGAAAAAATTAAAAATAGTGATTTAACTGTTCAAGAGCTAGTCTCAACTGCGTGGGATAGCGCAAGAACATACAGAGGATCTGACTTAAGAGGTGGAGCAAACGGAGCAAGAATTAGATTTTCTCCTCAAAAAGACTGGAAGGGTAATGAACCTCAAAGATTATCAAAAGTATTAGGTGTGCTAGAACCTTTGGCAAAAGAAGCTGGAGCAAGTATTGCTGACACCCTTGTATTAGCTGGAAATGTTGGTCTTGAAAAAGCTATTGAATCCGCTGGATTTACCGTACCTGTTCCATTTAGTCCAGGAAGAGGAGATGCTTCTGATGATATGACTGACTCTGAATCTTTCTCACAGCTGGAACCGATACATGACGGATTCAGGAATTGGCAAAAAGATAACTACGAGGTAAGAGGGGAAGAGTTGTTACTTGATCGAGCACACTTACTTGGTCTAACTGCAGTCGAAATGACTGTGCTAGTTGGAGGAATGAGAGCTATGGGGGCTAACTATGGTGAAAATAAACATGGTGTTTTTACTAATCAGGTAGGAGCTTTAACGACTGACTTTTTTGTTAACCTAGTTGATATGGGCAACAAATGGAAAGCCTCAAATGGGCACTATGAAGTAATCGATCGCAAAACAAATGATGTTAAATGGACAGCAACCTCAACAGATCTTGTATTTGGATCAAATTCTATCCTTAGATCTTATGCGGAGGTTTATGCACAAGATGACAATAAAGAAAAATTTGTTATCGATTTTGTAAAAGCTTGGAACAAGGTGATGAATGCCGATAGATTTGAACTGAACAATAATTAATTAATGTTCAATTATGGTAATATCCAGCTCAAGGTTTGTGGTATTACAGATCAAAAATCGTTAGAGATAATACAAAAGTATTCAGTAAGAACTGTGGGTCTTGTAAGTAATTACTTATACGGCCCCAATACACTATCTACTGAAGAAATTCATAACCTTACAATTGCCTCCTACAATTTAAAATTAAATCCAATTCTATTGATTGGCAATATTCATATGCCAAAAATAATCGACATTATAAAACAAGTAGAGATAAAGGAAGTATGTGTATCTAATCAATACAAGATTGAGGATATCAAATTACTAAATAATTCAACAAAATCAAAAATATCAATTTCAATAAATTACGAAAATTTTGATTATAATTTTTTTGAACAAATCAAAAATAATGTTAGTAGTTTTTATTATGATCTTAATATTTACAGAAAAGATGTAATTGAGAAAAAATCTCTTATGGAGTGTGAGAGTCAAATTAATCAACTTAAGAGTTTTGCAAAGCCTTTATATCTTGGCGGAGGCATTAATATTAGTAATGTCAAAGAGGCAATCAAAACTATATCTCCACACGGAATTGATATATCGACAGGGTTAAAAAAATCAAACAGCATAGATGAAGAAAAGCTTAAAAAAATTCTTGATAATCTTGGGTTTGACGAGATTTCTTAACGATAAACCTCTCCTCTAAATTATTTAAAAGGCTTTTATAGGAATTATGGGTTTTTAAATCTACAAAATATGGGTTTAAATCTAGAATAGGTTGTATCACAAAATCTCTTAAATGAGAGGATGTGTGAGGAATAGATATAAGGTGATTTTTGATTTTCAAGTTTTCAAATTGAATAAGATCGAGATCTATTTTTCTTGGGCCGTTAGTTACAATTTTATTTTTTTTTATTTTTTTTTCCACAAAACACATTTTTATAAACAATTCGTTGAAGTATAGATTTGTGGTAAATAAAAAGGCAGCATTGTGAAAATATTTTTGGTTAGTTATTCCAAAAGGTTTCGTAAAATAAACTCTACTAACCTTTTCGACATGTCCGAATTTATTCATTAGCTTTAATGCTAAATTAAAATTACTTTTCCAGTTACCAATATTTGACCCAATAGCAATATATGATTTATATCGATACGCTGACTTTTTTTGCATTATATTTTTTGGCAATCTCAATTTTATTTATTTCCAACTTTTCTAATTTAATTGGAAATTGATTGTCCAATTGTTTTTTTAATTCTGTAATCAATTTTTCTAGTGTTTTGTATTGAGATGCTGAAACAAATGTTACTATTTCTTTTTTAATATCAGAGTAACTTGTAACGTTTTCAATATTGTCAAGATCTTGATTGTGATCAAGGTCTAATTGGCATTTAATACTGATTAATATTGTTTGTTTTTTTAACCTTTCTTCATCAAACACTCCAATGATTGTGTCGACCTTTAAGTCCTCTATCTCTATAAAAAAATTCATTTATTTAAAGCTTTCAAAACTTTTATCATTTGATTTGTCTCTTGGACATCATGAATTCGAAACGTATCGACATTTTGTTGTAAGGCATGAGTAATAGAAGCTAAAGATCCGCCTATTCTTTGATCAGCATTTGAAGGATCAATGAAATTTATCCAACTTTTTCGTGATGAACCTAAAAGTATTTGTAGATTTTTGTGACTATATTTTGATAAGGATCTCATTAATTGTAAATTTTGGTTTAGTGTTTTGCCAAAACCTATCCCTGGATCAAACCATACTTTTTTAAGATTAAATTTCATTTTATCTAGTATTTTCAGTCTTTTTTCAATAAATTTATCAAACTCATTTACCATATTAGCTCTTGGATTTAGTTTTTTTTGCATCTCTTTTGGTGTTCCTCTTTTGTGCATTAAGAATAATCCAGCATTGTACTTTTTTGTAAGTTTGAACAACTCCTCTGAACCACCATTTATATCATTAATAATATGCACTCCTTTTTTAAGGGCAAATTCTTGAGTCTCAGGTTTATATGAGTCCAATGAAACGAGATATTTCTTAAAATTTAAATACGGTAGAATTTTTGAAAGCCGACTTATTTCTTCTTTATATGTAATTGGTTCACTATTTGGTCTAGTACTCTCAGCTCCAATATCAATAATTTGTGCTCCATCTTTAACCATTGAGTTAATATGATTAAGTGCAGAAGTGCGAGAAAAGGTTTTGCCCCCATCACTAAAGGAGTCAGGAGTAAAATTACAAATACCCACTAATAATGGTTTTTTTAGATTAAATAAATTTTTATTGAATTTCATAGTAATTATTTTTTATCATAGTTTCATAATCTTTTTTTAATTTTTGAAAATATGTCTTAGATTTTCTTTTCCAAAAAATACTTTGGATACTCTTTATAGAAGTAATGCCTCTTCCAGAACCTATTGATAATATTTCACTATATTGGTTCAGCTCTTTTTCAAAAATTGTTTTTTTAATAAACTTAAATTTGGATATTTTCTCTACAAGTTTCAAAGTGTTACCATAATAGTATCCTATTTTTGGAATATATACTTTTCCTTCTTTAATAAAAATTAAATTTGTTACTGCGCCCTCTGTGATTTTACCATCTCTTGATAGTATAATTTCATTTTCAGAGTAATTTATCTCACTCATAAATTTTAATATTTTTTTGTAATATAAATTTTTATTTCTAAAGTCTTTTCTTTTATATTTTTTTATGAATCCAATTACACTGGTCTTTGTCGTTGTTCTTTTTCTAAGTGATATTGATAAAGTTGTTCCATTAGTAGCAATTCTTAGCAAGTGGTTAAAAATCTTAATTTGCGTAATATCTTCTCCAATTAATTCTCTGATCATTTTTGGATTTAGTCTGACATCAAATTTATAATCATGGCATGTATTATTAAAAGTGTTTAAATAACTGTTTAAGCCTATAAATCTTGGTGTTTTTCCTATGACAGGTATAGACGTAAAAACACCCTTTTGACCCCAAAGTGGTTTAAATTTAGTGGATAAATAAGAATTATTTTTTAAATTGAATGATTTTTCGAATAAATTGTTTGCCATTTGGAGTTAAAAATGAGTCCGGGTGAAATTGTAAACCACAAATGTCATATTTATGGCTTTCCAAACACATTGCTACATTAGTTTCCTCACATCTCATTGTAATATGCATTGAAGAAGAATTAAATGGCTCTTTTAGTTTCAAAGAATGGTATCTCCCTACTTGATATAAAGCATTATTAGGAAATCTTAAACTTTGAGAATTTGTTCGAATATACGTTTGATAACCATGAAATATTTTTTCCTGTTTAGAAATAGTTCCACCTTCTCCGTTGGCAATAAGTTGAAATCCAAGGCATATACCAATAATTTTCTTCTTCGATTTATAATTATTATAAATATCCAATGATATTGGATAATCTAAGGGCTTTCCAGGCCCTGGAGAAAATATTATTACATCTGACTTTTTTACAGAATTTTCTTTTACATCATAAAAATTTGTAACTTCAAGTTTGCCAAAACCAGATAGCAAATGTGCAAGATTATAAGTAAAAGAGTCTTCATGATCTATAAGTAATAAATTCATTTTAATAAATCTAATAGCGATTTAGCTTTTAAATAATTTTCATGATACTCATTTTTAGCAGTGCTATCTAAAATTACTCCACTAGCTGCGAAGACCTCATTATTTTTTTTAAAATTTAAGATAGACCTTATGATGATATTAAAACTCATATCTTGTTTAGAGCGAAAGTAACCAAAAGAACCAGTATAAATTCTCCTAGGCTCTTTTTCCTCTTTGTTAAGTAATTTTAGGGTGTTAATTTTGGGGCATCCGATAACCGAACCTCCAGGCATCATTGCCTTAATTATTGCTGATAGTCTTACATTATCAAGAAGGGTTCCTGAAATCTCAGAAACATTGTGAAAAATATATTGGTATTTTTGTACAAATTTTAAATTTTGTATTTTAACAGAATTTGGTTTTGTAATACGACTAAGGTCATTTCTCTCTAAATCAACAATCATATTGTGCTCTTTATCCTCTTTTTGATTATTTTCAAAAAAACGCCTTGCCTCTGTTGTTGATTTAATTTTATCCCTGCTCACAGTTCCTGCTATTGGTGACGTAACTATTTTTTTTCCTCTGACTTTAAATAAGTTTTCAGGAGAGCAGCTAATTATATTAAAGTCTTTTGTTCTTACGCAAAAAGACTCAGGGCTTAGATTTTTTTTCATCAAATCAAAAAATAAATTAACAACGTCTAGGTCTTTATTATTTGAATATTTTTGAGCAATTTTTATTTGATAGGTCTCACCTGCTCTAATATTTTTTTTAAATTTATTAAAAATTTTTTCATAGACTTTAATGTTTGGACTTACGTTTATTTTGTTATTATTTGAATTATGCTTTTTTAAGATTTTCAAATCTTTAAGTAACTCTATTTTAGATTTAGTTATGACTTTGATTTTTTTATCTAAAATAATTTTAGTTTGTGGACGAAAGAAAACTCCCTCAGGAAAAGACGAACTATCTTTATTTACTCTTAAATTTATATTTTTACAAAGTAATTCATATCCAAAGAAACCAATATAACAATCATAAGGTTTATTTGATTTAAATCGTTCTAATTTATTTAAAAATTTATCTAAATTACCTATATTTAAATTAACTTTTTCAACGAAATCTGTATATATTTCAAAATTATTTCTTTCTGAATTTCTAAAAATTATTAAATCTTTGTCAGATTTAAGTAAAACACTTAGTATCTCAGAATTATCCATGAACAAATTCTAATTATATAGTTTATTTATTCAACTAATGCGATTGCTACAATTTTACTTTTAGACTAAATTTAATTGCACCCTAACCTTTGGGGTGCAACGGATCTATTTAAAGCGACCAACCTATTTAACCGTCAAAATTAATTTTATTTAAAATATCAAGAACGGCTTTTCTATTTGAGGCAATTTCTTCTAAACTGGTAGAGTCAAATTTAGCGTTATTTGCTAATTTTTGTACTCTTTCAGAAGCAGAGACATTAGGGTTCACTGGAAACTCATTATTATCATTAGCATAAATTTTTTGTGCTTCATCACTTAGCAAAAAGTCTAAAAAATCAACTGAGGCATCATAATTTTCATCATTTATTATAGATATACCTGAGATGTTTACATGAGTTCCATAATTATCTTGGTTTGGGAAAATTGGAGATACTTTATCAAGCCATACTATTTGGTTTGGGTCGTCTAACATTTTGAAATAGTAGTAATGATTTCCAATACTAAGGTCGCATACACCTGCATATATGGCTTTAACTTGGTCTCTGTCATTTCCTTGCGGTTTTCTTGCCAAATTTGCTTTTAATTTTATTACATAATCTTCAAACCACTCTTCTCCGTGATGAGCAATAAGAGATGAAAATAGTGAGATATTGTATGGGTGATATCCAGATCTAGTACAAACTCTATTTTTATACTCAGGTAGCACCAAGTCCTCGTAAGAAATATTATTTAGGTTAAGGTCATTATGAGCATAAATTACTCTTGCCCTCATTGTTAAACTTGTCCAATTTTTTGATTGTAAATTTTCAGGTACATTTTTCTGAAAAGGGATATCAAAATTTGCTTCAGCTTCGGTAATATCAACTAGTCTAGCAATGTCTGATGATAGAAAAATATCAGCAACTGGTCTAGATTTTTCCAATATCGTTTTTTGCACTAAACCCTTTTTAGAGAATATCCACTCTATTTTATTCCCTGTGCTTTTTTCATACTCTTTAATTAAAGGTTCTATTAAAAAAGGCTGTCTCTCTGAGTACACTTTGATAGTTTCTGATGCGTATGCTTTGGTAAGAGCAACATACATCGATGTAAGAACTATGAGTATTGAAGAGGTCAAAAGAATAATTGATTTATACTTCATAGTACTTTTATAAACGTTAGAGAAACTATTAAAATTAAAAATTTATTCTTAGTTTAATAACAACTATTGTGGTGATTTTTTGAAGTATATTTCAGATTTATTTTTTTTAGTTTTTCTAAAGAAAAATAGCTTTGAAAAATATCGTTTTAAAAATTTATAAGACTCAGAAAAAGGTGTTAAATATAATTCTTTTAATGAGTGTTTTTTTTGATCATCTTTGGTTCCCAATCCTAGTGTAAGACTATCAGTATCCTCGGAATGATGTAATGATCCAAATAGCCAATCCCATATAGCAAGAGCTGCACCATAATTTTTATTGTAATGTTCTTTTGCAATTGAGTGGTGAAGGTGGTGTTGTGCTGGTGAAATTAAAATATACTCCAACCATCTCCAATATCGTATCCCAATATGTGAATGTCTTAAGTTTGAACCAAATACATTGAATAGAAATACAAATAAATTTGCACCAAGTATTGTATAT
>CACLVL010000003.1 GCA_902610415.1 uncultured Alphaproteobacteria bacterium
TGGTCACAAAGCTTTTGCATTTGCATCTGGAATGTCAGCAATAAATACTGTTTGCGATTTATTTGGTACTAACTTCCATATAATTTGCTCCGATGATGTTTATGGAGGCACACGTAGATTATTTGATAAAGTAAAATCCGATATTGAAGTAACTTATATTGATTTCGATAAAAACGTAAACTGGAATGATGAAATAAAGGAAAATACTAAATTCATTTGGGTTGAAACACCCTCAAATCCTTTAATGAAAATTATTGATATTAAAAACACTGTTAGTATTGCAAGTGAATTTAATTTGCCTGTTATTTGTGATAATACATTTGCCTCTCCTTTCAATCAAAGACCACTTGAATTAGGAGCAGATATGGTTGTGAGTTCCTCCACAAAATATTTAGGTGGTCATTCTGATATCGTAGGAGGGTCCATTGTGATTAAAGAAAATAAAGAATATGCTGAGAAAATTTCATATATTCAAAATGCAGTTGGCGCTATTCCTTCGCCCTTCGATTGTTATTTACTAACAAGAAGTATTAAAACACTATCTGTGAGAATGAAACAGCATAACGAGAACGCTATTGCCATATCTAATTTTTTAACAAACCACTCTAAAATTAATAAAGTTTTTTTTCCAGGTATTGATGAAAGATATAAAGAAGTTGCAGCAAAACAAATGGATGGTTTTGGTGGAATGATGTCTTTTATTCTCGATACAAATATTGATGGAGTAAAAAGTTTTCTTAAAAATCTAAATATATTTACCCTAGCAGAGAGTTTAGGAGGAGTTGAAAGTTTAATAGAACATCCTGCTATCATGACTCACGCATCAATCGATTCTTCGATAAGAGAAAAATTGGGTATTTCCGATACATTGTTAAGAATATCGGTTGGTATCGAGGATGTTGATGATTTGATTGCAGATTTAGACCAAGCTCTGTCCAAAATTTAAAATGAGAGATATAGTTGATTTTATTGGCAATACGCCATTGATTAAGCTCAAATATCCATCTGAAATTACAGGGTGTAATATTTATGGAAAAGCAGAATTTATGAACCCAGCTGGTTCTATAAAAGACAGAACAGCACTGGGAATAATCCTTGATGCTGAGGAGAATAACTTAATAGAGCCTGGAGGCACTGTAGTAGAGGGCACCTTTGGAAATACAGGTATTGCCTTAACAATGATTAATAATGCAAGAGGATACAAAACTATAATCGTTATGCCTGATGGAGCCTCAGAAGAAAAGCAAAGTATTTTAAGGAATATGGGAGCAGAGCTCAAAGTCGTAGCAACTAAACCTTACTCAGATCCAGGTAACTACCAACATGTATCTAAAAGACTGGTTGCAGAACTGCAATCAAAAGGAGATACCTCTGTAATGTGGGCTAACCAATTTGATAATACTGCAAACTATAAATTTCATTCAAAAACTACAGCTAAAGAAATATACAATCAACTTGATGGAAAAGTAGACGGCTTTACATGCGCTATAGGTTCGGGAGGAACTTTAGCAGGCACATCCATTGGACTTAAAGAATTAAATTCTAATATTAAAATAGCATGTACAGATCCACAAGGTGCCCAAATGTATAATTATTTCAAATTTTCAAAACTAGAAGTTAAAGGGGAGCCGTCAGAAGCGGAGGGAATAGGTCAGTATAGAGTGACCAAAAACGTAGAACCTTCTTTAATCGATTTTTCATATCATATTACGGACTACAAAGCATTTGAACTCTTATACAAAATGGTCAAAACAGAGGGTTTGTTTCTTGGCTCTAGCTCTGGTGTAAATGTAGCCGGAGCAATTGAAATGGCAAAAGAAATGGGGCCAGGTAAGAACATTGTTACAATTTTGTGTGACGATGCAAATAAATATTTTAGTAAACTGTATAATAAAAATTATTTATTATCAAAAAAACTTCCAGTTCCTGATTGGTTATAATTTATTTTTTTGAGAACATCATTCTTTTAAGAGTACGATCTTTTAAAATAAAATGATGCATCAATGCTGCTCCTGAATGAATAAAAAAAAGTAGCAAAACAACATTACTGGTGTATTCATGTATTAGTCTGAATATAAACCTCAAATCACTGTCCACATCTATTATTGACGCCAATTCTATATTAAAAAAGATAACAGTATCTCCTTGTAGGTTCGTTACTAAATAGCCAGAAATTGGTTGTAAAAAAAATATAAAATAAAACAAAAAATATGTAGTTTTAGCTGCATACACTAAAATTTTATTACTAACTAAAAGCTTTGGTCTTATATTAATCCATTTCCAACTAAGCCGAAAAATAGCTAATAAAAGTATTAATAAGCCAAGAGTATTATGAATGATTAATATTTCATAATAATACTGATAATTATTTTCTAAATTCTTACCTAAAAGATAGACAGCAATCATTAGAAGTGCCATTGTCCAGTGAAATAATTTACTGATTAAGCCGTATTCATCTGCGGTATTAGCTAGTCTCAAATTTTACCCATATATATGTTATTATTTTTAATCAAATGAATTTTCATAAAATATTATTATCAATATTATTTATATTATTAAATCTTAATGCCCATTCAAGAGATTACATAATTGTTCAATCTACGACAAGTATTGCGAATACAGGGCTACTAGATTTACTATCAATTAAATTTGAAAAGCAAACAGGGATCAAAGTTAGACCAATTGCTGTGGGTACAGGTAATGCTATTTCAAATGCTAAACGAGGCGACGGTGATGTGTTAATGGTACACTCAAAAAAAGATGAATTAAAATTTATCTCAGATGGCTTTGGGGTTAAAAGACATAAATTAATGTATAACAATTTTATTATTGTCGGCCCTAAAGATGATCCTGCAAAAATATCACAGGAAACCGATATAAAAAATATTATGAAAAAAATTTCACTTTCAAACCAAAAGTTTATTTCAAGAGATGATAAATCAGGAACTCATATAAAAGAAAATGACTTATGGAAACTCGCTAATATAAACCTGTTTGATAATCGCAAATATATAAAGACAGGAACAAGCATGGCTAACACTTTGAATGTGGCATCAGAGATGAATGCCTATACCCTCAGCGATAAGGGCACATGGATTGCATTTAAAAATAAAAACAATTTAAAAATCCTTTTTGAAGGAGGGGAAGAGATGCATAATGAATATGGAATAATAGCAATTAATCCTCAAAAATTTCCTCACGTTGAATATGACAAATCAAAAGAATTTATTGAATGGCTGATTACAGGTGCAGGTAAAGATGTTATTAATAACTTTACTTATAATGGGGAAAAATTATTTTTTACAAACTAAATTTTTATTAATTTTCTAGATGCTAACCTTTGAAAAAATACAGTCAGCGATTTTCATAACACTTTATGTGAGTATATTTTCGACAATCATATCGTTTATTCTTTCAATGTTTTTTGGATATATTCTAGCGATTTATCAATTCAAATTGAAAAAACCTATAGTAATTTTTTTAAGCTCGATGACTTCCATTCCTCCTGTTTGCGCGGGACTTTTAGTTTATTTATTAATTAGCAGATCTGGGCCTCTTGGTTGGATGGAAATATTATATTCACCACTGGCTATGATATTAGCTCAAATAGTCATTACTTTTCCTATTATGATTACCTTAATTATTAAAAATATTGAAACTGATTACCCAATTTACAAAGAAGAACTTTTATCCTATGGGGCAAGTAAAAAGGATATTATTTTCTTACTTATATCTAATAAATTAAATATCTACATCACCGTGATTTTAGTGGGGTTTGGAAGAGCCATCAGTGAATATGGGGCCGCAGCTATTGTGGGAGGATCCATTGATCACTTTACAAGAAATATGACAGCTACCATTGCATTGGAAACTTCTAAAGGGAATGTTTCGTTAGGTATTATTTTAGGAGCCATACTAATTTCACTGACATTAATAATATCAATTATTTTAAATACTTTAAAAAATGATTAGTGCTTATAATCTTTCATATACTGCTGATCAAAAAAAAATACTGAACAGTATAAATATTAGTATCCAAAAAAATAAAATTACTGTTATCTCTGGAAAAAATGGGTCAGGTAAAAGTACATTATTAAAAATTTTAAATCGTCTAATTGTCCCAAGTAAGGGCTCTATAAAATCACAATATGAAAAGCCTGTACCTATGTTATTTCAACGATCTCTTTCGTTGAATAAGAGTTTAGAGGAAAATTTTTTGCTTTTGAATAGTGTTAAAAAAACAAAAATTGACAGAACTTTTTATAATCTATTTAATTTAAAAAAATTAAAAGCAAATAAATTTGCTAGTTTATCTGAGGGAGAAAAGCAAAAAGTTTTCATTTCTAGGCTTATGAGCTTCGAGCAAGATATATTAATTATGGATGAGCCAAATCAAAACTTAGACATAGAAAGTGAAGAAAAATTTTTCGAGAAATTATCTGATTTAAGTAAATCTAAAACAATTATCATGACGTTACATGATATGAATTACATTAAAAAATTGGCTGACAATTTAATTATTCTAGATAATGGAAAGATAATATTTAACGATCTAGCATCTAATTATTAATAACCTTGTTAATAGCATATATATATGTCTTAATTAAACATGATTAAACTCTCCATAGCTTTATTACTTTTTTCCACTTCACTTTTGAGCGCAAACCCTGTTGCGGACAGACAAGAATCGATGAGAGATTATAATAAGCTTATGAGAGCCGCAAATAATCTCATTAGAGACTCAGTTATCAATGATGACCTTGCAAGTATTTATGAAGAAATTGAAGAAATTATGAAAGTCTACCCCACTTTATTTCCTGATGATTCATTCGGTGGTAAGTCCAAAGCAAGTACAGACATTATTGATAATAGAGACTTATTTAATCAAATTGCAAAAGAAACAGAGGACAATGCATCATTCGCTAAGTTAGCAGCACTGGAGGGCAATGTCGATGAAGTACAACAATATCATCAAAACTTATTTGGGAGCTGCAAAAGTTGTCACTCCCGATTTAAAGATTAATCGCATGTTAAAATATTTTTTTTTATTTTTTTTTCTATCAACTCATTTATTATTTGCAGATGATAAGCTAATGAAATACATACCGATAGATACAAAAGAATCTTTGAAAAGAATTCAAGAAGGAGCGATAGTTATTGATGTCAGATATCCAAATGAACACAATAAGATAAGAATAGAGAACTCATATAATATTCCTTTTAAAGAAATAACTGTTGAAAAGATTAATTCCATAAATCCTGATAATAAGGATATTATTATTCATTGCACTGCAGGCATAACCTCTAAAAAGGTAGCGGACAATCTAGTTGCACAAGGATATCAAGGCACTATTTATGAAATGGATAAAGGATTGATCGATTGGGTAAATTTAGGTTTTAAAACCGAGCAAGGCATATAATAAGTTATTATAAATATAACTATGAAAAATAGTTAGTGCTGAACATATAGTAAATCATATATCCAATAAGCCCTACGACCAGCAACACTAGAGGTATTACTGATATTGTAAAAGCCTCCCTAAATTTCTTATTAAATAATAACAAACTTACCAATAGTAAAATTAAAAGAATGAGTAGAAGTCTGATCATATTGTTAATTTTAGCATAATATTTAATAATTTTGCTATTCCATATTGGCTTATTTAGGTATAACAAGTCTTAATCATGTCTAAAGTAAAAGTAGCAATTGCTGGAGCATTAGGAAGAATGGGAAATAATCTTATTAATTCAGCGATTTCGAATGCAAATGTTGAACTTACTGGTGTATTTGATGTCAAGGATATTGATACTAACTTTATATCCAAGTATCAAATTCCAGAAAATATCATTACCACAAAAGAAGAGTCTTTTAAAACAGCAGATATAGTAATAGATTTCACGTCACCTAAAGCCTTATTTAATTTTACAGAAGCCGCCGTTTCTAATAATACTGGTTTAGTAATTGGCACAACGGGCTTAGATGAAAGTCATTTCAATCTGTTAAAGCAATCAAGTAACTCAACTAAAATTTTCTATGCACCAAACATGAGCTATGGTGTTAATACATTTTTTGAAATAGCAAGAAAAGCTGCTAAACATTTAAAAGATTTTGAAATTGAGATAACTGAAACACATCATCGACATAAAAAAGATGCGCCTAGTGGAACGGCAATAAAACTAGGAGAAGAAATTGTAGACGAACTTGGATTATCTAAATCAAACTTTAATTTTAATCGCCAAAGCCAAGATAATCAAAGAAAAGTGAATGAAATTGGATTTTCATCAATAAGAGGAGGGAATATACCAGGAGAACACACAGTTATATTTCATGGTGATAATGAGTCTGTTGAATTAACACACAAGGCCTATAATAGAAAAATTTTTTCTGATGGTGCCGTTGAGGCGGCAGTCTGGCTAGCTGCACAGGATAATGGTTTTTATTCTTTTAAAGATATGATCAGTTAGACGAGGAACTGTACTTTTCAATTATTCTTTTTAATTTTTTTCTTCTATCCTCACTTAAAAAACTAGCAAATAATTTTTTCTTTCCAGAATAGTTAACACTCAGGGAATTTTTTTCATTTTTTATTTTCAACCAATTTAGATTATAACTATTCTGCTCAATAACCTCATCACCATCAAGTTGTTCTAATTGCATAGATTTTGATTCTAAAGAAATTTTTTCAGTTTTTTTCAAACTTTTTACAAAATAAATGGTGCATATGACTAAAATAGAAAATTCAACTAGGCCAAAGATAATAATGGGCCAAGCCCCTAAAAGTAAAAATCTTCCTCCAATAAAAATAATTAAAAAACCTATAATTAATAAGAAAAACAAAATTTGAAGGTTGGTTAGACTTCTATTTGGTTTTAGGTGAAGTTTTCTTATCATGTGTTTGATTTTATTAAATTATAGTAATATTTATAATAAATTTAATGACACACCTACAAATAATATGAAAAAACAAGAGAGAGCTAACGTTGTTTTGGGTAATTTGAATAAATTCTATCCAAAGATACCAATTCCACTTAAGCATCAAAACATTTTTGAGCTCTTAATAGCAGTACTATTAAGTGCGCAGTGCACGGATGAACGTGTTAACAGAATTACACCCCTGTTGTTTAAAATCGCAAATAATCCTTACGATATGTCAAAAATTTCTGTCAATAACATTTACAGAATTATTAAACCATGTGGACTTGCTCCAAAAAAATCAAAAGCGATTTCTAAACTCTCAAAGATTTTGATAAAAAAATACAATGGTATTGTTCCTGAGACATTTGAGGATTTAGAAAGCTTACCAGGTGTCGGTCATAAAACAGCAAGTGTTGTAATGTCCCAAGGCTTTGGTCATCCTGCGTTTCCTGTTGATACGCACATCCACCGTTTAGCACAAAGATGGGGCCTTACTAATGGTAAAAATGTCGTTCAAACTGAAAGGGATATAAAAAAGTTATTTCCAGAATCGACTTGGAATAGACTACATTTACAAATGATTTTTTATGGAAGAGAATACTGCAAAGCAAGAAGCTGCTTTGGTATCGTATGCAAAATTTGTACAGATTGCTATCCAAAAAGAACAAAGGCTATCAAAGTAAAAAAACCCTAATTTCAATCAGATTATCTATGAAAAAAAATAGAATAATGTATAAAAATAACTTTATTTACCAATATGAGACAAATTAAGAAAATATTAATTGCCAATAGAAGTGAAATTGCAATTAGGATATCTCGAGCTGCAACAGAATTAGGATTTAAAACAGTATCCATTTATTCTTACGAAGATCGTTTTGCATTACATCGCTTTAAAACAGATGAAAGTTATCTCGTTGGATCAGGATTAGGTCCTATACAAGCATACTTGGACTACAAAGGAATCGTACAAATTGCAGTTAACTCTGGCTGTGATGCCATACACCCTGGATATGGCTTTTTATCTGAGAACCCAGAATTTGCTGATGAATGTGCAAAGTACAATATAATTTTTGTTGGTCCTTCTCCAAATATTATGCGATCCCTCGGAAATAAAGTTGAAGCAAAAAAAACTGCTGGCAAAGCCAAAGTTCCAACCATACCTTCCACAGGACCTTTACCAAAAGATTTAAAAAAATGTAAAGATCTTGCAAAAAAAATTGGCTATCCGATTATGCTAAAAGCATCTTGGGGTGGTGGTGGTCGCGGGATGCGAGTTATAAAAAAAGAAACAGAATTAGAAAATCATATTAATACCGCTAGAAGAGAAGCTAAAAGTGCTTTTGGAAAAGATGATGTATTTTTTGAAAAACTTATCGAAAAAGCATTTCATGTTGAGGTCCAAATTATTGGAGATACTCATGGAAACATAGTTCATCTTTTTGAGAGAGACTGCTCTCTTCAAAGGCGTCATCAAAAAGTAGTCGAAAGAGCTCCTGCCGCCTACCTGTCAGATAAAGAAAGAAATGCAATTTGTGAAGCTGGTGTGAGAATTGGAAAACAAGTTGAGTATTCATGCGCTGGAACAGTAGAGTTTTTAATGGACGCTAAATCTAGAGACTTTTTCTTCATTGAAGTAAATCCAAGAGTTCAAGTTGAACATACAGTAACAGAAGAAATAACTGGAATTGATATAGTTAAAGCCCAGTTTCTCTTAGCAGCTGGTGCTAAAATTGGAGATGACATATGTGGTGTACCACTTCAAGAAAATATACACATGAAAGGTCACGCCATCCAATCACGAGTTACAACGGAGGATGCAGCCAATGATTTTGCACCAGATTATGGAAAAATTAATGTTTATAGATCTGCGAGCGGTCTTGGAATAAGGCTAGATGCTGGAACTGCATCAACAGGAACAATTATTACACCATATTATGACTCTCTTTTGGTAAAAGTTACTGCGAAAGGTCAAACTCCTATTGAAGCTAAGAGAAGAATGAACAGAGCTTTAAGTGAGTTTCGAGTCAGAGGTGTAAAAACAAACATACCTTTTTTATTAAAGTTAATTAATCACGAAGGCTTCGACATTTTTAAATACCATACAAAATTTATAGATAGTGAAAAAAGTTTATTTCAATTCTCAGGTCGAAAAGATAGAGCAACTAAGACATTAAATTTTTTGGCAGAAGTTATTGTAAATGGCAATCCTGAAGTTGCTAACAGACCAAGATTAAGAGAGACCACACCGGCAAAACTCTCTGACTACGGAATTTCTAGATCAAAAAAAGCACAAGAGACAGTAAATAATACATATAAACAAATTTTAGATGCTGAAGGTCCATCTGCTGTTGCTCATGCTGTATTAAAAGAAAAACAATTACTAATCACAGACACTACTTTTAGAGATGCTCATCAGTCTTTGATAGCAACTCGAATGAGAACTCAAGATATGTTAGGCATAACTGATTTATACGAAGAAAGACTTAAGAATTTATTTTCAGTAGAATGCTGGGGTGGGGCTACTTTTGATGTTGCATTAAGATTCTTAAAAGAGGATCCGTGGGAACGTTTAGGAAAATTACGTGAACAAATGCCATCCGCATTACTACAAATGTTATTTAGAGGGTCTAACGCACTTGGGTATACAAATTATCCAGATAATGTTTTAAGAAGGTTTATTCAGCTTTCTGCTCAGTCAGGGATTGATGTTTTTAGAATATTTGATGCATTAAACTGGATAGAAAATATGAGAGTGTCTATTGATGAAGTTTTAAAATCTGGAAAAATTTGTGAAGCTTCTATTTGTTATTCTGGTGATCTATCTTCACCTGCAGAAAAAAAATATACACTTGAATATTATTTAAAAATGGCCCAAAAACTTGAGAAAATGGGAGTTCATTTTCTTGCTATTAAAGATATGGCAGGCTTATGTAAGCCCAAGGCGGCAAAAATCTTATTTAAAGAATTAAAGAAAAACATAAAAATCCCAATTCATTTCCATACACACGATACAAGTGGAAACGGCGTTGCGACGTTGCTTAATGCCTCTGATGCTGGAGTGGATATAGTTGATGTAGCAATTGACTCTTGGTCTGGTTTTACCTCACAACCTAGCTTCGGTGCAGTTCTTGAATCACTTGATGGAAACAACAGAGACCCAAAAATATCTTCTGCTGTTGTTAGGACTGCAGCAAATTATTGGGAAGGTGTAAGAAAGCAATACCAGCCTTTCGAAAGTAAAACTCGAACTAGTATGTCTGAGGTATATTTACATCAGATGCCAGGAGGGCAATATACAAATTTAAGAGAGCAAGCAAGATCAATGGGCATTACCGATGAGAGATGGCCAGAATTAGCATCAATGTATGCGGAGGTTAATAAAATATTTGGAGATGTTATTAAGGTTACTCCTATATCTAAAGTTGTTGGTGACATGGCAATTTATATGTTGGCAAATAATATTCAAATTGAAGACGTCTTAGACCCCAAAAAAGATGTTGGTTTTCCTGCATCAGTCATTGAGTTTTTTAGTGGTCGATTAGGTCAACCATATAAAGGGTTCCCTAAAGCACTCCAAAAGAAAATCTTAAAAGGAAAAAAACCAATTAATTATAGATTTGGTTCAAAACTCCCCTCTTTAAAAATTAAAAACAGAACTAAAGAATTAGAGAAAAACTACAATGAGATTATTTCTGAGAAAGATACGATTTCTCAAATATTTTTTCCTGAAGTTTTTGATGAGTATATGAAACATAAAAAGAAATTTGGCAACACTAGTGTTATCCCAACTTCAAATTACTTTTTTGGTATGAATACAGATGAAGAAATATATGTATCTATTGAACCTGGAAAAACATTAATCATCAGATATTTCACTTTAAGTGAACCCAACGAAAAAGGTTTTAGAACAGTTTATTTTGAATTAAATGGTCAGGCTAGATCTGTTGACATTAAAGATAGTTCTATAGCAGTAGACGATTTAGCTAAAGAAATCGCAGATCCAAGCAACAAGGATCATGTGGCAGCCCCAATTCCAGGCTTGCTTGTAGATGTTGCCGTTACAGAAGGAATAAAAGTACCCAAGGGTGCAAAATTGTGCACTATCGAGGCAATGAAAATGGAAACAGTGATTTATGCCGATCAACCTGGAACCGTAGAGAGACTTTGTGTAAAAGCTGGCGAAAACATTGAAGCTCAGCAACTTTTATTAATAATAAAATAATATTTAATAAAGAAATATGATAATAATTTATTTTGGTTAAAAAAATTATAACTGCAAAGCATAGAGGATTTTGTGCTGGTGTCGATAGAGCTGTTGAGATGGTTGAAAAAAGCCTCATAAAATATGGAGCCCCAGTTTATGTTCGACATGAAATTGTTCATAATAAATTTGTTGTTAACAATTTAAGGGAGAAAGGCGTTGTATTTGTAGACTCCTTAGAAGAAATACCTAAAAATACTAAACAACCAGTTATTTTTTCTGCACATGGTGTTGGACAAAGAGTAATTAACAAAGCTAAAGATTATAATCTACTGTTTTACGATGCTATTTGCCCATTAGTTAGTAAGATTCATAAAGAAATAATTCAACTAGAAAATAATGAATATCAAATAATTATGATTGGTCATGAACATCACCCAGAGGTTGAAGGAACTGCAGGTCAGATGAAAGACATAAGCAATTTAACTTTAGTTCAAAACTTAGAAGACGTTGATAAGTTATATTTTCCTCTCAGTCAAAAGATTGCTTACATAACTCAAACAACACTATCTGTGTTTGATACACAAGAAATTGTCGATGCCCTTGAAAAAAAATTTCCTTCTATACTCGCGCCTAAGAAATCTGATATCTGCTACGCAACTTCTAACAGGCAATTATCTGTTCAAGAAATGTCTAAAAATGTGGACGCATTCTTTGTAATAGGGGCACACAATAGTTCTAACTCCATTAGGTTAGTTGAAACGGCTAAAAAATTCGGCTGTGTGCATAGTGAGCTTATAGAAAATACAGATGACTTTGATTATTCAACCTTAGCAGAATTCAACATAATAGGTTTAACTGCAAGTGCCTCCGCTCCCGAAGAGCAATTAAATATGTTCATTGATCAAATTAAAAAGGTTTATAAAATTGAAGTTTTAAATTTTAAAGAAGACGAAAATATAACCTTCAAAATACCTAATTTTCTTAATTAAATTTTCTTCTATAAAAAATATCTACTAAAGTCATATGAGGAAGGGTTAGAGCAGCTAATCCAATAAACAAAGTTTTTATAAAGGACTCTTCAAAAGAATAATTATTATAAAGGTAAACTATTGCTAAGCTTCCACCAATCCATGTTAGTAAAGTAAAAGAGATAGTAGTTATGGTTACAAACTTACTATTAGATAAGTGTTTTGAGGTATCTTTAAGTATCGATTTGACGTGTTTAAATGTATGAATAAAACAAAAATAAATTGAGAAAGCAACAAGTGGTTCAGTCAAAAAAACAATCAGTAATACAATAATCATTTCCAATAGACCCCATCTTAATCTTGGAACAATGAGTGCTAAATAACTATACCTAAGTAATAGAATGAAGTAGAAAAAATATGCTATGAAAAGATATTTTTGAAAATGAATAAAAGATGAATTAGATAAAAAAGTAAATATTTCAAATGTTTCACTTGTATGAAAAAAAATAATCCCAAATACAATATTTAAACCATGGGTTATCGATATTGACCACTTATATTTTCCTAATTTAAAATAAGACCAATCACATAATCCGAAATGAATTATGCTCATAAAAATGAATATAAATAAAGCGACCACAGGAAAGTAAATCCAAAAAACAATTACAGATGCAGATATAATCAAATACAAGATAACAAAAATAAAAAAATCTTTTCTTGTCTTGTATCCTAATAAAGCTGCAACAGCCCCATCAAAAGAGCCGTGGGGGACACCTATGAAAGAAACCATACAAAGTGCGAGTAATGAGATAAAGCTTAGTTCATACATTTAGTTAATAATAGTACCAAGAGCACTTTTTATAAATTTATATTTAGGCATTGACATTATAACCTTTAATTTTGTTGTAGTGCCAGATATGCCCATCATAAATGATGCAAATTCATTCCCATTTAGTGAATTGGCCATATTAATAAAAGTTTTTTCAGTCCCATTATTATTTTTTAAGTAATTGACAAATACTTTATCCATCCACTGATCAAAATAGGAATGATGTTTTTTCTCAGAGTCATCATTCTGTCTCAATAAGTTTTTTAGAAAAAAAGAAAAAGCATAACCTGTTGATATTTTAGTGGCGCCCCCTCTTGAGCCAATATTAATATAATTTTTGTATGATTTATTTCTAATATCATACATCGGTAAAGCGCCTTTTTCTTCATCAACTATTGTATATTCAGACATCTTTAACTTTGTCTCAATATATTTTTTAATTTGATCTTTATACCAACTATCAGCTTGGATTTCTGAGGAGAAAACCGTTGACTCAACTAATACTTTATTTTCACTTATCGGCAAACAATACATAAAATGTAATCCAACATTTTGGTCAACGCGAAAATCCATTAAAGTAACTTTTTTGTTATCAATAACTTGCTTAGTATCTATAAGGTACCCAAAGAAATGCTGCTTAACTTTATTTTCCTCTAATTTCGGTGTTCTAGAGTCATAAATTTTCTTTGCAAAAACTCTTTCACCGTTCTCAAGCTCTATTTCAAAGTATTTCTCTAAATTACTAATACTTTGAACATTTAGGGTTTTAATAGACAAGTTTTCTAAGTTGTCTAAACAATATTTTTTCCAATCTTGAAACCGTATTGTGCAATACGGTAAATCTTTAGTTTCATGTAATATACATTCATTTGCCAAGTAAAATTCCCAATTAAACCATTTTTTTTGTGCAAGATTGCTAAAATTTTCCATCCAATCTGTCATCCAGAATGCAAAAAAATTATTTCTTTTATTATAATATTCTTTATCGATACCAATAAGACTATGGCTCGTTCCCTCATAATTTAATTTAGCTGTAGCTAGAGCACTAGCGCCCATACCTATAAAAGCGACGTCATATATTTTCATTTTTAAAATTATCTCTAATTGGTTTATAGGATGTAAAAATACTCTTTAAAAATAAAAATTCAGGTATTGAGGCTATTGTAATCCATAATTTCTCTAATTTATTTAAATAAACTCTTTCGAATTGATACGCATACCTTTTCTTTTTAATTTTATCACCAATCCCTTTATAAATTTTTGCTGCGAAAAATATCGCTAATCTTGTTTTTAGAGGAATAAATTTCATGCCACAAAAACCATTTGCATAAAATTTTTCAGAGAGCTCTATTAAGTTCTTAATTGATAATTCAATTATTTTATTTTTTTGTTCATCAATATTATTATCTGTTAAATCACTTAAGGTAACTTCACCTATCCATTCCTGAGGCAAATACACTCTATTTAATTTAGCATCTTCAAACACATCTCTTGCAATATTAGTCAATTGCATTGCAATTCCTAGATCAACAGCATGTTTTCTGGCTTCATTATTTTTAGTATTAATAATTGGTAGCATCATCAAGCCAACTGTTCCAGCCACTCTATAGGAGTACTCTACTAATTCCTTCTCATTAGCAATTCTAACATTTTGTTGATCACTTATTAATCCATCTATTAAATCATTTAATATATTTAAATTGATTTGGTTTTGTTCAAAGAAAATATTGATCTCAGATGTTTTGTTTTCCTTAACTTGTTCGAATATATCTTTTATTTGAGAGGACGTATCTAAATCTGAACTGTCAGCAACGTCATCTAGATAGCGGCATATACTATAAAGTTTTGAAGCAGCAATTCTATTTTTCTTAGGTAAGAAAAAACTTGCCCAATAAAAACTTTTACCCTCTGATTTAATGCTATAGGTGTTTATTTTAAAAGATGTCACCTTAATGACTAACTTTAAAATCCTTAATTATAAGTTTCTCAATCACTTTAGCTGAACACAGTACTCCTGGTATTCCAGCACCTGGATGTGATCCCGCTGCAGAGAAATACAGATTTGATATTTTTTTATCTCTGTTGTGATAACGAAACCATGCTGATTGAGAAAATATTGGAGCTACTGAAAACCCTGCTCCATATTTTGATCTATAATCTTTTTTAAAATCTTCAGGAGTCATCCAAAACTCTGCCTCTATATTTTCTGTTAATCCCGGCATAACGGTTCTATCTAAGGCTTCGACTATTTTATCTTTAAGTTTTGGCCCTTCTGTGTCCCATTGAACATTTCCTTGAAGATTGGGAACAGGGCATAACACGTAAAAACTATCACATCCCTCAGGCGCAAAAGTTTCATCTGTTGCAGTAGGTCGATGAAGATAAAGTGAAAAATCATCTGTTAAAATTTTTTTCTCAAAAATATCGTGAAGTAATTCTTTATATCTTTCAGACATCCAAATAGTGTGGTGAGCAACGTTAGAAAATTTTTTCTTAGATCCAAAAAAAAGAACATACAGACCCATAGAATAGTGTGTAAATTTTTTAGGCTTTAAAAGACTGTCTCTTGAATACTTTGAAGGCAACATCTCACTATAAACTGTGGGAGGGTCTGCATTACATATCACAAGATCTGCTTCTATTTTACTTCCGTCTGTGAGCACAACATTTTCTGCTTTACCGTTAGTTATAGAAATTCTTTCAACATCGGACTGTTTTTTTATATTAATGCCTTGCCTTATCATTAAATTTTCTAGCTCTTTTACAATTTTACCTGTACCGCCCATACAAAAGTACACTCCCCATTTTCGCTCGAGGTAGTGTATCAATGCGTATATAGATGTTGTTGTAAATGGATTACCTCCAACTAACAAAGGATGTATTGAAAATGCTTTCCTTAGATACTTATTTTTTAATTTGCTATTTACCAGTTGACTAACTGTTAAATAGCTCTTTAGTTTGATTAAAGAGGGTAATTGTTTTGCCATTTCCCAGAATGAAATAAAGGGTTTATCTGATAGCTTTTCAAAGCCTATCTCAAAAATATCTTTTGATGTTTTTAATAATTTGTCATAGCCTTTGACATCATTTTCATCAAATTTTCTAATTTCATTATTTGTATCCTCTATAGAAGGTCGATAATCAAAAGTTTTCCCACTATGAAAGTAAAACCTATACCAAGGGTCTAAGGATTTGAAATCTAAATGATCTTTGAGGTCTTCTCCAAACAACTTGAATAGTTCTTCAAATAAGAATGGTGCTGTTATTACTGTTGGTCCAGCATCGTGTTTGTAGCCATCTTTCTCAAACACTCTAGCCCTTCCACCAAGCATGTTAAGCCTCTCAATAAGAGTGACGTCAAAACCTAGCTTTCTACACCTTAACGCTGCAGCTAGTCCTCCAAACCCTCCACCAATTACAACAACTTTTTTACTCAAGATTATTAAAATATAGGAATTTTAGATAAAAAAAACCAGGCAAGTTAGCCTTGCCTGGTTTAAATAGGTTATAAAGCTTTATTAAGCTTTCTTGCCTGATGATGCTACTGCAGCAGCCCAAATAACTGCGACAAAAGCTATCTTATTCACAACGTCAGCAACGTTATAGATAACGTTTAATGTTACGGCATCAGCTCCTCCAGTTAAGTAACCGAAGAAATATCCTAAAGGATAAATAGCCCAACCAACAGTAACGATCCATCTCATTGTGTTGAAAGCTGTTTGAACAGCTGCAGGACACTTGTCAGCAGCAGCTTTACCAGCTTCACCAGCAAAAATTTCATATAAAATGTATGCCCAACCAGCTAGACCTACAATGAATCCTGCCCATGCGTTAATGAAGCCTGCTTCACCAGCGTAACCAGCTACAAGCATCACTAAAGTACCAATTAATAGTCTCCAGAAAATACCAGCTGAAACTGTAGCAACAGCAGCAAGGATTATGTAAAATTCAATCATCTGTAAAGGAACAGTGATTAACCAGTCAACATATCTATAAACAGTAGGTGTAGCACCTGTTGTTACCCACACTTCTCTCATGTAGAAGTAGTGAACTGCAGCAACTAAACAAACAAGACCACCAAGTGCAAGAGATGTCTTCCACTTTCCTGATACGTTGTTAGTCTCTAAAAAAAAGAATGCAGTAGCGGCAACCATACACATTGAGATAACCCAAAAAGATATCCCAACAAAGTCGTTTGGCTCTAAGCCAACGCTTGCAGAAGCTATTCCTGGCAGTGCAACTAGTGCAGCTGTTGGGATAGCCATTGATTTCAAAAACTTAATCATTGAGTACTCCTTTTCTTAAGTTCTAAAACTTATAACAGAATCCTAATAGTTAGGATTTGCTAATTTGAAGGGATTATAGGTATTAATTGCAAAAAAAAAATACTTAATATGACTTTTATTAATATATTTTGGGAGTATAGTGGGTAAAAAAATGGCTATTTTTCAAGATAGTGTACTGTTTAATGGGTTTTTATTCTTTTTATCCACACTGTTGTTATGGATATTACTGAAATTCAACAAAAGCTACATAAATAACAAAAAAACTAAGAAAATCTTTAATTTCATTATTTATCTAGTTTTTATTGGAGTCATTATATTCATTTTTGATAATCATACGTCACATTATTTAGATAACTTGTAAGTACATGAAAATAAGTGCAACCTTCGACGAAACACAAATTAAATCATTTTCTCTTAATTTTGACAAAAAGCTCCTCCGACACATTCAAAAATTAAAATCACCCGATAAACGCATCAAAAAGGCATTGCTTTACTTTGCCAAAACTGGGGGGAAAAGGATCAGACCTTTCTTACTTTACTATATGGGTTCATTTTTAAATATTAAGTCTATCCTACTAGATGACTTTGCCCTCTCAATTGAGTGTGTTCATCTTCATTCTTTAATTCATGATGATTTGCCTTCTATGGATAACGACGACTATAGAAGAGGAAGGCTAACTGTTCACAAAAAATTTGATGAGGCCACTGCTGTCTTAGCTGGAGATATGTTCCAGGTCTTATCAGTAAAAACTCTAGCAGAGTCAAAATATCTATCTGCTAGTCAAAAAGTAAATTCAATTGAGATGCTCTCCAAAGCTAATGGCATGGAAGGCTTGATAGCAGGACAATCCTTAGATATTTATATGAAAAAAAATTCTAGTATAAAACAAATAGAAGAGATGTATCTTTTAAAAACAGGTGCTCTATTTAGTTTGTGCTTCAATCTTCTTTTAAACGTAAAAAATTTGAATGTGAGTAAGAAGAGAGAATTAAAAATTATTGGTAATACCATTGGAAAAATTTTTCAAATTACAGATGATATGTTAGATAGATGGGGCAATGAACGCGAAGTTGGTAAAAAAATTAAAAAAGACTCAAAAAAAGCTAGTATTGCTTATAAGCTTAGTCGTATTGAATGCACGAAATATCTAAATCAAATACAGAATAAAAATTACAAAACAATGCAAAAATTCTTTGGTACAAATAAGGAGGCCTTGCTATACATGTCAAGTCTTGTAAACTTTATTGTCAATCGTGTTAAATAAAGAAAAAGATTTTTTAATAAATGAAACGGCTCACATTAAATGACAATCAATGAAAATGAATTAGTTGCTGCTCGTATAGCTTGGGGCGAAAGTATAATTGCAATTTCAAAAGCTTATGAAAAATCAGGCATTGATGATGCCACAATTGTTGCAAATGAAATGTTAGATCAGCTATATGGGTTTGAGTTTGGGCCAGTCTTATTTAAACCAACTCTGAGTGGGGGCAGCCAAACATTTCGATCAAATAAAGAGGGCGCCTTATCTTATTTTATTGGAAATAACCCAAAGTACCCTTTGGATAGTGGATTTGGAATTAAGTCTTGGCGTGAAGTTAAATCAGAAACATCCTCAACATTTGTAGAGGAGAGTATTGCCATGTGGATGGGTTGGGTAACACTGATCGACAAAAAAGGAGATCAGGTTAAAGTTGATAAAAGCTGGGGTTATAAAAAAACTAAAAACGGTGCATTGAAAATAGTATTGCACCACTCTTCACTACCTTATAAAGCATAAAAACTCATTTAATTCACAGAGGATATATTATACTTAATTGGGTTACTAAAATTTAATCATCAGTAACCTTTACTATGTATTCGTGAGGTTTTCCCTCTAAAGTAAATTCATCGTAAAGATTTGAATTAAATGTAATTTTTATAAAATTTTCTTTTAGATTAAAAAAGCGTTGAGGAACATGCACCCAGTTAGAATAAACTCTTGTAATTTTTATATCATTTATAAATAATTGTAAGTATCCCATGTTAGACTGATTTTCAGTTCCAATTTGTGAGGGGTTTAATGTAAAATTTTCTAAATCAATATATAAATTATATCCATCCACTTTATCTTTTATAATTTCTAAATTAATCAAAGGATAAGGCTTCTCGGCATCTATCTTGTTCCCAGGGTGATGAGCAAAACAATTAAAGGATATAAATAATAAAAATATTGAAAATTTAATATTCATTAGGATTAAATATATTATTTATTACTCTTTGTTAAATGATTATCTGTTTAAAATTTATGTACATAAATCTCTCGAGTACATTTCGATGAACGAGTTATTTTTATAATTATAAATCGTAATATTAACTATTTTTTTATCTGATGATTTGTTTTGTATAAAGATTCTACAATTATCAGTATTGAATCTATGAAACTCATAAATTTTTTCTATTTTTGAAAAATCAGACTTTCCATATTTTAAGATTAAATCGTTCAAGGGTTTATTTAAAAATAGCTCTATATCTTTGAAATATTCAACAATCTCCTCATTTTCTTCAACGGTTTCCTCTACCTCTGGGGTATATATAATTTTAGGGACGGGTTCTGGTTTTATAACTTTCTCTTCCACATCAGTTGTTTCACAGCTCACTGTAATAATAAGTAACGAAATAAAAATGAAATATTTAAATGGGATTATAAAAGTCATCAATTTCCTAAATTATTAGGTAAATAAAGTTCACATGCAATTTCTATATTAAAAACAAAATATAACAATCGAAACTAAGTTATATCTTGTCCACTTTTTTCTTCGACTTATATAGTTTATAGTTTTATATGTGAGAATTAAATATGAACAACCATCTGTTTGTCATCAATCTTATAAAAGTGTTTTAGGACAAAGACCAATCTGGGACTGGAGGCATGACAAGTTGCTATGGGTGGATATTTATGAAAATAAAATAATCGAAACAGATCAAGAGATTAGCGGAGAGCGACATTTCACTGTACCAGACGGTGTGACTAATATTCTTTTACAAGACAATAAAAATTATATCATGAGCTCTTACGACTCTATTTTTTCTATTCATCCCTCTCTATCAAAAAAACAACTTCTTACAAAGATCAAGTTTGAAAGCCCTAATAATAGAATTAATGATGCAGATGTAGATTTAAATGGTCAGATATGGATATCGACTATGGATATTCAGCAAAAGTCTCAGACGGGTAAAGTCATATGCCACGATACTAATTTAAAACCAATTTATTCTGATAACTCTTATATTATTTCCAATGGACCAGTTTTTGATTACGAGAGAAACGTAGGCTACGTAACGGACTCTATAAAAAGAATAATTTATATCTTTTCAATAAACGACTTGTCTCGTAATGGAATAAACAAAAAAATTTTTCTTTCTATGAACAAAATCGATGGAAATCCCGATGGAATGACCGTTGATAAAAAAGGCAACTTATGGGTTGCAATGTGGGGGAGTGGTAAAGTTTGTTGCTTTGATAAACAAGGCAGCCTCAAATTAATATTACAACTTCCTGTTTCAAAAGTAACAAGCTGTACGTTTGGTGGAAAAAATTTAAATGAGCTTTTTATTACAACAGCATCTGTTGGTCTAAATGATATCGAGGCAGAAAGACAACCACATGCAGGAAAATTGTTTAAGTTCGTAACCCAAGAGCAAGGGTATGCCTCAAACTGTTATAGATCTGAAAACATCCCTGATTTGTATCATTAAATATGAAATTTAATCAAACTCAGATTGGTGACATTATTCAAATGGCATGGGATGATCAAACTGATTTTAGTCATATAACAAAAATTTATGAAATTAATGAAGGGGATGTAAAAAAAATTATGAAAAATAATATAAAACGAAAAAGTTATGAAATTTGGAGAAAACGAATTCATCAAAGAAGTGAACAAAAAACCCAGCTCAAAGGTAAAATGAATGTCTAAAGCTTTATTTGGAGCAGGATGTTTCTGGGGACCAGAAAAAAAATTCTCTGAGATCAAGGGAGTCATTGAAACCCAAGTTGGCTACTCTCAAGGTTTAACAGATAAAACTACATATGATGAAGTTTGTACAGGTAATACAAACCATGCTGAAGTTGTTTTTTTAACTTTTGATGAAGAAATAATATCATACGAAAACTTAGTAGAGTTTTTCTACCAAATCCATGATCCCACAACTTTAAATCAACAAGGCCCAGATCGTGGCTCTCAATACCGCTCAGTTATAGCTTACTACGACGATACTCAATTAGAGGTAGCTAAACATATCACAGAAAAATTAAATGAAAGTAAATTTAATCAAAAAATCACTACAGTTATAGAGCCTGTTAAAAACTATTGTCCAGCTGAAGACTATCATCAAAAATACATGGAAAGAAAATACTCTTTTTTAAACTTCTAATCTTCTATATAGGAGAGTATGGATAAATAATTTTAGGAAACTTATAATTAGATTTTTTTTTATAATATTTATTTACAAAATAATTTGATTTTAATTTCGTTACAGACAAAGTCTTACTTTTAATAAATTTAAATTCAGAAATATCTTTCAGCTTCTCTGTAGCATTTCCTATTAGGTAATAATCTTGACTCAATAATTCAATAAGATCTGAATTAATCTTTAAAGTCTTTGTCTTGCCAACTAACTTGCCAGATGTATCAATTTTTTGAATAGCTAAATCTCTTCTATTTGTATCTACTAAACACAAGATACTTTTAGTAGGTTTTTTTTTAAGTCCCAAAAAGAAATGCTCAAAAATTGAGTAGCTCACTATTTCCACCTTGTGGCTTATAAAAAAGCCTTTCATGAGCGAATGGCAATTTCGTATTGCAGTAAAGCGCGCTGGCCCTTTGTTGAGGTGTAACTTTTTAATATATTCAGCCTTTATTTTTGTTTTTTTTACTAAGTCGGCCAACAATTTAGATAAAACTTTTTCATGTCCAAACTTACTTTTTACTGTTTTATCCCAAATAATTTTTTCATTTTTAAATAAGGTAATAGAACAGTATGATAAAGAACTATCGATGCCGATTTCAAAATTTTTCATTTTAATAGTCATTTTTATATTTAATTTTGTAATTCCAGTTAATACATCCTATGCAACAAGTGTAAATGATACAATTCCAAATAACATTTTAATGTATCACCGTTTTGATGAAATTAAGTACCCTTCAACAAATATTCGAAAAGAACAATTAGTTAGTCATTTAACATATTTAAAGGATCAAGGATTTAAATTCATTTTAGTAAAAAATCTTTTGTTCCCAGATAAATTACAAGAAAAATCTATTTCTATAACAATTGATGATGCATACTTATCGTTTTATGAGGTGGGTTTACCTGTTTTTGAAAAATTTGAAGTACCTGTTACTTTATTTTTAAATACAGAAAATATTGGTGGGCAAAATTATATGTCTTGGGGCCAACTCAAAGATGCATTAAATAGAGGTGTTGATATTCAAAATCACACACACTCTCATTCCAGTCTACCCACTCTTAGTGAATTAGAAATAGCGAACGAAATAGAAAAATCTCAAAAGCTTATTTTGGAAAACTTAGGTATTGCTCCTAATTTATTTGCTTATCCTTTTGGCGAGAATAGCTCCACAGCACAAAAGGTTGTTTCGCAATATTTCGATGCTGCCTTTGGTCAACACTCAGGAGCCTTTTCGATTAATCAAAAGTATTTTATTCCTAGATTTCCTCTTAATGAAAACTATGGATCTACTGATCGTATTAAAGATGCGTCCAGTGTTTTACCTTTCAATAACGTAGACATTCAACCAAGCAATCCTTATCAAATAGAACCAATTACAAGATATGTTTTAGATTTTCAAGAAGACGCATCGAACATCAATTGTTTCATCAGTGATTTTCAAGGCTCTTTTAATCAAACAACAACAAACCTAAGTAGTAAATTATTAATTGAACTCAACAGACTTCCTGTAAAAGGGAGATTAAGATTTAATTGTACAAAAGTTAATAACGGTATTTTTTGGTTTGGTTATCAGTATTTAATTAATTAATTTTGAAGCGATCAAAATCTTGCAGTTTATTTGAAGCAATAATGAGTTCTAATTGATCAACATATTTATCGCCAATTTCAGCGTAAGCCGCTAAATATTTCACCTTCATACTGATGGGATCTGTGTATTTGAGGCGCTCATCAATATGTCTCACGACTCGAAAATTATAATACGCAGGGTGCGTGTTGATATTAAACATATAAGCCTCAACGCTCTCAGATAAATTATTAAATTTTAAAACGGCATGAGTTTTATCCTCATCTCTTTCTTGGGGAATAATTCCTCTATCTTCACGGGTTGTCCATTGGCCGTAAAGAGCGTTTCCTTCACTAGCAAATCTTGACTGGCCCCAGCCACTCTCAATAATCGCCTGTCCTAGAGCAAGGGAAATAGGAATAATGTTTATACGTTGTTTAAGTTTTTTAAATAGTTTTTTGTTAATCTCGCTGTAATCTAATTTATACTTTTTAGATAGTCTAATCACCTCATTGGTTTCATTTTCATTTAATTCTTTTCTAGCAAACTTTTTTTCTATATTCACAACCATTCTTCTTTCTTGCATGATTAAAATATTGGTTTTGTAAATTATAGGAAGTGTGACGAGGTAAAATAATTTCTTCTTTGTTGGGACATCTTGAATGTCTGAAAAATCTTTTGGCAATTCAGATATAATAGGAAGGTGATCGATGTTCTTTTCAGTTAAATTCTCAGGCATAAAATCATTTTTTTTGTAATATTTATTTAAATCTACCCAACTATCGAATTCTCCTGCATTAAGAAGAGAATTTATAAAAAATCCAAAAAAAAAAATAAAAAAACTAGGCTTCAACGGGTCGTACTTCACGGACTTCAGGAATATAATGTTTTAACATATTCTCAATTCCCATTTTTAAAGTAGCCGTAGAGCTAGGACATCCCTGACAGGCTCCTTGCATTTGAAGGAAAACTATTCCTTCATTATACTTGTCAAAAATTATATCTCCACCGTCCATCGCAACAGCGGGTCTTACCTTACTATCAAGAAGTTCTTTAATTTTCTTTACAACGTCACTGTCGTTTTCATCAATGACATGCTCCGTTGATGCTGTGTTTTCTGAAATGACAGGTTTGTTCATTGTAAAGTGCTCAATGATACAGCCTAAGATAGCAGGCTTCATAAGAGTCCAATCATTATCATTGCCTTTAGTGATAGTGATAAAATCCGACCCAAAAAAAACTCCCTCCACGCCTTTAATATTGAATAAGTTCATTGCTAATGGAGAGTTTGAGGCAGACTCTTGATTTTGATAGAACATTGTTCCATCTGTCATCACCTCTTTTCCTGGCAAAAACTTTAGGGTTGCTGGGTTTGGTGTCGGTTCAGTTTGTACAAACATTGATAATAATATGTCTATAAAATTGGAAAATTCAAGCCCAAGTGTCTACCTAAAACCGACTATCTTGTAGACTTCCTTGATAATAGGGCCTGCGATTGTGGATGCTTTTTCACTCCCTACCTGCAAAATCTTATTTAATTCATCCTTGTTATCGAGAAGATTGAGTAACTCTCTCCTAACAGGACGAACAACTTGAATTAAAGTATCTGCAAGATCGTTTTTTAATTTTGAGTACTCTTTGCCCGCATAGCCCGTTAAAGTTTTTTCAATACTCTTGTCCAAACAAGTAGAAAGAATATTTATTAGGTTTAAACATTCAGGTTTGTTTTGTAATTGGTCTATGTCTTCTGGAATAAGGTCTGAGTCAGACTTCGCTTTTCTTATCTTAGAGCTGATATCATCATCACTATCAGTTAATAAAATTCTGGAAAGATCGGAGGCATCAGACTTTGACATTTTTTTAGTTCCGTCCCGTAGACTCATCACCCTCGTAGCATTGCCATAGATTAAAGGTTCAGGCAGGGGAAAGAAATCGACTTTAAAATCATTATTAAACTTTTGTGCAATATCTCTTGATAATTCTAAATGTTGTTTTTGATCATCACCAACTGGAACATGCGTTGCAAGATATGCAAGAATATCAGCTGCCATTAAATTAGGGTAAACCATTAACCCAACACTTACGTTTTCTCTATTTTTTCCCGCCTTATCTTTAAACTGTGTCATTCTATTCAACCAACCAATACGACTTACGCAATTAAACACCCAAGCGAGTTGAGAGTGCTCTGCCACACTTGATTGTTGAAATATAATTTGTTTTTTGTAATCCACTCCTGCAGCAATAAATGATGCTAATACTTCTAGCGTGTTCAAGCGAAGCTTATTTGGATTTTGCTCAACGGTGATTGCGTGTTGGTCCACCACACAATAAATACAATCAAATTCTTTTTGAAGTTCCACAAAGTTTTTTATAGCACCAAGGTAATTACCTAAGTGCAGTGTGCCTGTTGGTTGAACGCCAGAAAAAACTCTTTTTTGGAAACTAGTCATATTTTATTGTTAATAAAATTGATATCAGAATTATCTGATAAGATCGAGTGACTTCAGTTGACTCATAAAAATATCTAAAGAATAGAAATCAGATTGTTTTCTATAGATTTAAGCAGTTTTGTATCTTTTATTTTTTGGTTATTACTATTTGTTAATTGAAAAATATCAAAAACTTTCTCACCATAAGTGGAGATTTTTGCTGATTGAACGCTAATTTGTTTATCATGAAACACTCCTAGAATGTCCATTAAAAGCCCCGGTCTGTCGCCTGATAATATTTGAAAAGTAGTGACTTGCTTGCTCATCTCGTTATCAATTGTAATTTGAGGATTGACGGCTAGTTTTTGCTGATCTTTGGTAAATGACTGCAAGGGTTTAAAATCTTTTTGATCAAGAGCGCTCATCACGTGTTTCGCTGTTCGCTTTTGCTCGTTAAGATCTAAAACACCTTTATTAAAGAAGTTCGTTACCCAAAATACATCAATTACTTGATTGTTATTCAAAGAGATTATTCTGGAGCTTAGAATATTTGATTGAGAATGAGTAAACCCAGAGACAATGTCTTTTAATATGCCAGGTCTATTTTTACTCGTTACGATAACCGCACTATATTCTTTATTTTCATAGTTTAAAAAATTTACTGAGTTAATAATTTTTACTTTTTTATTTTTTTGATAAATTTTAAATATATCTACAATCATTCTGGATGAAAATGCTTCCCAAAACGGAGCAGGAAATTCTTTGATGGACTTTTTGATAAATTTTTTTAGGCTTATATCGGATTGTTGTAATACAGACTTCTTCAAGGATTCTTGAACAGAGGACGAATAAGTTTTTGTATCTAAACCTCTTTGAAGAAAGTCTTTTGCATTATAAAACAAACTTCTAAGCAAACTTATTCTCCATTCATTTAGAATATTTGGTCCAACAGAAGCGATATCACACAAGGTAAATAGAAATAATGAATTTATTTTTTCTTCTGTGTTCGAAATAGAAGTAAATTTAGCAATTGCTTCAGAGCTTTGCGTGTCATTTTTAAAGGCTGTATCGCTCATTACTAAATGATTTTCAACTAGCCACAATGTTAATTCTTTCACTTCTTGTGATACAGGAAGTCTTTTTAAAATTTTATTTGTTAACTCTGTTCCATAAACAGAATGATTTTTTGGCCCCTTCTTTCCGATGTCATGAAATAGTAAAGCGATGTGAAGGGCTTCTCTTGAGGATAACCTACTATATATTTCATTATAAAAAGATTTTTGTTTTAGCTCATTTAGGTTGTGTAGTGTTAATAATAAGTGTTCGTCTGTGGTATAGTGATGATAAATATCAAACTGCACTTGCCCCCAAACTCTGCCAAACTCAGGAAATATTTCGCTAAATAGCTGAGTATCATTAAAATCATGAAGGGCCTGTATAGGATTTTTTTTGGAGACAACAATATTTAAAAATGACTGAAGGTGTTGTTTATCAGTAGTTTTTTTTAAAACTTTTCTCTTTTCCTCAACGGTTTTTAAAAAGCGAGGATGAATGAGTAAATTATGTTCCAAGGATTTTTCAAAGACGTTTGCCCATTTTAGTTGAAGGTTTTTAGGGGAATTATTTTTTAGATTCAGAAAACCTTTTTCAATTATAAATTCTTTTTCTAGTGATTTAGTTTTAGTGGGTTTTCTTTTATAAATCGTTTTGATTATTAAATCCTCTGGAAGCTTTGAATAAAAGGTTCTTAAAAGGGAATTAATCTTTGCAACATTCACAAACAAATCTTTCATAAAAATCTCCACTCCCTTTTCATTCTTTTTGTCTTTGTAAGAGAGTTTTTTTGAAATTTTTAATTGATTTTCAATAGATAAAACATCGCCTTTGCTTTCGTTAAATAAATGAATAAATGCTCGAATGGTTAAGAGAAATTTCCAAGCACTCTTTAATTGTTTAATTTCCTCTTTGGTATAAATATTAATAGACGTTAAGTCCTCTAATTTATAAATGTTAAACATAAAGATCGATACCCACAGTATGGTATGAATATCTCTAAGACCCCCAATACCCTCTTTGATATTCGGCTCTAAATTACTTTTAATTCCTATTCTATAGTCATGTCTTTCAACCAACTCAATAAGTTTTAATTCGCTGAGTTTTAGTGGATTTTGTTTTCCAATTAAAATTTTAATGGACCGAACAAACTCACCGTATTGAATTTCATCACCAATGATAAAACGACTCTCAATAAATTTTGTAATTGTCTTTATATCTTTCTTGGAGTCAATTAATGCCTGTTTAATTGTTAAGAAAGATATTCCAACTTCTAATCCAATATCCCACAGTGTATTATTTAATTGAGTAATAAAACCTCTTAAATGTTTATTTGATTTTTTATAAACGAATAATAAATCAACATCACTTTTTGGAGATAAATCTTTTCGTCCATATCCCCCAACCGCAATTAAAGTAAAATCCTCTACGGTGTATGTTTTTTTAATTTCGCTTACAATATCTTTTACAATTGTGTCAACTAAATCTGTGTGTTTTTGATTAAAATAAAAACCGTTATTACTTTTAGCTAGTTTTTTAAATAGCTTTTCCTTTTCCTGTTTGTATTTAGTTTTAAGCTGTGTGGGGTGTCTCATTTTTAAGTTTATATTAAAGAAAAAAGCTAAAAATAATGATTTTTTTTAATAATTCTAGAAATTACATATATAAAATTGTAATATCTTCAAGTTTTAAAGGTAACACACCCCATCATGTTCGGCTTAAAAACAAGTAAAATATCATTATTCAGTGACACCAAAAAACTTGAAAAAGATATCGATGAATTTGTCAATATCCTCTCTGAAGTTGGTTTAGCGTTTAAGTCTATTGTCAGAACGTATTTAACACATTCTAAAAATGGAAATTTTGATGAAATGGTGGAAAAAGTCACAGAAATGGAAAGTAAGGCAGATACAATCACAAAAGAGATTGAACACGCTTTATATGAGGAAACTTTAATACCTGATGCAAGAAGTGACGTGCTGAGACTTTTAGAACACTTAGATGAGCTAATTGGAATGTATCAGGGTAATTGTTATCACTTCTCTATCCAAAAACCCAATTTCCCAGAGGAGTTTCATGAAGATTTAATAGGTCTCACCGAAACAGTTGTAAGTTGTGTTGAATCTTTATGTTTAACTGTGCGTTCTTTTTTTCGCGATACAAAATCAGTAAGAGATAATGCACATAAAGTAACTTATTTTGAAAAAGAGTCTGATATTAAATTTAGTTCTCTTGCCAGAAGGATCTTTAATTCAGATCTTAACTTAGATCAAAAAATGCACCTAAGATATTTTGTAGAAAAAATTGATCGTATATGTGATCAAGCTGAAGATATAGCTGACGAATTAATTATTTATTCAATTAAACGCTCAGTTTAATTAACTTATGGAATTAACTATTTTACTTTTCTTACTTGGTGGACTATTTCTTGGATGGTCTTTAGGTGCTAATGATGCGGCAAATGTTTTTGGAACAGCTGTGGGCACCCGAATGGTTAACTTTAGAACAGCTGCGATAATATGCAGTATCTTTGTTATCCTTGGCGCTGTGATTAGCGGAGCAGGGACAACTGAAACGCTAGGAAAATTAGGAGCTATAAATGCACTTCCAGGTGCTTTTGCATGTTGTGTAGCCGCTGGGTTCTCTGTTTATTTGATGACCAAGTTTGGTTTGCCTGTTTCCACCACTCAAGCCATTGTGGGCGCAATAATTGGTTGGAATATTTTTACAGGATCAAGTATTGACTTTGGTGTTTTAACAACAATTTTCGCAACTTGGATAATTTGCCCTATTTTAGCGGGTTTGATATCGATTGGAATATACATTGGACTAAAAAAATTTATTGCATCTTCAAAAATACACTTATTAAGATTAGATGCATATACAAGGACAGCTCTATTATTGGCTGGTGCTTTTGGCGCTTACAGCCTTGGCGCAAATAATATTGCAAACGTGATGGGTGTTTTTGTCAATATATCTCCATTTACAGACATTAATGTATCGAACTTTTTTATAATCACATCTGTTCAACAACTTTTTTTAATTGGAGGTTTAGCAATAGCAGTTGGAGTATTTACTTACTCAAAGAAAGTTATGTTCACTGTTGGAAATGATTTACTTAAGCTATCACCTTTATCAGCATTTGTAATAGTCCTTTCACACTCCATTGTTTTATTTTTATTTGCCTCACAGGGAATTAGTAGTTTTTTAACTTCATTAAACTTACCCGCAATACCATTAGTTCCTGTCTCTAGTTCACAAGCTATCGTTGGAGGGGTCATAGGCATAGGTTTTTTAAAAGGGGGTAAAGAGGTTAAATGGTCAGTCGCAGGAAAAATATCTGTTGGTTGGGTTGTTCTCCCTATCATTACAATGATTATTGCAATGTTTATTTTATATATTTTAACATATATTTTTAATTTAAATGTGGTGTTCTAATCTGTATGAATCAAGTTAAATAACTAAAAGGAAAATAAAAATGAAAAAAATTTTTACAATAATAGCTCTCTTAGCATTTGCCTCAAGCGCTTACGCTAGAGATACAATTAGTATTGTTGGATCTTCTACAGTCTTCCCCTATGCAACAATTGGTGCAGAGAGATTCAGTGAAGAGGGTTATAACGGAGCTACTATTGAGCCCACTGGAACTGGTGGAGGCATGAAATTATTCTGCGGTGGTTTAGGAACTAACTTTCCTGATATTACTAATGCTTCAAGACCTATGAAGGCAAAAGAAGCAAAACTTTGTTTAGATAATGGTGTTACAGATGTTATTGAAGTAGTTCTTGGCAACGATGGTTTGACCTTCTCTAATAGTGTTGAGGCGGACAGATTCAATTTAAAAAAAGAGCATATCTTTTTAGCAATGGCGGCTGAAGTTCCAGTTGACGGTAAAATTGTCACAAATCCTTATACCACTTGGAATGAAATCGATAGCTCATATCCAGAATACAAAATTGAAGTACTCGTTGCTCCTCCAACTTCAGGAACAAGAGATGCATTTGATGGCCTTGTTATGGAAGAGGGGTGTGAGAGATCGGGTTACACGGAAATTAAAGGTGATGATGAGGGTTGTACGTCTTACAGAGAAGACGGAAGAACAATTGAAATGGGAGAAAACGATACTTTAATCGTTCAAAAACTATCCGAGGACTCTGAGAGATTTGGATATTTTGGTTATAGTTTCTTAAGTGCTAACCAAGATAAAATTCAAGGCAGTATTATTGACGGTGTAGAACCTACAATGGAAACGATACAATCTTATGAGTACCCTAATGCTAGACCTTTATTTTTCTATATTAAGAAAGCACATATAGGAGTAGTACCTGGTATCCAAGAGTATGCATCACTTATGGTTTCTGATGATGCAATCGGGGAGGATGGATATCTTACAGAATATGGTTTGGCCCCTATTACTGATGATCTCACAGAGAGGACAATTGAAGCTGTAGAAGAATTATCAACAATGGATTTACAAGCCTGTGCTGATAAAAAACATCCATTGAAAGATCTAAGTGGTTTTGGATCTGCTTGTAAGTAAAAGAAAATTTAATTTATTCACAGGGGGGGGGCTGCAAATAGCCCCCTTTTGCATTTGATAATTTGATATAAAAAAGTCTTAAATGTTCTACCCAGTATTATTTTTATTACTGCTTTCAATTGTAGGCTTTTATCTCAATAAAAATAAATCTGTTTATTTATCTAAAAATCAAAAATTAGCGAGCCTTCCTGCATATTATGGATACCTAGCTTTTCTCTATATTTTTGTCCCTGCTATAATTATTTGGCTTGGATTGCTTATCGGTAAAAGTTTCATTCTACAAAATTATCTAATTTTAACTTTAGGAGACTCATTAAGCATTATGAACTCAGATGAAATTAATTTGTTCATGAGTAAAGTTAAAAATTTGTCTTTAGGGATTTCTTTTGGCAATGAAACTGATCTAGAAAAATTTGCGGCAGAAAAAATTATAAGTTTTGACAAAATATTTTCTTTGCTCACTTATTTAGTTCTTACTCTATCTTCTATTCTTGCTTTTCTAATTGCTAGAAAAAAAGTTATTCCTAATTTTAAAAGCCAAAGGACTGTTGAAAAAATCGTTAATCGCTTTATTCAAATTTGTTCTCTTATTGCTATTTTAATTACTCTAGGAATTTTTCTCTCACTTGTTTTTGAAACATTAAATTTTTTCAGCTATGTCAATCCATTACATTTTTTATTTGGTCTGAATTGGAGTCCAAATAAAGCTTTTGTAATTGATAGTGCCGAAACAATTGACAAAGATATTTTAAGAGATGCTTTTGGAATAATACCTTTGCTTGGAGGAACGCTGCTCATTGCTTTTTTAGCGATGATTGTTGCCATTCCTCTAGGTCTTATGTCAGCTATTTATCTTGCAGAGTATGCACCAAAAAAAATTAGAGATTTTTCTAAACCTGTTATTGAAATTTTAGCAGGAATTCCAACCGTAGTTTATGGCTTTTTTGCAGCCTTGGTCGTTGCCCCTAAGATAGTAATTTTTGGGAAATCAATGGGTTTTGAAGTCTCCTCTGAAAGCGCTTTAGCAGCAGGTCTTGTGATGGGAGTTATGATTATCCCATTTGTATCATCATTATCAGATGATGTTATTAATGCTGTCCCTCAAAGCTTAAGGGATGGTTCATATGCATTGGGTGCTACAAAATCTGAAACGATTATCAAAGTTATATTACCCTCTGCTTTACCCGGTATTATTGGCTCTTTCCTTTTAGCTATTTCTAGAGCAATTGGTGAGACAATGATTGTTGTTATGGCAGCTAGTCTTCAAGCAAATTTAACTATCAATCCCTTAGAGCCAGCAACAACAATTACAACTCAAATTGTTACAGCATTAACGGGAGATACTGAGTTCGATAATCCTAAAACTTTAGTTGCTTTTGCTTTAGGACTAACATTATTTTTTATCACTTTATTCCTAAATTATTTTGCTCTTAAAATTGTAAAGAAATATAGAGAAATATATGACTAATTTGATCAAAAGAAAAAAAGCTGAGACAAGATTTCAATTATACGGTATATTTGCAGTCAGCCTTTCTCTTCTTTTTGTTTTAACTTTAATAGTCAATATTTTTTCTTCTGGTGTAGGAGGTTTTTATAAAACAAGTTTTTTAATGGAAATTTATTTTGATCAAAAACTTTTAAAGTTAGAAGATAGTCCCTCTAGTGAACAAATTGAGGATGCATCATTTAGAAAACTTATCTCTCACAATTTTAAAGAAAATTTCTCTCAATACTCGAAAGATGAAATAAAACAAATTAAAAAATTATTTTATCGAAAGATCGACAAAGAGACTCAAAGTTATCTTCTAAAAAATCCCGAATATTTAAATCAAAAAGTTGAATTATTGTTTACAGCTTCAACTGATATAGATCAGATTCATAAAGGTAATTTCAATCGCAATATTCCAGAAAAACAAAGATCAATAAATAATTTTCAATTAGGTATTTATGATCAATTTATTGAGACTGGAAAAGTAAAAAAAGTATTTAATAAGAGATATTTTACATCGGGTGACTCTCGTGATCCTGAGTCTGCTGGTGTCGCCAGTTCGGTGATGGGATCAGTTTTCACAATTCTCATTTGTTTTTTACTTAGTTTCCCGATAGCAATATTTGCCTCAATTTATTTAGAGGAATTTGCCAAGTCAGGTAAAGTTACTGATTTAATTGAGATAAATATTAATAATTTAGCAGCTGTTCCATCAATTATTTTTGGTTTACTGGGCCTAGGAATATTATTGAATTTCTTTGGTTTACCAAGATCTACATCTTTAGTTGGAGGCATGGTTTTATCATTCATGACCTTACCCACGATTATTGTAGCTTGTAGATCGTCATTAAGAGCTGTGCCCCCATCTATTCGAGAAGGTGCTTTAGCTTTAGGAGCAACAAAAAATCAAGTTGTTTTTCATCACGTTCTTCCACTGGCAATGCCTGGAACTTTAACTGGTACAATTATAGGCTTGGCTAGAGCGGTAGGTGAGACCGCGCCATTACTAATGATAGGAATGGTTGCTTTTATTATGAATGTTCCAAATACCCCTTTAGAACCAGCCGTAGGTATGCCTGCTCAAATCTATTTATGGTCAGAGAGTGCGGAGCGAGGATTTATTGAAAAAACTTCTTCGGCTATTATTTTATTGTTGATCTTTTTAATTGTTGTAAATTTTGTTTCTGTTTATTTCAGAAAGAAATATGAAAAAAAATGGTAAACGCAATTACAACTGAAAACGTTAATGTCTTTTATGGTGATAAACAGGCCATAAATAATATCTCTCTTAATTTTTTAAAAAATAAAGTCACTGCTCTGATCGGACCCTCTGGTTGTGGTAAATCAACTTTTCTGCGATGTTTAAATCGAATGAATGACGTTATCGAAATTTGTAGAGTTGAGGGAAAAATTTCAATTAATGATCAAGATATTTACAAGGATCAAATTGAAGTTGAACAACTTAGAGAAAAAGTAGGAATGGTTTTTCAAAAACCTAACCCGTTCCCAAAATCAATTTACGATAATGTTGCTTATGGTCCTAGAATTCATGGCTTTACTGATAAAAAAAATGAAATGGATGAAATTGTAGCAACTGCTCTTAAAAAAGCAGGACTATTTGAAGAGGTTAAAGATCGCCTAGATGATCTAGGCACTAGTTTATCAGGCGGCCAACAGCAAAGACTGTGTATCGCACGTGCTATTGCCGTCAAGCCAGAAGTAATCTTAATGGATGAACCTTGTTCTGCTCTTGACCCGATAGCTACTTCTATTATTGAAGAACTAATTACTGAACTTAAAGAGAGCTATACTATAATTATTGTTACTCACTCTATGCAACAAGCTGCTAGAGTATCAGATAAAACAGCTTTTTTTCATTTAGGTAATTTAATTGAAGAGGGAGATACTACTAAAATTTTCACGAAACCAGATAACCAAAAAACTAATGATTATATTACAGGAAGGTTTGGCTAAGAATGCAGCACACAGATAAAAATTATGAAAATCAAATAAATTTAATTAATGAAAAGCTAGTAAAGATGGGATCAATTTTAGAACAACAGTTCAGCGATGCCTTAAAAGTTGTTGCTTCAAGAGATCAAAATTTAGCAAATAAAGTTATTGAAAAAGATGACCTAATTAACCAACTCAATCATGATATTAGCGATTTAGTCTTCCAGATTATTGCAATGAGACAGCCCATGGCAGACGACTTAAGATTTTTATTTTGCTCAATTAAAATTATCAGAGATCTGGAAAGAATAGGGGATCATTTAACAACTGTTGCAAAAAAAGGATACCGAGTCAGCACGAATATCCCTGATCAGCTAATTGAAAAACTTGAAGTTTTAGGTGGAAAAGCCTCTGTGATGACACACGATGCATTGAATTGTTTATTTGAGAGAAAATTAGCTCAAGCTGATCAAATTGCCGAGAGAGACAATATAATTGATACTCTTCATGGAAACTTTATTAAAGATGTCCTCTCTTATATGAAAGGACATGACGATTTTATACCAGACTCTTTAGCTTTAATTCAGATTTCAAAAGGCATTGAGCGCATTGGAGATTATGTAACTAACATTATGGAAGAGGTTCATTTCTTGATTGAAGGTAAGTATAACAATTCTTAAAGTTGTTTCCTTTTATTTTGTATTTTCTTTTTTACACGCCAACGTAAGTTGCTTCTTACAATAAAGCCAACACAATCCTTAGTACCACATCTACAAGGATGGTCTTCAAGATAATGCATGTCGTAACCGTAATCATAAGAAAGCTCTTCACCTTTTTTTATATCTCTGATTGCACTTATCCAAATTTTTCCTCTGATAATATCTGTTTCACAATTAGGGTCACATGAGTGATTAATATATTTAGCTAAGTTCCAAGAAACTTTGCCGTTAATATCATAGCGTTGGTTTAACGTAAAAATATAAACAGAACCAACTTTCCCTTCCTTTTTATTAGCTTCAATATGCACATCTGCAATCTTGTCTGATTGAGCCTTTGTTATTTTTAGGCCACGGTATTCTATGATTCGAGTACCACTTTCAATATCTGTTTTGGCAAACAAGCCAGATGAATGAATACGAGAATTTTTTTTAATATAAAGTTTTTGATTTGTAGACATAAAAAATAAAAATGCATCTTGGCATAAGTCATTTAAAAGTAAAGATCGTCTTATCGTTTTATGATAAACTTTTATCTTGACTTATAGTTTCAAGAAAACAAATTCATCAGATTTTTTAATTCAATATAAAGAACCCTTGGAAATTTTGTGGAGCAATGACTCCATTGATAAGCACTTTGATAATAAAAAAAGTATTAACATAGAAATGAGCTTAGATAGCAACTTTATAGGTGTTATTATAGGGCACTATCTTTACCAAAGTTCAGATCTTGATGAATTTGAAATTTTACACATCGCAATTTTGCCAAAATTCAGGAACAGAGGTTTTGCTTTAAACTTAATGAAAGAGCTTGAAAAATTGATAAATATCAACAAAAAATCACTAAAAATATTCCTAGAGGTAAGCTCCTCTAATAAATTTGCTATTAAACTTTATGAAAAATTAGGCTATAAAGCCTACAATGAAAGAAAAAACTATTACCGGAGTAAGTCTATAAACGCTCCAAATTCGCAAGACGCAATTTTGTTTGTAAAATCCCTTAATGCCATCAAATAAGAAATTTTATATTAGAACATTTGGTTGTCAGATGAATGTTTATGATTCTGATAAAATGAAAGATATTTTTCTTTCTCATAATATCAATCAAACCGATGACTTTCAAAATGCAGACTATGTAGTTTTAAATACTTGCCACATCCGTGAAAAGGCAACAGAAAAAACATTTTCAGATTTAGGAAAAATTCATAAAAAAGGAAAAGAAGACCAAAAAGTTATCGTGGCTGGTTGTGTAGCTCAAGCTGAAGGTGAATTAATTCAAAAAAGGGCACCCTATGTGGACTTAGTGATCGGACCACAATCCATTCACTCATTAAATAAATTTTTAGATAAAAATAATTTACCTAGGACATCTATTACTGAATTTGATGTGAATGAAAAATTTGACACACTCAATCATATTAAAACGAATACATCGAATAAATCTGCATTTGTGACTATCCAAGAAGGCTGTGATAAGTTTTGTCATTTCTGTGTTGTTCCTTATACAAGAGGATCAGAATATTCTAGAACAGTTAAGGAAATCTCTGATGAGGTTAAATCTTTAATTGATCAGGGTGTGGTGGAATTCACACTTTTAGGTCAAAATGTTAATGCCTATCATGGTTTAGACACTCAAGGTCAATCAAATAATCTAGCATCTCTTATTAACAGTATTAGTTTAATAGATGGAGTTGAAAGAATTACTTATTCTACAAGTCACCCTGTGAATATGACTGATGACCTTATTTCCCTTCATGGTGAAAACTCTAAACTTATGCCCTATCTTCACCTTCCTGTTCAATCAGGTTCCGACAAAGTTTTAAAATTAATGAATAGAAAACATACTAGGGATTATTATTTTGAAATCATCGAAAAGGTAAGAAAAGTAAAACCTGATATAGCACTTTCCTCTGACTTTATTATTGGTTTTCCTGGAGAAACAGACAAAGATTTTGAAGACACAATCGAACTAATTGAAAGAGTTAAATACATGAATTCTTATTCTTTTAAGTACAGCCCAAGACCAGGTACACCTGCAGCCGATCGTGAAGAAATAGATGATGTAATTCTCAATGAGCGATTAAAGATCACACAAGATTTACTTAATCAACAACAAATTGAATACAACAACCAGTTTGTAAAAAAGACGGTGCAAGTTTTAATCGATGGTGCCGGTAAACATACTGGACAAATCAAAGGGAAGTCACAATTTAATCAAAGTGTAGCGCTTCAAGGTGAAAAAGAAACTATCGGTCAAATAATACCTGTACAAATTAAAGAGGTTTTAACACACTCTTTACTTGGAGAAAAAATTAATTGAGTCCAGTAAATATTTCTTCTCACCAAAAACAATTAGAGTTTGAGGATAATCGATTTCTCTCAAGCTTATTTGGGTATCACGATAAAAATTTAAAAGTTTTAGAAAACAAATTCAAAGTAAAGCTTTATACTAGAGGTAATCTCTTATCTATCAAAGGAAATCGAGATCCAGTTGAAAAAGCATTTTTTATAATTGAAGGTTTATACAAAAAATTAAAAAATAATGATATTTCTGCTGAGGAAATTGAAAGTAATATTGATTTAGCAAAACCTACCTATATCAAAGAGCAAATCGAACAAGATCAAAAATTTCAAATTAATACAAAATTAAAAACAATTTATCCAAAGACTAAAAATCAAGAAATCTTTTTAAAAGAGATCAGATCAAAAGATATTGTTTTTGCAGTTGGTCCTGCTGGTACAGGGAAAACATACCTAGCTGTTGCTTATGCAGTAAGTTTATTTGTTGAAGGAAGAATTAATCGCTTGATATTATCAAGACCTGCTGTTGAAGCGGGAGAGCGGCTTGGTTTTTTACCTGGAGATATGAAAGAGAAGATAGATCCTTATCTACGTCCTTTGTATGACGCTTTATATGAAATGATGCCAGGTGAGGAAATTGACCGAAAAATGGTCAATAATTTAATAGAAATAGCTCCCCTTGCTTTCATGAGAGGAAGAACTTTGAATAAATCCTTTATCATTTTAGATGAAGCACAAAATACGTTATCAACTCAGATGAAAATGTTTCTGACTAGATTAGGGCAAAATTCAAAAATGGTGATTACAGGAGATTTAAGTCAGAAAGATTTACCCGATAATGCAAAAAGTGGAATGCAGGATGCGATGGAAAAATTAGAAAAAGTAAAAGATATTGGCTTTGTACATTTAAATAGTAGTGATGTGTGTCGACATACATTAGTTGAAAAAATAATTAATGCTTACGATAAGTAATTTTGAGGATTAGTAATAAAAAATTTGTGATAGAGATAATCGGAGACGATAATTTAGAAAAATTTCTGGAAAGCTCAAAAGAAAAGATTAAAAAATTATCAGAATACTTTCAAACTATTCATCAAGCAGATCACAAAACACAAGTTACAATAAAAATTGTTTCAAATGATGAAATTAAAAGCATGAATAAAAATTTTAGAAAAAAGAATAAAATAACAGATGTACTATCTTTTCCTGATGGAGACTTTGCAGGTGATATAGCTATTGCAGACAGTTATATTTTAAATAAAAATAAAAAAATTAATGAACAAAACTTTTATATGCTTGTGAGCCATGGATTACATCATTTATTCGGCTATGACCACTATGATAAACAATCAAGAAGAAATATGAGATTCTTAGAGAATACTTTTATGAAATTTTTAGGTTTAAAAAAAGTACATGAAAATTAAAAAAAATTTAGCAATTAAATTAGTCAAAGAACTAATACAAGATGAAAACTTTAAAAAAGATATCATAGACCTTATTTCTGCAACATCAGACAGCTCAGGGATTGCAAAAAATGAAGAGAAGAAGATTTTTAATAATCTTTTGAAGGTACACAAAAAAACAGTTGATGATGTTATGGTGCCTAGGGGTGAAATAATCTTTATCGATCAAAACATTAACAAAGAAAACATCATTAAAATTATTAATAAAGAAGCACACTCAAGAATGCCTGTGGTTAAAAATGACTTAGAGCATTGCTTAGGAATGGTTCACATTAAAGACTTATTTAAAAAAATTAATAATAAATCCTTTAATATCAAGAGTTTACTGAGAGAAGTTATCTATATTCCTTCAGCGACACCAGTTTTCAACCTCCTACAAAAAATGAAAAAACAAAACATTCACCTAGCGATTGTGATGGATGAATTTAATAGTGTGACGGGTTTAGTAACCATTGAAGACCTTGTGGAAGAAATAGTTGGTGAGATTGAAGACGAGCATGACAAGGACGAAGCGCCAATGTACCGCCAAAAGAATGAGAACATTATCATGGACGCTGCGATGCTAGTGGATGATTTCGAAAGGGAATTCGATGTAAATATTCCCGAGGATTTAAAAGAGGATGTTGGAACAATAGGTGGTATAATATTCAATATGGCAGGCCGCATTCCCAAGAAAAAAGAAAAATTTACAATTAATAAAAAATTATCTTTCACCATTCACAAGGTATCAACAAGAAAAATTCTTGAAGTTGTGGTTAGTGGTGTTAAATCTCAATAATTTATTCAGCTCTATATCTAGGCCATCATACCTAATAATTATTTGTTCTGCTTTATATATATTTTCACTTCCCCCGTTTGGCATATCTTTTTTCTATTATTTGTCTTTTGTAATATTTTTTTTAAATATTTTAAAAAGTGATGTTTTTTTTAAAAAAAAAATATTTTATTTTTTTTTAGTAACCCAATTAGTTACTCTTAGCTGGATTATCCAGTCATTTTATTCAGGAGGGACAGGATATTTATTTTTAGGAATAATTTTAGTCTCTATCCTCTCTTTGTTTGTTGCATTCTTACACTATTCAGCAACTATTTTAATTTTATCGCTCTATAAAAAAAAATTAATACTAATTTTTTTACTTCCTCTAGGTCTCTCTATAGTTGAGTTATTAAAAGAATTTATTTTCGGAGGCTTTCCTTGGAATCCCACAGCGATTATTTACTACAAAAATATTTGGATTTTAAAAACATTACCTTATCTGGGTGTATATGGCTTAGGTCTTGTGGCTCATTTAATTGTCGGTTTAATGATTTATTTTCTTTATTATAAAAACAAAATCATACCTATTGTTTTATTAGCACTAAGTATTTTCTTTTATTTTTTTGGTTTTATTGAAAACAATAATATTAAAAAAGCAGAAAATGAGACACTTGATATACTTCTAATACAGCCCAACCTCTATGAGTCACTAGTTGAATTTGATGTCCTAAAAAATATTGATAAATATGAACAATTAACAATTGAGGCCCTTTCAAAATCACCAAAAACAGATTTAATTATTTGGCCAGAGGGGTCTTTGCCTATTGATTTAAATAATAGGGTAGGACTACTGAGCAGAGTATCCTCCTTGATTAACGAAGATCAAAAAATAATAGTTGGCTCAAGTGCCATTGAAGAAGATCAATTATTTAATCGTTTGTATGTTATTGATCATCAGGGAAAGATCATAGATTTTTATGATAAACAAAAATTAGTATTATTTGGTGAATACATACCTTTTATAAAACCCTTAGTGAGTAAGTTTTTAAATTTAGGAATGAACTATACACCAGGTCATGTCCAAAAAACTCTTAATCTACCTAAAGATATAAATGCTGTCCCCATGATTTGTTTTGAGTCAATATTCAATTATCAATCTATTAATAAAGAGATTTGTAGCTCAGATATGGTTATACAAATTTCAAATGACTCTTGGTTTGGTAAATGGTATGGACCCCACCAGCATTTAGCAAACTCTCTTTTACGAAGCGTTGAATTTCAAAAACCTCTCATTAGATCAACACCTTCTGGGATTACTTCTATAGTGGATTATTCAGGTAAAATTATTCAAACTATTGCAAGTAATAAAAAAGGTTATCTGTATTACCAACACCCTATTACTAAAAACCAATCTATCTGCTCCTCAACACTAAACTCAGTAATAGTTTTACTTCTCTTAATTTTCCTATTTAGTTTTTTATATGTTCGAATCAAAAAATAAATATTTTGGAAGAAAAAAAGGAAAGTCTTTTTTAAGACTCGAACAATATACAAAATATCTTGTCGAACCAAAAAAAACATTATTTAACAAAATTAAAACTCCTAGAATTTTAGAAATTGGAATAGGAGATGGAGAAAAAATAAGCGAAGACGCAAAATCTAATTCTAAAGTTAACTTTATAGGTTGTGATATTTTTGCTGATGGAGTACTGAGAGCTATTCGAAACTCTGTTGATTATAAATTAAAGAACCTTCAAGTATTCCATTTAAACATCCAAGAGCTGTTACCCTTAATGCCAGATAACTATTTTGAGGAAATAAGGATATATTTTCCAGATCCTTGGCCAAAAAATAGGCATAAAAAAAGGCGAACCGTGAACCAAAAACTTGTCAAAAACCTTACTAAAAAACTCAAAAAAAAAGGATTTATTCGTTTTGCAACTGACCATGGTGATTATTTTATTGAAGCATTAGCTTTAATGAAAAAATCCAAATACACCATGCCAAATATTAGCCCGAAATCTTGGGAATACAGTGATTCCAACGCTTTACACACTAAATTCGAGAAAAAAGCCTTAGACAAAAATCATAAATTATTCTATTTTAGCGTTCTTAAAAATTATTAACCAACAATGAGGAGGTGGGTTATCCCGCCTTTTTTTTTAACTAGAAAAGATAATGCTAAATAACACAGAAATATTAAAAATTGCCGAAGTCGTCTCACAAGAGAAGGGCATCGAAATGGACATAGTCATGAAGGCTCTTGAGGAGTCTTTTGAAATAATTGGAAAGTCTAAATATGGTATGGACAATAATATCAAAGCAGTGATTGACCGTGTGACTGGTAATATCAGTTTATCACATATTAAAGATGTAGTTGAAACAATTGACCCTGTTTTACAGTCAAATCAAATTTTATTAGATCATGCAAAAAAGTATGACGCTAATACAGAAGTAGGAAAACAAATAACAATTCCTTTGCCTTCAGTTAATTTTGGACGAGTGACAGCTAACATGGCAAGACAAGTAATTTATTCAAGAGTCAGAGAGGCAGAAAAAAGTAGACAGTTTAATGACTTCAAAGATCGTGTTGGAGAAGTCTTATCAGGTATTGTTAAAAGAATTGAATTTGGAAATATAATTGTTGACCTTGGTAAAGCAGAGGGATTTTTGAGAAAAGACGAACTTATACCAAGAGAAAATTTTAAAAATGGTGACCGTATTAGAGCTTATTTTTTTGATATTAAAGAAGAAGCTAAAGGTCATCAAATCTTTCTTTCAAGAACACATCCTCAATTTATGGCAAAATTATTTGAACAAGAAGTCCCTGAAATTTATGAAGGTCAAATAGAAATTCTATCTGTTGCAAGAGACCCGGGCAGTAGAGGAAAAATTACGGTTCGAGCAAACGATAAGTCCATCGATCCTGTTGGAGCATGCGTAGGTATGAGAGGCTCTAGAGTCCAAGCTATTGTAAATGAATTACAAGGGGAAAAGATTGATATTGTAAATTGGAATGAATTAAAGTCGATGTATGTTCAAAACGCTATCGCTCCTGCACAAGTCGCAAAAGTCAATGAGTTTGAAGACTCTAACCGCGTAGAGATTGTTTTACCCGAGGATCAACTTAGCATCGCTATCGGCAGAAGAGGTCAAAATGTTAAATTAGCCTCAATTTTAACTAATTTAGAAATTGATATATTAACAGAAAAAGAAGACGCCGAGAGGAGACAAGAAGAATTTAAAAAAATTACTTCTCTTTTTGCTGAAAAGCTCGACCTCGAGGACATGATTGCACAATTACTAGCGGTTGAGGGATACTCAAGCATAGAAAAAATAGCTAACGCATCAATCCAAGACATAGAAAAGATTGAAGGCTTTGATAATGAACTTGCAGCTGAGATATATGCTCGTGCAACACAGTTTATGGAAAATGAAAAAGCAGAGCTTGAAAAATTAATCCAAGCTTCAAATTTAGATGATTACATTAAAGGAATATCAGAGTTTGATAATAAAATTTTAGCTACTCTGATAGAAAATAATATTTTTTCTCGTCAAGACCTTGCTGATTTAGCAACTGATGAACTAGTTGGTAAAGAGGGCATACTCCAAAAAAGAGTTGAAAAGTCTGCTGCTGAAAAAATTATTATGGATGCTAGGGAGATTTTTCTTAATAGCTAAATTTTTTGAATGACAAAAGAGACTAAGAACACAAAATCAACAACGATAAGCAAACCTGCCACACCTGCCCCTGCAGGCACTGCTGCGCCTAGAAAAAAACTTACTCTCAATACAACAGCATTTCAAAAAAAACTATCATCTATTTCAGTTAACAACCTTTTAGATGAAGAACCTGATTATGAAAAAATGCCGAGTCTGGCAAAAACAAAAAGAAATAGAGAAAAACAAAAAACTAAATATAAACCAAACCTTACTAGCTCTCAAAAAATCGTTCGTGAAGTTGACATCCCTGTCAAAATCTCTGTTCAAGAATTAGCTAGTAGAATGTCCGAAAAAACAGGAGACGTTGTAAAAGCTTTAATGAAAAGTGGGATTATGGCTACAGCTAATCAATATATTGATGGTGATACGGCCGAATTAATTGTTACAGAATTAGGACACACTCCTAAAAGAGCAGAGGCAATTAGTCTAAAAGATGAAATTGCAAATCATCAAAAAACTAAAAATTCTAAAATCTTACCAAGACCCCCAATCGTAACTGTCATGGGCCACGTTGATCATGGCAAAACGTCATTATTGGATGCACTCAGAAATACCAATGTTACCTCAAAAGAGTCAGGTGGTATTACTCAACATATTGGGGCTTATCAAATTCAACATAAGAACAATCCTATCACATTTTTAGATACACCCGGTCACGCAGCCTTTTCAAACATCCGCTCGCGAGGTGCTAATTTAACGGACCTTGTTGTTTTAGTAGTGGCTGCTAACGACAGTGTAAAACCCCAAACAATTGAGGCTATTTCACATGCCAAAGCAGCTAAAGTGCCGATCGTTCTCGCCATTAATAAAATGGACTTACCAGATGTCGATCCAAGCATTGTTAGAAATGATTTGTTAACACACGAAGTGGTCGTAGAAAGTTACAGCGGTGATGTACTAGAAACAGAGATATCTGCCATAAAAAAAACAAACTTAGAAAAATTACTAGACAATATTTTATTACAAGTCGAAATCTTAGACCTTGATGTAGAGCATGATAAGCTTGCTGAAGCAATAGTTGTTGAGTCTAAAATTGAAACAGGTAAAGGACCGGTTGCAACAGTAATAGTGAAAAATGGAACTTTCAAAGAAGGGGATCATTTTACTTGTGGGTCAGCTTTTGGAAGAGTGAGAGCCTTACTAGATGAGCATGGAAGCAGAATTAAATCTGCAAATCCAGGTATGCCGATTGAAGTGTTGGGCTTTGACTCAGTCCCTCAAGCAGGCGACACAGTTTATGTTATGCCTAATGAAGATATTGCAAAAGATATTACAGAAAAAGTAAAAGAACAAAAAAAACTAGAAAACACGCAGTCAGTTAAAAAATCTTCATTAGAAGAAATGATGGCAAATGTATCGAAGGGAGACATGAAAAAACTCCCAATTATTGTTAAAGCAGACGTTCAAGGCTCTCTTGAAGCAATAGTTTCCTCCTTAGAAAAAGTGGGCAATGAAGAAGTTAAAATTAATGTTGTCCATAATTCAATTGGTGCAATTAATGAGAGTGATGTGAGCCTAGCGAGTTCCGCTCAAGGATTAGTTATTGGTTTTAATATCAGAGCTATCCCTCAAGCGCGAACAATTGCCAAACGTGATAAGGTAGACATCAGATATTATTCTATTATTTATGAATTAATCGATGATATGAAAAAAATGCTCTCTGGTCTTCTCACCCCAGACACTAAAGAGGAGATCATTGGTCACGCTGAAGTTCGCGATACTTTCAAATCTTCAAAGTTTGGCACCATAGCTGGTTGTTTTGTTACTGATGGAATAGTTCAAAACTCAGCCAAAATCAGGCTTGTTAGAGAGGGTAAGATTATCCATGAGGGAGAAGTTGGAACCCTGAAACGATTTAAAGATGACGTCAAAGAGGTCAGAGAAAACTATGAGTGTGGTATTTCATTTAAAGATTACTCAGATATTTTAGAAAAAGATGAAATTGAATTTTACATAACTAAAGAAGTTCAAAAAGAATTGTAGTGTGGACAATAAGCCAAGTTTTCGAACCAAAAAAGTTGAACTTTCAATTAAAAGGCTTGTCTCCGAATATCTCGTAACCCAAAAAGATTATCTTATAAAATTTCCAACTGTTCGCTTTGAAATCACTGAAGTAAAAGTTAGTAAAGATCTAAGATTTGCAAAAATATTTCTTATTCATAATATTACAGAGACAGAATTTAAAGAATTTAACAAACTTTATCTCAGAGAAATACAAAACTTAATAGCAAGAACTCTGACAAGTAAATACACTCCAAAGATATCTCTAATATTCGACCAATCTTTTCAAGAGTCTTTAAAAGTACAATCACTGCTAGATAAGTTATAAATTTTGATGAAAGAAAAGTTTCCTAGCAGTGGATGGTTACTTATAGATAAACCAGAGGGCATTGAGTCTTTTGGAGTTATAAGAAAATTAAAATTTCGTTATTCATTTAGTAAAATTGGTTTTGCAGGAACCCTAGACCCTCTTGCTTCTGGTTTATTATTAATAGGTATTAATAAAGCAACTAAAAAAATACCAAATATACACCAATATCAAAAAAGTTATGAAGTTGAGTTACGATTTGGTGCTTCAACAAACACTTTAGACTCAGAGGGAAGATTTTTAAAAATGAACCCTATTGGTCATAAAACTATAGACAGAATTAATCATTTAAAAAAATACATAGGAGCATATCAACAAAAAATACCAGACTTTTCGGCTCACAAATTAAAGGGCAAGAATTTTTATGAGCTGGCTAGGAAAAATGAAAAAATTAAAGAACGCTATAAAAAAGTATCAGTTCAGAGTCTAAAAGTTTTATTTTCTAGTGCCTCAAAAATGAACATTGAGTTGCATTGTCATTCAGGATTTTATGTGAGGGCATTTGCAGAAGAGTTTGCAAATTCTTTAGGGGATATCGCATATGCTAGTATGATAAAAAGACTGAAAATAGGGACTTTTACTTTAAATCAAGCTATTCCCTATGAAAAAATTCTTGATTTCTCAAACATAAATGATTTACATAACAACTTTATTACCATTTGAACTGGGCGACATCCTGGTCAGATGATGTTTACTTTGAAAGGAGTATTGATGTCGGAAATACAAATAAAAGATATAGCACGTGCTGATAATGACACTGGTTCACCAGAGTCCCAAATTTTTTTTCTCACAAAGAAAATTAATCTGTTAACAGAACATATCAAAATACATAAGAAAGATTTTCATTCTCGAAGAGGTCTGCTGATGATGGTTGGTAAAAGAAATAGATTGATGGCTTATTTAAAGAAGAGGAATGTAGGAAAGTACTCAGAAGTAGCAGATAAACTAAAACTAAGAAAAAAGTAAAACTTTTTAATTGGTGTAATAAGTAGAAAAGAGGAAGATGAAAATAGAACATACTTTTACGTTGGGTAACCAACAAATCACTTTAGAAACTAATCGAATTGCAAAGCAAGCAGATGCATCTGTAGTTGTAACTTGTGGCGAAACCATGGTTATGGCAAATATATGTGCTGCCAAAACTCAAAAACCTGATATCGATTTTTTTCCTTTAACAGTTAATTATCAAGAAAAATATTATGCCTCTGGAAAAATTCCAGGAGGTTTCTTTAAAAGAGAAGCAAGGCCAACAGAAAGAGAGACATTAATCTGTAGATTAATTGATAGACCTATTAGACCTCTTTTTCACAAAAATTTTAAAAATGAAACTCAAGTTACACTAACAGTTTTGTCATATGATGGATCAGTGGATCCAGATGTCATAGCAATGTACGCAACTGGTGCTGCACTTGCAATATCTGGTCTGCCCGTAGCAGGAACACTTGGTGCCGCTCGAGTTGGTCATATTGATGGCAAGCTAGTAGCTAACCCAACGATTGAAGAGTTAGAAAATTCAGCTCTAGATTTAGTTGTAGCCGGCACAGAAGAGGGTGTATTAATGGTTGAATCCGAAGCAAAAGAACTTCCAGAAAGTACTATGCTTGAGGCTGTAATGTTTGGTCACGACTTTTATCAAACTTTTATTAAAGAAGTTCATGAATTTGCTGGAATGACAGAGATCAAAAAATTTGATGTACCTTCTTTACCTAATTTTTATGAGGGTCTTCAAAAGGATATTGCCTCAAAAATTGCAGATCCAATTAAAGAGGCTTATGGTCTTGTTGATAAACAAGAAAGAAGTCAGAAGTTAGACGAAATCAGATCTTCAATTATAGATAACATTGAAGAGGATCAAGTATTAGCCGCCACTAGTATTATTAAAAATATTGAAAAAGATGTTGTTCGTGGTGACATCATCAAAAATAAAAATCGAATTGATGGTAGAAAACTTGACGAGGTCAGAAAAATTACCTGCGAACTAGACCTTCTCCCTAGAGCTCATGGTTCTTGTTTATTTACTAGAGGAGAAACCCAAGCAATAGTTGTTGCAACCCTTGGCACCGGAGACGATGAACAAATGATTGACTCTCTTGACCCTATGCACAAACAACATTTTATGTTGCATTATAACTTCCCCCCATACTCAGTTGGAGAGGTTGGAAGAATGGGTTCAACGGGTAGAAGAGAGATAGGTCATGGTAAGCTGGCGTGGAGAGCAGTTCATCCGATGTTACCTAAAAAAGAGGATTTTCCTTATACTCTTCGATTGGTCTCTGAGATAACTGAATCAAATGGCTCTAGTTCTATGGCTACCGTTTGTGGCTCATCTCTTGCTTTAATGGCGGCAGGAGTTCCCATTAAAAAACATATTGGTGGAATTGCAATGGGACTAATCAAAGAGGGCGATGACTTTGTTGTGCTAAGCGATATCCTCGGTGATGAAGATCACTTAGGTGATATGGACTTTAAAGTGGCAGGTACCATGGACGGTATTACTTCACTTCAAATGGATATTAAAATTACAAGTATAACAAAAGAAATCATGGAGATAGCTTTAAATCAAGCATCAGGTGGAAGAAAACTCATAATAGGAATTATGTCAGAAGCTTTACCAGAAGCTCGTACTAAGTTTTCAAAGTATGCACCTCAGGTAATTTCTATTTCTATCGATAAAGCTAAGATCAAAGATGTTATTGGATCTGGTGGAAAAGTGATCAGAAATATTGTAGAAGTCTCAGGAGCAAAACTTGAAGTCAACGATGATGGTATTGTCAAAATTGCGTCTAGCAATGAAGAGTCTATTAATACTGCAAAACAAATGGTTGAGGACATCGTAGCTGAGCCTGAAATAGGCAAGGTATACAATGGTAAAGTTGTAAAAATCGTTGAGTTTGGTGCCTTTGTTAATTTTATGGGTGCTCGTGATGGTTTACTACACGTCTCTCAAATCTCTCAAAAAAGAGTAGAAAATGTATCAGATGTTTTATCAGAGGGCCAAGAAGTTCAAGTGAAAGTACTCGACGTTGATCGTGCCGGTAAGGTAAAACTCAGTATGAAAGAAGTCTAAAATTTATTTCTAGCGCAGATATTTAAATTTATCTGCGCTATTTTTTTATTTATCTGATACAGGTCTACCTGAAACCGCATCTCTTGAATAAATATAAACTGCTTTAGCGTCTCTACCAACACCTTTGGCTGTTCCCATAACAGTATTGCAACTAGTTAAAGTTAAAACCCCAATAATTGATAGCGTTAATATTAATTTCATATTCCAGGCACTATAGATTTTACATCATCTACGACACCTCTAGCAAAACCCCCAACTGTATTACAAGAAGAAATAAATAAACTTAAAGACAATAAGATAGAAATAAAAAGTATCTTCATCACAAATCCTGAATACTCATACCAACATTATTATATCCATTGTCAACATAAAGTATTTCCCCAGTTACTCCCTTAGAAAGATCACTCAGGAGGTAAACTGATGATTTACCAATATCATCTAATGACAATGGTTTTTTAATAGGCGAGTTTTCAATAGTATAATTATATATCTTTCTTGATTTATTAATTACAGCACCCGCCAGAGTCCTCATCGGGCCTGCTGATATCGCATTAACCCTTATTCCTCTGTCACCCATATCAACAGAAAGATACTTTATCGAAGTTTCTAAAGCAGCCTTAGCAACACCCATTACATTATAACTTTGCATATATCTTGTTGATCCATAATAAGTTAGTGCCATGATAGAAGCGCCATCGTTCATCTTTGTGGAAAACAATCTTATCATCTCGGTTAAAGAGTATGCAGAAATATGTAAAGTTTTGAGAAAGTTTTCTTTAGAAGTATTTAAATACTTTCCAGAAAGTTCATTTTTATCAGAATAGGCGACAGCATGAACAAAAAAATCTATATTACCATTAATTCCATCACGAACACTTTCAAGAGAGGAGGTGTCAGATACATCACAAGGCATAATTCCAAGGGAATTAATTTTCTCAGACAGGGGCTCAACTCTTTTTTTTATAGAGTCATTTTGGTAAGTTAAGTACATACTTGCACCCTCATCACTTAAAGACTTTGCAATACCCCAAGCAATAGAGTGATCATTAGCTATGCCTACAACTAATCCTCTTTTACCCTCTAAAATCTTAGTCATTATAACTAGTTATATAAATAGAGGCATTGGTTCCACCAAAACCAAAACTATTTGATAGGATAGAATTAATTTTAACATCATTTTTATTCTCTCTAAGAATATTCATTCCTTCAGCCTTTTCATCTAGGTTTGAAATATTAGCGGACTCAACCATAAAATCATTTTCCATCATTAAAAGAGAGTAAACAGCTTCCTGTACGCCAGTAGCACCAAGTGAGTGACCAGTTAAGGATTTTGTGGAACTTGTTGGAGGAACATTATCTCCAAAAACTTCTCTTATACCTTTTAATTCGATCATGTCTCCCACAGGGGTGGATGTTCCATGAGCATTAATATAATCAACGGGCCTTCCCTGAGTTGCCATATTCATACATCTCACGGCCCCTTCTCCTGAGGGCTGAACCATGTCATATCCATCTGATGTTTGACCAAAACCTTGAATTTCCGCTACAATATTTGCACCTCTTGTCTTAGCGCTATCTAAACTTTCAACCACTAAAACGCCCGCACCTCCTCCAATGACAAAGCCATCTCTAGAAGAGTCATACGCACGGGAGGCAACCTCGGGAGTTTCATTATATTTGCTTGAAAGCGCTCCCATGGCGTCAAATAAAATTGACATTGTCCAATGTGTTTCTTCTCCACCACCAGCGAATACAATCTCTTGTTGTCCATGCCTAATAAGATCGTAAGCGTTACCAATACAATGCAAACTTGTCGAGCATGCTGAGCTGATAGAATAGTTAACACCTTTAATTTTAAAAGGGGTTGCCAAGGTAGCAGAATTTCCTGATGCCATTGTTCTTGTAACCATGTAAGGTCCAATTTTTTTAACACCCTTTTCTCTTGCTATATCAAATGCTTGTTGTAATTGAAATGTTGATGGACCTCCAGAACCCATTACTAATCCAGTATTTACGTTTGATATGAGAGTTTCATCAAGTCCTGAGTGTTCAATTGCCTCTTTCATTGCAATATAATTATAAGCGGCACCTTCACCCATAAAACGTAAAATTTTTCTATCTACATTTTCTTCAATATTTATTTTAGGTTTGCCATGTACGTGACTTCTCATCCCAAGTTCTTCGTATTCTTTGCAATGACTGATACCAGACTTCACATCTTTTAAACTTTGCAAAACCTCTTTTTTGTTATCACCTATACAAGAAACTATACCGTATCCTGTGATGACAACTCTTTTGTCACTCATTAAATAAACCCACTCTTAAATCATTAGCGTGATATATTATTTTTTCTTTGTGTATTATTTGTCCATCTCCATAACCAATTGATAGCCCTTTTTTATTTAAAGATTTTTTTAAACTAACTTTATATTCAATTAATTGTTTATCTGGTTTTATTTCTTCAATAAATTTGATTTCCCCAACTCCTAGAGCACGACCTTTTCCAGGGTATCCAAGCCAACCTAAATAAAAACCTAACATTTGCCATAAAGCGTCAAGACCCAAACAACCTGGCATTATAGGATCCCCTAAAAAATGACACTTAAAGAACCATAAATCAGCATTAATATCTAGTTCAGCGGTTATTTCGCCTTTTCCATAGACCCCGCCGTCCTTATTAACTCTGGTTATACGATCAAACATAAGCATGGGTGGAGCGGGCAGTTGAGCATTCCCTTCTCCAAATAAATTCCCTTTTCCACATTCAATAATCTCTTCATAACTATAACTAGATTGGGGTGTGAATGTTTTCATATTAGTGAGGACAAACTTTATTATTTAATTGTAGTTTGTTTATGTCTGAAGTCAAAAGGTCTATCAAGCTGATCTCATTCACCAATTGAGTTTTATTTTTTGCAAGTGCATATACAATTTTCATACAAGCAAAACTAGTAACAAAGCCTGCAACTGGTCCAATCATAGCACTGTTCAAACAGCGGTGATTCTGATCAGCATACGGAAAAAGACACTCAAAACATGATGAATTATTTTTTTGATAGTCTTGTGCAAAATAAATGCCTTCTGATGAGTTAATTGAGATAGATACAAAAGATATCTTATTTGTCTTAGAAAATTTTGAAGAAAATATTTTATTTTGATGGTTATCAGTGCAATCAAATATTAAATCAAATTTAATCTCTGGATTTTCTTCAATAAAAGACTCAAAATTTATTGAATGCTCTTTTATTATCGTTGTATCATTTACATTTTTAAGTTTATGCTTAGAGATATTTGACTTTGACTTTCCAATATCATTTTGATCATAGTTTATTTGACGATGTAAATTCGACTTTTCAATTTTATCATGGTCAATGAGATGTATTTCACCAACTCCAGATCGAACTAGATATTGTGATGCAACAGTTCCCAAAGCGCCTAACCCAATTATACAAACCTTTTTTTTCGAGATATTAAGTTGTCCTGCCTCATCAATTCCAGGAACTAGAATTTGTCTTCCAAACTCCTCTATTAGTTTATCAGTTTGTTCCTGTTGACCCAAAACCACCACTTCCTCTCTTTGTAGCATTTAAATCGCTTACTAATTTAAAATTAACCTTTTCATATTTTGATACAACCATTTGTGCGACTCTCATTTTATTTGTAACTTCAAAAACTTTTGATCCGAGATTAATTAAAATTACTTTAATTTCGCCTCTATAGTCTGAATCAACGGTACCGGGACTATTTAAAACAGTAATTGAGTTTTTTAATGCTAATCCACTTCGAGGTCTGATTTGAACCTCTAGACCATCAGGTATTTCAAAAATCAACCCTGTCCCAATTAGTTTTGTTTGTTGTGGAGCAATATCAACATTTCCATTTGGTAGGAATGCTCTAATATCCATTCCAGCGCTTGACGAGGTTTCATAAGCTGGAAGATCAACACTGTCATCTATTTTTTTTACTTTAATATCAACCATATCAGGCTTTAATATTTTTAAGATATTTAACTATTTTATCAGCAAAAATTGTTTTGCTAACACTACCTATTTTTAATGAGGCACCCGATCTCCCAATCAAAATACCATTGTTATAGTTAGTATTAAAAATTTTATTTTTAGGTGTTGGATAGTTTAAAACAATAAAATCACAATTTTTGTTCAATAGCTTTTTTTTTGCATTCTGCAATACATTGTCAGTTTCATAAGCAAATCCAATTGTAATTTTAGGTTTATTTTTTCCAGTCGACATTGATTTTAAAATATCAGGATTGTTAATCAGTTTTAAAGATAAGCCATTATTTTTTTTGATTTTCACTTTACTATATTTTTCAACTTTATAGTCACTAACCGCTGCATTAAAAATTCCTAAATCTACTGATTTATATTTTTTTGCTTCTTTTAACATATCTTTAGCACTAGAAGTAAAAATATACTTAACATTTTTTGAAACTATTTGTTTAACTTGAATATATCCATGTAAACAAATAATTTTATAATTAGATTTTAAAAGACTTTTTATTAAGGCCATACCTTGTCGACCCGATGACTCATTAGAGATATATCTTACCGGATCAATATATTCTCGAGTAGACCCAATGGTTATTAATGCTTTTTTCACTTATTTAAGTTGATTTAGTATTTCGCCAGGGTCAACTAATCGACCGCTTCCATATTCACCACAGGCTAAAGAGCCGTCATCAGGCCCAATAAACTGATGACCAATTTTCTTTAAATAGTCCACATTATTTTGAATAATCGGGTTAGCCCACATTTCTTTGTTCATAGCAGGAGCAAAATATATAGGTTTGTTTGCTGCAATCATACACGTCAACGTAAGATCATCACAAAAACCCTTTGCAAATTTAGAAATAATGTTAGCTGTTGCAGGGTAAACAATAATATGAGAATTATCTCGAGCTAGTTTTATATGTCCAATTTTTTTTTCCATATCTAAGTCAAAAAGTTCAGAATAAACTTGTTTATTACAAATTGTTTCAAGTAATAATTTAGAAATAAATTCAAATGTGTTTTTTGTTGCAATAACTTCATAGTCAATTGATTTTTTTTGGCATTCACGAATTAAATCTAAAGACTTGTAGCAGCCAACACTTCCCGTAATAATAATTAATATTTTCATTTTTTCTGCAATATATATATGCTGTTCGCTCCAGAAATGAAATCAATAGTTTTAACATGAGAAAAACCAATATTTTTCAGCTCATTCACAAGACTAATTTGAGAGGGAAAAGAAATAATACTCTCGGCTAAGTATTTATAACTATGTCTATCATGAGCAACGATACTCCCAGTAAAAGGCAAAACATATTTTAAAAAGTTTTTATATGGTTTATTAATTAAATCTCTTTTTGGTATGCCAAATTCCATAATTAAAAAATAACCATTTTGTTTTAAGCATCTATAGATCTCACTAAAGCCATCTTTTCGATTTTCAAAATTTCTAACACCGTAAGTACAAGTTATCGTTTGAAAAAAATTTTTCCTGTATGGTAGGTTTTCTGCATATCCTACTTGGTAATTAATATTTTTAGATTTATTTTTTTTTCGAGATATATTGTGCATTTCAGAGACAGGATCTATTGCATAAAGATTTTTTGTTATAGGTAGTAAATTGAAGATATCCCCACTACCACTTGCTATATCTAAAATTTTTTCATTAGCGTTATGTTTAGATGAGACAAGATCTACAAAATATTTTTTCCAAAGCCTATGTATGCCTAGACTCATTATATCATTCATTAAGTCATATTTTGCATGAGATACATTTTCAAAAATATCTGTAATATTATATTGATTTGAACTATTTTTAGACATCATGCCTGAATTACCTGAAGTAGAAACTACAATAAGATATTTAACCTCAAAAGTTAAAGGAAAAAAAATTATTTCCATAAGTAAGTCACAAAAAAAATTAAGAAAAAGTTTAAACTTTAAAGATCTTGAGTCTATATCTAAGAGAAAAATTATATCTGTAAAACGTTTTGCAAAATATATCGTTATAAGACTGGATAATGATAATTATTTGATAGTTCATTTAGGTATGAGTGGAAGATTAAAGTTTTATTTAAATGAAAATTATAAAAAAGAGAAACACGATCACGTCGTTCTTCAATTTGATAAATTTAAAATAGTCTTCAATGATCCTCGTCGGTTTGGTATGTTTTTTAGACTTGAAGAAATAAAAGAGGTAGAAATTTTTTTTAAAAATTATGGCACTGATATATTAGTTAATAAGGTAAAGATTAAAGAAATATATAATAAATTTATTAGCAAAAAAGTATCTTTGAAACAGGCTTTGCTCAATCAAAGTTTGATAGTAGGAATTGGAAACATTTATGCAAACGAGGCACTTTTTCATTCAAGATTAAGCCCTCTAAGGCTTACGAACTCTCTTAATTTATCAGAATTGACTCAGCTAATAAGCTCTTGCAAATTCGTATTAAAGTTATCTTTAAAGAACGGAGGCTCATCTATAAATGATTACAAATCTCCAGATGGAACACTAGGAAGTTTCCAGAGTTTGTTTAAGGTTTACCAAAAGAAACATGTAATTTATAAAAAAAAATCCTATAAAATAAAAAAAATCATTCAAAATGGTCGTTCGACCTTTTTTTCACCTGCTTTACAAAAATAAAAAAATCTATATAAGTTATTAACGTTATTAAACGAACAACCTGTTAACAATATTTTTATATGCCACAACATAAATCAGCAAAAAAAAGACTTCGTCAATCTGATAGAAAAAAAACTGTAAACAAAGCAGTAAAATCTAATGTTTCAACCCAATTGAAAGCAATTGATAAGCTTATCAAAGATAAAAAAGTAGATGAATCAATGGAAAAATTAAAAATGGTCATGTCTGTTTTGCATAAGTCTACTAAGAAGAAAATTATGCATCTTAATAAAGCCTCAAGAACTATTTCCAAACTCCAAAAAGATATTTCTGCAATCTCTAAATAATTCTTTTTTTCAAGATATTTTTTTTAAAAAAAACCTTTTTTTTTATTCTTCTTTTTTAACTTTTCATGTTTAAATATGGCTGCGTTTAGAGGAAGGAATATAGATAGTGGAAGACGAACTGCATCAAGGTGGCATAGATGTGTCCTGGTCCAAGATAACATCCGAATTAAAAAAGTCTCTAGACAAAGATACCTTCCAAAATTGGATTAAACCAATTTATTTTGAGTCTCATATAGATACCTCTCTCACTCTTTCAGTTCCAACAAGATTTTTACGTGATTGGATAATAAAAAACTATGCCTCAGTCATCAAAAAAGCTTATATGGATCAAGGCCATAGTATTGATAAACTAGCTATACTCGTAAAAGAGAATAATGACCGTATTATTCCTGGCACAGAAGTAATCTATGAAGATAAAGATGATGATGAAGACACATATTATGATGACATCTCTGCGCCATTAGATCCAAAATTTACTTTTGATAATTTTATTGTTGGAAAACCCAATGAGCTAGCATATGCAGCTGCGCAACGAGTTGCGCAATCAGAGGTAGTAAGTTTTAACCCATTATTTTTGTATGGAGGCGTTGGTTTAGGTAAAACACATTTAATGCATGCAGTAGCTTGGAACATAAAAAAAAGAAATCCAAAAAAAAATGTTGTTTATTTAACCGCAGAAAAATTTATGTATCAATTTATCAAAGCCCTCAGGTTTAAAAATATTATGAGCTTTAAAGAACAGTTCAGATCAGTAGATGTTCTTATGATAGATGATGTGCAATTTATTATTGGTAAAGACAATACCCAAGAGGAATTTTTCCATACTTTTAACACTTTAATTGACAAAAAAAGACAAATTATTATTTCAGCAGATAAATCACCTGCAGATCTTGACGGCTTAGAGGATAGATTAAAATCTAGATTAGGCTGGGGATTAGTTGCTGATATACACCCTTTAACCTACGAGTTACGATTAGGTATCCTTCAAGCAAAGGCTGAGCAAAAATCTTTACAGCTAAAACAAGAAGTAATGGAATTTTTAGCAAATAAAATTACAAATAATGTCAGAGAAATGGAAGGTGCTTTAAATAGATTGGCTGTTCATGCATCAATTCAGGACTCCGAAATATCTGTTGACCTTGTGAAAGATGTATTAAAAGATTTACTTAGAACTAACTCTAGAAAAATTACAATTGATGAAATCCAAAAGAAAGTTGTTGAGCATTACAATATTAAACTATCAGATATGCATTCTCCCAGAAGATCAAGATCTGTTGCGCGTCCAAGACAGGTAGCTATGTATTTAGCAAAATCAATTACAACCAGATCTTTACCTGAAATTGGTAGAAAATTTGGTGGCAGAGATCACACTACCGTTATCCATGCTATTAAGACTATTGAAGAAATTATGGTCAATGACCCTAACTTAGCAGAAGATATTGAACTTTTGACTAGAATATTGCAAACTTCCTAAATGGATTTTAGAGTTAGTCGAGAGGCTTTTTTAAGAGTTTTAACTCATGTTAGTTCAATTGTTGATAGTAGATCGACTATTCCCATTTTATCCAATATTTATATTAAATGTGATAATAACCAAATTGAAATAAGATCAACAGATATGGACATCTCTATTCGAGAGTTTGTTTCAACTGACTCTTCAAAAAATGGTGAAGCAACGGTTAACTCAAGAATACTTACTGATATAATTCGTAAAACAAAAAAAAACTCTATTGTAAAATGTAAATTAGAGGGAAACAGATTAATAATAAATTCTGATAACTCTGTTTTCGAATTAAATGCATTAACAGCAGACGAGTTCCCAAAGTTTGTACCGTTAGACCCAATAAACTCTTTCGAGCTATCTATACCTCAGATTAAAAGACTCTTTAATAAAACAAAATTTGCAATATCTGCCGAAGAGACAAGATATTATCTCAATGGTATTTACTTTCATACTGTAACCAATGGAGCAAATTCCACTTTAAGATGCGTTGCTACTGATGGTCATAGATTAGCTAAGACAGAGTTAGATCTAGCAAATGTAATTAATATATCAGGCATCATTCTCCCAAGAAAATTTATACTTCAGTTAGATCGTATGTTAGGGGACTTTGAAGGTAAGGTAAAAATAACATGCACAGATACTCAGGTAAGCTTAGAAGCAGACAATTTCATAATAATAAGTAAGCTTATCGATGGAACTTTCCCAGATTACGAAAAAGTAATACCTGTATCTAATGACAAATTACTGCAAGTTGAAGCAGAACCATTTTTTAATGCTATTGATAGAGTCTCGACTGTAAATCAAGACAAAACACCCACAGTTAAATTACAATTTGAAAATAATAGTATTAAGATTATGGCTACTAGCACCGATAGCAACAAAGGAGACGAAGAGGTTGCAGCAAACTACGCTGCTGAGGGTTTAGAAATACTTTTTAATTCAAAATATATTTTGGATTTACAAGATGTGATTGAAGGAGATACTATGATCTTAGAGTTACTCAACCAATCATCGCCAGTCATAGTAAAGGACCCTAAAGATTCAACAAGTTTATATATTTTAATGCCAATGAGAATTTAATTGTCCCCACCACTGAAGGGTTTACAGTTATCTAACTACAGAAATTTCATAAACAAAAAAGAAGTTTTTAAATTTGAACATACTTTGTTCAAAGGAAAGAATGCTGTTGGGAAGACCAATATTTTAGAGGCCATAAGTTTTTTATGCCCAGGCACAGGATTTAGAAAAGATGGAATACAAAATTGTATTTTTCAAAAACAAGAAAAATTAAAGAGTTCTATTACGTTTGATTTTGAGAATGAGGATTTAGAAAATCATTTAACTATTGAATTAAGTAACAAAGATGAAAGATGGTCTAAACAATATTTTTTAAATGATAAAAAAATACAACAACAAAAATTATTGGATATTTTTCAACTATTTTGGTTTACGGAGATGGATAAGGTTTATTTTATTAAAGATACTCAATATCAAAGAAATACTATTAATAGAATTATTTGTTATTTTGAACCAAAATTGTTCAGTTTATTGAATCAATACACTAAGCTAAGAAGAGAAAAAAAAAGAATATTGCAATCTTCACAAGATAATTCATGGCTTATTTCAATCGATAAACAACTTTTTGATATAGGTAAGTCTATTATTGAAATAAAAATAGAGTTTCTCAAAGAATTTCAAAATTTTTTATCACATGATAGCAAAAAGTTCTTTGATTTTGAAATTATTCCAAGTTTCGGCTTATTAGAAAAAGAAAACTTTTTAGAAAAATTTCAAAGAGGTCTCTCGGATGAGAGTCAATGGCCAAATGATTATAAACTTCAGTCAGATCATGACCCGAAAAAATCAATTTTTGAGATTACAAATAATCAAAAAAATATTTCTCAGCTATCTTCAGCTCAGTCAAAAATGTTAATTTTAAGCCTACTTCTTAGTTGTGCAAAGTTTTTGAATCGTAACAGAATTACTATTTTTTTAATTGATGAAATATTTGATAACTTTGATATGGTAAATATTAATAAAGTTATTGAATACTGTGCAGAAAATAAATTTCAGACATTCTTCTCAACCACTGATAACTTCACGCTCAAAGGGAATATAGACAATTTAGAAATAAAGGAACTTTTGTAATGGCAGATCAATATACAGCATCCTCAATTAAAGTCTTAAAGGGCTTAGAGGCCGTGAGAAAAAGACCGGGTATGTATATTGGTGATACTGACGATGGCACAGGTCTGCATCATATGGTTTACGAGGTGCTTGATAATTCTATTGATGAGGCGCTTGGAGGATATTGTGACAATATTCAATTAACTATAAATAAAGATGGTTCAGCAACAATCTCTGATAATGGTAGAGGAATACCTGTAGATAAGCATAAAACTGAAAAGGTACCTGCTGCTGAAGTTATAATGACTCAATTACATGCAGGAGGTAAATTTGACCAAAATAGTTATAAAATTTCGGGGGGCCTTCACGGAGTTGGTGTTTCTGTTGTAAATGCTTTATCTGAAAAACTTTCTTTAACTATCCGTAGAGGGGGAAAAATTCATACTATGGAATTTAAAAATGGCATTACATCAAAAAAATTAACCGAGGTGGGAGTCATGAAAAAGACTGAGAGAACTGGTACCACTATTCAATTTTGGCCATCCAAAAAAATCTTTTCTAACACAAGTCTAGTACTTAAAACTTTAGAAATTAGAGTTCGTCAATTAGCTTTTCTTAATTCTAACGTCCGTGTAACATTGGTAGATTTGCGTACTCCAAAGGCAGAACCAATAGAATTTTATTATCAAGGAGGTTTGACAGCATATGTTCAATTTCTTAATTCTAGAAAATCAACTTTAAATAAAATAATTCCATTTAATGGTGAGTCTAATGGAATTAAAGTTGAAGGAGCTTTGCAATGGAATGATGGATACAATGAAAATATGCTATGTTTCACAAACAACATACCCCAAGGAGATGGAGGAACACACCTACAAGGTTTTCGATCAGCACTTACTCGCTCACTAGTTGGATATTCAAACACCGTTGCCGTCTCAAAGAAAGGTAATATTACTATATCAGGAGATGATGCTAGAGAGGGTATGACATGTGTATTATCTGTTAAGGTTCCTGACCCTAAGTTTTCATCGCAAACAAAAGATAAATTAGTTTCATCAGAAGTTAGACCTGTTGTTGAGAAAATTATCTCAGAACAATTAAGCGCTTGGCTTGAACAAACACCAGGAGAAGCAAAAAAGTTAGTATCAAAAATTATTGAGGCCGCAAGTGCTCGAGAAGCAGCAAGAAAGGCAAGGGAGTTAACAAGAAGAAAAAATGTATTAGAGACATCATCACTTCCAGGTAAATTAGCTGACTGCCAAGAAAAAGACCCTATTAACTCAGAGCTTTTCATAGTCGAGGGTGACTCTGCTGGTGGCTCTGCTAAACAAGGTCGAGATAGAGTAACTCAAGCCATACTCCCACTTAGAGGCAAAATATTAAATGTAATTAAAGCCAATCCTCATAAAATATTAGAAAATAATGAAATTTCTGCTCTTATCACTGCAATTGGTGCTGGGTATGGAAATCCACCAAAGGACAAAGAATATAATCCATCTGATTATTTTAACCCTGACTCAATGCGTTATCACAAGATTGTTATTATGACAGATGCTGACGTCGACGGTAGTCATATTAGAACATTATTACTCACATTTTTTTATCAATTTATGAGAGACATAATAACCACTGGACGATTGTATATTGCTCAACCACCTCTTTATAAGATTAAAAAAGGAAATGTGGAAAATTATTTATTAGATGATAAGGAACTTACAAAGTTTCTACTTCTAAATAATAAAGACGATCTTGACTTTAATATTTACAATAAAAAGAAAAAAATTCAGCTAAAAGAGGAGCAGTTAAACGAGTTAATTGATTTAGCCTCTCGTGCAAACTCTGCTTATCAAAATTTAGATCTTACATATTTAGACACACAGTTTTTTGATCAAATCATTAATACTGGATTATTTTTAATGGACTTCTCCCCAAATAAAGTTGAAAAGTCTCAATTTAAAGTATTCCTCTCCCATTTAAATCAGGTTTATAAATCACAAAATATTAAATTTACATTTCAAAGTATGATTAGTAATGAACTTATTTTTTTACAAGAGAAAGAGGGTTATAATAAAATTATAAAAGTGCCTTTAGATAAATTACTACATTTAAGAGAATTTATCTCTATAGAAAATTTAAATCTTTATAACAAAATGGGTTTTTCAAAATCTACTGATGCTTATTTTGGAATTTCTAAGCTATCATCAAAAGAAAAGTTTAATTGCAATGGTCTTGTTGAATTTTTTAATATTCTCTTTGAAATGAGTAAAAAAGGACAATCAATAAGTCGATATAAGGGCCTAGGTGAAATGAACCCTGAACAGTTATGGGAAACAACTTTAGACCGAGCAAACAGAAAGTTACTTCAAGTTAAACTTGAAGATCAAATCAATGCCGAAAGACAACTCATAATGCTTATGGGAGATGATGTGACTGATAGGAAAAGTTTTATCCAAGAAAATTCAGTTAAAGTAGCAAACTTAGATATTTAGTTGGATAATCAAAAAAACTCCCTTTTCGTTAATTCTTCCGACTTTCTAATCATACGTGCTATTGCTTTTGGTGGTCAGGCCACTACTTTATCAATTACACAATATTTTTTTGAGATTTCAAAAATAGTTGCAACTGCATCATGGATTATAGCTTTTGTATTGATGGCTAGTATCGTCTTAGGTTTTTACTTAAACAAAGGTGATAAAATTATTTCAGAAAAACAAGTCTTCATATTTTTATGTTTTGATATTATACAAATTTCGAGTTTAATTGCTTTGAACGGTGGACACACTAATCCATTCATATTTATCATCCTAGCTCCTATTGCTATTGCAGCATCATATCTAGCGATAGAGAGAATAATTATTATTTTAAGTTTGGCGTTAGTTTGCTTTGCCTTAATATTTAATTTCTTTATTGCTCTTCCTCCATCTGTTCATCCCAATATTAATTTTACATATAGTTTAGCTATTATGATTTCTCTTTTTATAAGCAGTATCTTTTTAGTTTTCTATCTTTATTACTTTTCTCTAAACTACAAAAACACTCAAAAAGCATATGAATTAGCAAGCAAGCAACTTCAAAATGAAAAAGAACTTTTAAAAGTAGGTGGATTAGCAGCAGCAGCTGTTCATGAACTAGGCACACCATTGAATACAATAAACCTAATTGTTGGAGACTTTAATCAAGATAAAAAACTAAAAGATGGTTATGGAAAAGATATTAAAACTTTATTATTAGAATTAGATAGATGTAAGGCAATACTTAAAGAACTTTCAACAAATCCAGAGTCAACAGAACTCTCCTCTGAAATAACTAATATGTCATTAGATGCTTATACACAATCTTTATGCGAACAATTTTCAAACAATTATCGCGCAGTAAATTTAGATTTTAGATCGGATGAAAATTCTAAAAATATTAATATTAAAATTACACCTGAGCTTAATATAGCTATGAATAATATAATCAAAAATGCAATTAGTTTTGCTTATAAAGAAATATTAATAATTTCAGAAACTTCAACAAATACGTATTCTATCAAAATCCGTGATGACGGCCCAGGTTTTGATAAAAAGTTTATAGCTAATTTTGGAAAACCATTCTATTCTAGCAGGCCTGAAAAAGGGGTAAATATGGGCCTTGGTTTATTCATAACAAAACAAATGATTGAAAATCTAAATGGTGAAATATCAGTACAAAGTAATAATGGAGCAGAAGTAACTTTAACATGGCAGATTTAGAACAAAACGCATTAACAAAAGACAAAACTCTCTTTATTATTGAAGACGATAAGCCTTTTCGAGAGCGATTAACCACCTCTTTTCAACGAAAAGATTTCACTGTAACGGCAGCAGCATCTAAAAAAGAGGCATTAGACGTTTTATCAGGCAATAACTTTAATTACGCCATCGTTGACCTACGTTTAGGAGATGGCTCAGGACTCGATGTTATTAAAGTAATAAAAGAGCGAAACCCAGAGTGTCGGACAGTTATGTTAACTAGTTACGGCAACATAGCAACAGCAGTGTCATCAGTAAAATTAGGCGCTGATGATTATTTAACGAAGCCTGCTAATATTGATGATATTGAAAAATCACTAATGTCCTCAACAACCACATCTCTACCCCCACCCCCTGAAAACCCAATGTCCGCAGATAGAATAAGATGGGAACATATACAAAGAGTTTTTACTCAGTGTAATCGTAATGTTTCTGAAACAGCAAGAAGATTAAAAATGCATCGAAGAACTCTTCAAAGAATTCTAAATAAGCACGCTCCTAAAGAATAGTATATACCTTCAATCTTTGTTATTCTGCCTAGATGTCTGAGTCTCGGTTAATTCTTGTAGATGGTTCAGGATATATTTTCCGAGCTTACTACGCTTTACCCCCAATGAATAATTCTAAAGGAATACCCACCAATGCTGTTTATGGATTTTGTAATATGATGCTTAGACTAATAGAAGAACACCCTAGTGACAAAATACTAATTATACTTGATGCTGGTAAGAATACTTTTCGAAACACTTTATTTCCTGATTACAAAGCGAACCGTGGAGAGGCACCCGAGGATTTAATACCCCAATTTAGTATTATTCGCGAAGCTATTGAAGCATTTGGACTCGACGTTATTGAAAAAAAAGATTTTGAGGCCGATGACGTTATTGCAAGTTATGTTAAATATGGAGAGGATAATAAAATACCCACTACTGTATTTAGTTCTGATAAAGACCTTTTTCAATTGTTATCTGCGAACAATCGCATCATGGACCCAATGAAAAATGTTGAGATTGATGAAGCAAAAGTAATGGAAAAATTTGGAGTTGGCCCAGATAGAATTACAGATGTTCAAGCTCTAATAGGAGATAGTGTTGATAATATACCGGGGGTTCCAGGAATAGGCCCTAAAACAGCTGCTAAATTAATTAATGAATTCGGTACTTTTGAGGAGCTTTTATTAAAAAAAGATCAAATTTCAAATGCTAGAATAAAAAACCTTATTCATGATCATGAGGAGTCTGCAAAAATTAGCCATGAGCTTGTCATTTTAAAAAACGATCTTGAGTTACCCATTAATATAGAAAAGCTAAAAAAATTTGATGACTCCACAAAGTTGAATGACTTCTTCAAAAAGTACGAATTTAAATCCCTCATAAGAACTAGTGTCAATGAAACAAAACCTCATGCATCAAAAAAAAATATATACTTTAAATCATTAACTAAAATAAAAGACATAAATGAATATCTAAATTCTCTTAAATCTGAAAAAATATTGGCTATAGATTTAGAAACTGACAGTTTAGATGTAAATACTGCAGATATTATTGGTATATCTTTATCTAATGCTGACCAAGCTTATTACTTACCGTTTAAATCCCCAGAAAATGAATTATCCAAGAAAGATCAAGAAAGTGTGCTCAAAAATCTTAGTGAACTATGTGAAGATGTATCCATATTAAAATTATTTCACAATGCAAAATATGACTCTGTAATCTTAAAACGTTTTGGTGTTAACACTGTCTCTTTCCAAGATACATTACTTATGTCTTTTTTTATCAACAATGGTTTAACAAAACATAACTTAGAGGATTTGTATTATTACTATTTTGGAGAAGAAAAAGAAAAGTTCAAAGATATTATAAAAAATGAATCCAAGAGAAAATACAAAGATTTTTCTGAAGTACCATTAGAAGCCGCAACAAATTATGCCGCTCATGATGCATATGCTACGTTCAAATTATATGAAACTCTTAATGAGCAGATAGCTGAGTCCTTAGATAGTTGGATTTATTATGATATTGATAAAAAACTAAGTTTAGTTCTCCAAGAAGTAGAGAGCAATGGTTGTAAAATTGATTTAAAATTTTTAAAAAAACTAGAAAAAGATCTCAACAAAGAGATTGATAAAATTGAACAGAAAATATTTAAGATTGCTGGCGAAGAATTCAAAATTGGATCCCCAAAACAATTAACTGAAATATTCAAGAAATTAGATATTAAAGTTACAAAGAAGACTAAGGCAGGAGATTTTCAAACAAATGTTAAAGTATTAGAGCAGTTAGAGTCTGAAGGTGTTGAAGTAGCCTCACATATTTTGCAATGGAGACAATACTCCAAGCTTGTGTCTACCTATACCTCCTCATTAGCTGATCACGCAGATAAAAAAGATAGGGTTCATAGTACATTTAATATTGCCGCAACCATAACAGGACGACTAAGTTCATCTGAGCCTAATCTTCAAAATATCCCAATCAGAACTGAAATTGGAAAAAAGATAAGAACAGCATTTATAGCTGAAAAAGATCACGAGCTTTATAGTTTTGATTACTCACAAATTGAGCTTCGAGTTTTATGCGAAGCTTGTGAAGACCCAAATTTATTGAAAGCTTTCCAAGAGGATCAGGACATTCATGAAAGTACAGGCCAATTAGTTTTTAATAAAAAATCAATCAATGATAACGATAGAAGGATGGCAAAGATTATTAACTTTGGAATAATATATGGTATCAGCCAATACGGACTCGCAAAACAATTAGGTGTGAGCAATGGTGAGGCTAAGCTTTTCATTGATAATTATTTCCAAAAATTTCCAAATATTAATGACTTTATGAAATCAACTACAGACAAGGCTAAAAAATTAGGTTTTGTGAAAAATCTTTTTGGAAGAAAGTCTCACATAAAAGATATCAATGCTAAAAATTTCATGTTGAGATCATTTGCAGAAAGACAAGCTATCAATGCTCCAATTCAAGGTACTGCATCTGATCTTATAAAAATTGCAATGTTAGATATACATAATTACTTAAGAAAAAATAATTGTAAATCAAAAATGACATCCCAAGTTCATGATGAACTCTTGTTTGAGATACATAAAAAAGAAAAAGATATTATTCCAGAAATAACTAATCTAATGGAAACTTCACATCAAAAATATAAGTATTTCAAAACACCTATAAAAGTTGAATTTGGTGGTGGTTTAAATTGGGGTGAAGCTCATTAGAAATCATCATCGGGCTTATTAAAGGCCATCCATCTTTCTAATTCATGGTATCCACCAATTTTTTCACCATTGATAATTATTTGTGGGAAAGTCTTAGCGGTTGGAAATATTTCGAAAAATTGTTCTCTACTATAATCTTGATTTAACATCAATATTTCTGGGTCATGAGTTGCTAAGGCAGATTTAGCCATAGTACAAAAAACACAATTATCTTTGCTATATATCTTTACTTCCACTTAGAAAGACTCGTCAAATGACAAGGATCGATCTGTTGGGCGTTGATATTCAGAAACCCTTTTTTCAAAAAAGTTAGTCACATTTTGAACATCCAGAGCCCTCATAAAGTCAAATGGATTTTCTGTATTAAACACTCTATCAAATCCAAAAAGATCAGCTATACGATCTGATACGGCTTCGATATACATACACATCATTTCTTTGTTCATACCAATAAGATCAACAGGTAGTGCATCAGTGACGAATTCTTTCTCAAATTCAACTGCTTCTCTAACAATTTCCTCAAACTCTGATTGAGTCACAGCACCTGGTATTAAATCCATTGATTTAATATCTTCATCTGACAATGTTCCCTTATTAAATTTTTCACTTAATGTTTTAAACATTAAAGCAGAGAAACTAAAATGCATTCCTTCATCTCTTGCAATCCAATCATTAGAAAGTGCTAGGCCTGGAAGCAGACCCCTTTTTCTAAAGTAATAAATGGCGCAAAAAGATCCTGCAAAAAATAATCCCTCTACCAAACCGAAAGCTATTAATCGCATAAGTAAATTTTGATTTCCATTAAGCCACTTTGAAACCCACTGTGCTTTTTTATTAATACAAGGAACATTTTGAATTGCTGAGAACAACTTATCTTTTTCTGATGGGTCCTCGACGTAGGCTTCTATTTGTAAACCATACATTTCTGCATGAATAGATTCATTTAGCATCTGCATAGTAATAAATAATCGAGACTCAGGAATTAAAATTTCATTATAAAATCTTGATGCTAGATTCTCGTTTATCATTGCCTCTGAATTAGCAAAAAACGCAAGCACATGTTTAATAAAGTGTATTTCTCCCTCACCCAATGTTTTTAGATCTCTTAAATCATCTTGAAGTGAAACTTCTTCGGGCGTCCAAAACGCTTGTACATGCTGTTTATAACGATCGAAAATTTCTTGATGTTGAATAGGGAAAATTGATTTGCATCCTTTAGATATCATGACTTGCTCCTTAAAATAAATTGATAAAACATCTTACGCACTACATGTTACGCAATCTTCTGGTTCATTAGATTGCGCCTCTTTCACATAAGACTCTTTTGCTTTCTTTTCAGAGGACACGGTTACTTTAACTGCGTCTACAGCTGATCGGCTTCTCAGGTAATACATGCCTGTTTTCAAGCCTTTTTTCCATGCATACATATGCATAGAGTTCACTTTTCCAAAAGTAGGGGTTGCCAACCATAAGTTCATGGATTGGGTTTGATCGATAAATGGCGCTCTGTCAGCTGCCATATCAATGACTGTTTTTTGAGATGTTTCCCAAACAGTTTTGTAAACATCTTTTAAGTCATCGGGAAATCCCTCAATATTCTGAACAGAGCCATTTTCTAATATAATTTGATCGCGTAATTCTTTACTCCAAAGGTTCCTTTTCATCAATTCTTTTACAAGGTGACGATTTACTAATAAAAATTCACCAGAGAGAGTTTGTCGTTTATAAATATTTGAAGTTTGCACTTGGAAGGTTTCTGTATTCCCCAAGATGATACCAGTTGAAGCTGTTGGCATACATGCCGTTGTCAAGGAATTACGTACCCCGTGTTTTTGAATCTTTTCCATTAGGCCTTTCCAGTCCCACATACTTGATGGTTTAACTCCCCATAGATCAAATTGAAATTGTCCTTCAGAGAGAGGGGAGCCCTTAAAAGTAGAATAGGGGCCTTTGTCAGTTGAAAGCTCCATTGATGCCTCTAAGGCACCAAAGTAGACTGTTTCAAATATTTGTTTATTAATAATTTGTGCTTGAACAGAGTCATACGCAATATTCATTTTGAAATAAACATCAGCCAGGCCTTGGATGCCAAGACCAATTGGTCGATGACGACTATTCGAGTTTTCTGTCTTATCTGTGGGATAAAAGTTTATATCAATAACTTGATCCAAGTTTTTTGTAGCAAGTTTTGCAACTTGGTATAAGTTTTGGTAATCAAATTTATTTTCATCTGTAACAAACTTTGGTAATGCAATTGATGCTAAGTTACAAACAGCTGTCTCATCTTTTTCAGAGTATTCAACTATTTCAGCACACAGATTAGATGATTTAATTACGCCAATATTCTTTTGGTTAGATTTTTTATTTACAGCATCTTTGTAAAGCATATACGGCTGTCCAGTTTCAATTTGTGCTTCAATGATCTTTGACATCAAAGCTCTTGCCTTAATTTTTTTAAGATCAGGCATTTCATTTTCGTATTTGGTGTATAGTTCTACAAATTCTTTCCCATAAGTGTCAGATAATCCAGGACATTCATGTTCACTCATTAATGTCCAATCAGCATCCTCTTCAACTCTTTCCATAAATAAATCTGGTATCCAAAGAGCATAAAATAAATCTCTAGCTCGGAACTCTTCAGCACCTGTGTTTTTTCTAAGCTCTAAAAACGACTCAATATCAGCATGCCATGGCTCTAAATAAACTGCAAATGAACCTTTTCTCTTGCCACCACCTTGGTCAACAGACCTTGCGGTTTCATTAAAAATTTTAAGAAATGGAATTAATCCATTTGACTTACCGTTTGTTGATTTAATACGACTTCCGCCACCCCTAATGTTATGGGCGTGAAGGCCGATACCACCTGCGGTTTTAGAAATCAAAGCACAGTCTTTCACTGTATTAAAAATCCCTTCAATAGAGTCATCTTCCATTCCAATCAAAAAACAAGATGATAGTTGTTGCATTTTTAATCCACTATTGAAAAGAGTGGGTGTTGCATGTGTGTAGAAACCTTGAGATAAACTATCATAGGTTTTTTTAACCTGATAAAAATCAAACTTATCACCCGACACACATAGAGCTACTCTCATCCACAAATCCTGAGGCCTCTCTGCAGTTTTACTATTTGATTGAAGAAGATAAGCTCTGAACAAAGTTGTTAGCGCAAAATAATCAAAATAATAATCTCGATCGTAATCAATAATTTTTTCTATTTCTTCGGCATTAGCTTTTACCTTTTCATAATATTCATCACGTAGTAATCCATCTTCATAAAGATTTTTAGTTGCAATAATAAAGCCTGGTGTTTCTTTATGAAGAGCATTAGCTTTAATTCTGCCTGCTAAATAAGAGTAATCAGGATGCTCAACTGTTAGTGCAGCAGCTGTTTCTGCCAAGTAAGTATCTATTTCATTTGTTGTGATACCATCATATAAACCTTGGATTGCTTTTTGTGCAATCGTAATGGGGTCAATTTCCAAGCCATTGGATAAAATTGAAATACGGTTTGTAATTTTCTCTAATGAAATATCTTCTTTGTTACCATCTCTTTTGGTAACAGCCATTGTTGAGACTTTGGCACCTATTTGTTCATTAAGTTGAGCTGTTTTATAACGTTGATTAGCTCTCTGCTCTCTGTACAGAACATAAGCGCGAGCAACTTTATGGTGCTCCCCTCTCATCAAGGCTAATTCAACCTGATCTTGTATATCCTCGATATGAATCATATCACCGTTAGCAATACGTCTGGTTAGAGCCGCTGTGACGGTCTCAGTAAGCTCAGAAACGCTTTTGTCAATCTGCTTACTATCTCTAAGGTCAGTTTGTGCTAAAAAGGCTTTTCTAATAGCATTTGCAATTTTGTCAGACTTGAAAGGTGTTATGGATCCATCTCGTCTGACAACACTCAAACTTAACAAGTTTATTTCTTCGTTTTGCTTGTTAATTACTGTGTTTTTCGTTGAATTTTCTAATGTTTCTGCGCTATTTGTTTCCATACTTCCTACCAAGTTTTGTATACTTTTTTGAATAATCACTAGATGTAGTGTTTATTGCCTAGTGACTATACAATCTATAGACAAACATAGTCAATTTATTTTGTATTTAATTCTGAAAACCCAATAAATTCAATTGGAAATTAAAGATTCAATTAACAAATATTTTTAAAATATTCACAGGTTTTTATCAGATTTTTCTTAAGAGCGAATATGTATAGTATTTTATGAGAAATGCTTGGAATTAATTCTCAAAATTTTTTATATGATTCGTCTCATATAACTAAATAAGTCATCCACAAATATTTTCAAGTTTCATAACTTATTAAACATTTTTTGATAGATCTCTTAGCAAAAACCCTTATTTTCATTGAGTGAAAAAAATTCTAGGAGTCGGAACAGCACTGGTAGATGTCATATGCCAAGTGCAGGATAATGTAATAAATGATTTAAAGTTAACCAAAGGTTCAATGACATTAATTGAGGAGTCTCAAATTCAAGAAATTAGATCAAATTTTGCAAATCCTTTAATTACTTCAGGTGGTTCAGTTTGTAATACAATCCATGAACTTAATTATAGTTCGCATGAAGCAAGCTTTTATGGAAAAGTTAATGATGATGAATATGGAAATGCATTTATTCAAGATTTAAAAAAAGCAAAAATACCTTTCAAGGGATCTCTAAAAGTAAATGAATTACCAACGGGTTGTTGTAATATTTTAGTCTCTCCTGATGGAGAAAGAACAATGGCAACACATATAGGAATTGGTTCACAACTTCAACCAGAGGAAGTAAACGAAGAAATTCTTAATGACATTGATCATATTTATATGGAGTCTTATTTATGGGATCATGAGTTAACAAAAAAAACTCTTCAAAAAATTGGAAATACTGCAAAATCAAAAGGTATAGAAACATCCCTATCACTTTCAGATCCATTTTGCGTGGATAGGCATCGAGAGGAGTTAGAAAATTTTATCATTGAAAACATTGATTTAGTATTTTGTAACTTTGATGAAGCAAAGATGTTTTCTCAATCTGACATTATGGCAGATGTAAGTTTATTTTTTCAAAACTTCGATAAAAAAATTGTCATGACATCTGGAGCAGATGGCGCATACTTCTTTCATAAAGATGAAGTAAGCCACCAACCTGTTGACAATGTAACAAATGTTATTGACACAACAGGTGCTGGAGACAATTTTGCAGCTGGATTTTTAGATTTTTATCTTCAAGGAAAATCCGCAAAAGAGTCTCTTGAAAATGGGAATACAAAAGCTGTTCAAGTCATTCAACAATTAGGACCAAGGATACAAAGAGTATGAAAAAACTATATAAATATAATAATTTGTTTTATTATCAAAATAACAAGGGGGAAAAAAAGTGGATTACAAAGTAAAAGATATATCTCAAAGCACATTTGGTAGACAAGAAATTGAAATAGCAGAGACTGAAATGCCCGGATTAATTGCTATTCGTGAGCAATATGGGGAGTCAAAACCTTTAGCTGGTGCTAACATTATGGGGTGCCTACATATGACCATTCAAACTGCAGTTTTAATTGAGACATTGGTCGCCCTTGGTGCTAAATGTCGATGGAGCTCTTGTAATATTTATTCAACCCAAGATCATGCTGCAGCGGCAGTTGCTGAAAGCGGCACACCTGTTTTTGCTTGGAAAGGCATGAATGAAGAGGAATTTTGGTGGTGCATTGACCAGACTATCGAGGCCGATGGTTGGGAGCCCAATATGATTTTAGATGATGGTGGAGACTTAACACTGCGTATGCATGAAAAATATCCTGAGCTTTTAAAAAACGTTAGAGGTCTCTCCGAGGAGACTACTACAGGGGTTCTTCGTCTAGAGCAAATGGCATCTAAAGGAACATTGCAAGTACCTGCCATTAACGTTAATGACTCAGTTACAAAAAGTAAATTTGATAATTTATATGGTTGTAAAGAAAGTTTAGTTGATGGTATTCGTAGAGGAACTGATGTCATGATGGCTGGAAAAGTCGCAGTAGTGGCTGGTTTTGGAGATGTTGGAAAAGGCAGCGCAGCATCACTTAGGGGAGCAGGTGCTAGAGTTCAAGTAACGGAAGTTGATCCTATTTGTGCTCTTCAAGCCGCAATGGAAGGCTATGAAGTTGTTACCATGGATGATGCTTGTAAGTATGCAGATATATTCGTAACTGCTACTGGCAACAAAGATATTATTACGCAAGATCATATGAGAGAAATGAAAGATCGTGCCATAGTTTGTAATATTGGTCACTTTGATAATGAAATTAAAATTGATGATTTACAAAATTACAAATGGGAAGAGATCAAACCACAGGTCGATCAAGTAACGTTTCCGGATGGAAAAAAATTAATTATTCTCTCAAAGGGAAGGTTGGTAAATTTAGGAAATGCAACCGGTCATCCAAGTTTTGTGATGAGTGCATCCTTTTCTAATCAGGTTTTAGCCCAGATAGAAATATGGGAAAACTATAAAAACTATGAAAATAAAGTCTATGTTTTGCCTAAAAAACTGGATGAAATGGTAGCTATGTTCCATCTACAAAAAGTTGGAGCTAAACTAACTGAAATGTCCAAAGACCAAAGCGATTATTTAGGTGTTGAACAGCAAGGCCCGTTTAAGAAAGATACATATAGGTATTAGTTATGAGAAAAGATTATATTTTTACTTCTGAGTCAGTGTCGGAGGGACACCCAGATAAGGTATCAGATCGAATTTCAGATGCTGTAGTTGATCATTTTATAGCAAAGGACCCCTTTGCTAGGGTTGCATGCGAAACATTAACCACAACTAATAAAGTTGTTTTATCAGGTGAAGTAAGAGGACCTGTGCAAGAAGATAAGGAAGAAATTATTTCAAAAGTAAGAGATTGCATCAAAGATATAGGTTATGAGCAAGATGGCTTTCACTGGAAAACAGCAGATATACAATATCTTCTTCACGGACAATCTGCTGACATAGCTATGGGTGTGGACTCATCCTCTGATAAAGATGAAGGGGCAGGTGACCAAGGAATAATGTTTGGTTATGCATGTAATGAAACAACTGAATTGATGCCAGCACCTATATTTTATTCTCATAAAATCTTAGAGATAATGGCCAAGGGAAGAAAAGATGGTAGCTTAAAAGGATTAGAGCCTGACTCAAAAAGCCAAGTAACTCTGAAGTACGTTGATGGTAAACCAAATGCAGTCACATCTGTAGTTATATCAACCCAGCACGCTGATGGACTCTCTCCTGCCGATGTTAAAGAAATAGTAAACCCTGCATTAAAAGAGTCTATCCCTGAAGAGTTATTAAAAAATCTAGATGATAAAGAATACTACGTAAATCCAACAGGTAATTTTGTTATCGGAGGGCCAGATGGTGATACGGGATTAACAGGAAGAAAAATCATTGTCGATACCTATGGTGGTGCAGCACCGCATGGTGGAGGGGCTTTCTCTGGAAAAGATCCCACAAAAGTTGACCGCTCTGCTGCTTATGCTTCACGATACTTAGCAAAAAATATTGTTGCTGCTGGTTTATGTGATCAGTGTACTATCCAATTGTCTTATGCTATTGGTGTAGCCAAGCCATTGTCAATTTATGTGAACACTCAAGGCACTAATAAAATAGATGAAGCAAAAATTGAGTCTTCAATACCTGACATTATGAATCTTTCTCCAAGAGGTATCAGAGAGAAATTACAGTTAAATAAGCCAATTTACGAACAAACAGCAGCTTACGGTCATTTTGGTAGAACATATGATAGCTCTTCAGGAGCTTTTTCATGGGAAGCTCTAGATTTAGTGTCTGATTTCAAATCGCTAGCTTAATTGAGTTTGAGATTTGTAGTCTCAAATGAAATTGAGTTAAAACCTTTAGCTAGAAATATATCTAGGTCTATTTCTAGCAACCAGATTATTTTGTTTGAGGGAGAGGCTGGTTCAGGTAAGACAACTTTAATTAGACATATCTTAAGTGAAATTAGCAAGTCAGAAAAAAAAACTTTTTCCTTTCAAGGGAGCCCCACGTATCAAAGAGAACATATTTACAATTTTAATAAGTTTAATATTATTCATTTTGATTTTTATCAAGTTCAAAATAACAAACTAGATTTGGATGAGTATTTTAATGATAATTGTATTTTTATTGAGTGGCCATTAGAAAATCTTATTAAAAGATATAACCATATGGCCTTATCTATTAATATTTCGGTTATTGGTGAGAAAAGAAATATAGAGATAAAATCAAGTAATAAAAAATGGCTTCACAAAATAAAATAAATCTAATCAAAATAAAAAACCACCTTCAAAATAAAAATTTTAAAATAGAGGGCTTTTTAAATTTCAAGTCTGATGCATCGGAAAAAATTTTCAAATTATGTAAA
>CACLVL010000004.1 GCA_902610415.1 uncultured Alphaproteobacteria bacterium
TTAATTAATTTATCAAAAAAAATTAATACTGAACCAAGTTTGTATTTATCTGTTGGTGCTATTCATGGATGTGTGCTTTGTAAAGGAGAAAATCCTCTTTACTATTTTGAGGATGTAGGAAGGCATAATGCTGTCGATAAAATCGCTGGTTTGATACTAGAGAAAAAAATTAATGTTAAAGAAATGTCTTTTTACACTACAGGTAGATTAACTAGTGAAATGGTATTGAAGTGTATTAAAATGGAGATACCAATATTACTCTCACGTTCAGGATTTACAGCTTGGGCTGTTGAAATAGCTAGAAAGAAAAATTTAACAATGATTGGTAGAATAAGAGGTAAAAGATTTAATATTTTGTCTGGCGACTTTAGATATACCGACAATGAGTAAACTCATATCAGTTATCCTGACTGGGGGTAAATCTTCAAGAATGGGCCATAAGAATAAAAGTTTTTTAAAATTTAATAACAAAAATTTTATTGAGATTTTAACTAATAGTCTTAAAGAAAAATCAGATGAAATTATTATTAATGCAAATAGGGATATTCAGAAATACGAAGAATTAGGATATAGAGTCGTTAAAGATAAAATTGAGGGTTATAAAGGACCCTTAGCTGGTTTACATAGCGCTCTAGATTTATACAAGAACAAAGATGAGGATTTATGGTTTGCGCTTTTTCCTACTGATGCACCAATTATAAATACTAAATTAATAGATATTTTTCTTTCAATTTCTAAAAAAAATAACAATGCATATATTTCCAAAATTAATAATATTGTTGAACCAATGTTTTCTTTTTGGTCTTTAAAAATTTATAAGAATTTAGAAAATGTTCTTCTAAACAATGATGGATACAAAATTATGAAGTTTGCAGATGAAATAGGATTTGATTTTGTAAATTTTACAAAAGATAAAAAAGTTGAGTTTTTTAATGTAAACGATAAAGATGATTACACTGAGTTTTTAAGTTTTAGAGAAACTAACTAATAAAGACCCACCATCATTAATTTTTTGTTCAGTATGACGATATCCTCTTTCCTCTAAATAAGGGGTTAAATCTTTAAAGTTTATGTATGTAAAAGCTGGTATACCTTCATTAAATGTAAGAGGTTCAATAGTAATAAAAATCTCATCAATTAAGTCAGCATATAAAAAATAGTCGTGAACGCTAGTTCCTCCTAATACTAAAACACTTTCTTGGCAAAGATTTTCAAATTCTTCCCACTGATTAAAGTCTGGGTTAAAATAGAATTGATTAATGGAATTTTTGATTTGTTTAATTTCCTGGTATTTTCTTGAAAAGATAACTCTTGATCTAGTGTCATTAGGATTTAATTCATGAGTTTTCCTACCCATTACCTGCCATTTATGATTCTTAATTAGGGTATTTAGGTGATTTTTATCTTCAAGGCTTGTCCATTCAAATGGATTATCTCCAGAGTATTTCGCAATAAAACCATCGCTTGAACACGCGAATGCTAAGGTGTATTTAATCATTAATTTATTTTATTAATTTTAAGTATAATATTTTTAAACAATAAATGAATTTTTACCTACCTATTGCAGAAATATCTATAAATATTTATATATTAATTTCCCTTGGTATTGGAATAGGTTTTATTTCTGGACTCTTTGGTATTGGTGGGGGATTTATATCCTCCCCTTTATTGATATTAGTTGGAATACCTCCAGCAGTGGCAGTTGGAACTACTACTGTTCAAGTATTTGCTTCTACTTCAACAGGAGTAGTAAGTCATTTTCAAAGAAAAAATATAGATTACCAAATGGGTGTAACAATGGTTATTGGAGGATTATTTGGAACATTTTTTGGAGTGTTAATCTTAAATAACCTGAAAAATATTGGCTTAATAGATAATTATTTGAATAGCATATATATCGTCCTGTTAATCATTACTGCTACTTTTATTCTATACGAAACTGCAAAAGTTAATATTGTTCATAAAGATAAAAAATTTAAATTACATCAGCATTCTTGGTTACACGGTCTTCCATTAAAATTTAAATATAGAAAATCAAAGTTATATATAAGTATTTTAGCTCCATTATTTATAGGTTTTCTTATTGGAGTTTTGACTGGTCTAACTGGGATAGGTGGGGGTTTTATACTTATACCTTGTATGATTTATCTTTTAGGAATGAAAACAATTTCAGTCATAGGAACGTCATTATTTAACATCACAATAGTTTCTTTTGTATCTTTGTTTTTGCAAATTTATATTAATCAAAATATAGATTTTGTATTAGCATTAGTTTTAATAATTAGTAGTTCTATTGGTGCAGCAGTTGCATCAAGAATAGTTGATTTACTTGATCAAGAAAATTTAAAAGTAACATTTGGAATGCTGTTATTAATTATTTCTTCTTTTTTAGCATATGATTTATTTAGAACTCCTGAAAATCTATTTATTATCAATTATGTATAAATTCGTCTTAATTATTTTATTATTTTCTAAAATTACTTTTGCATCTAATTTTTCCTTAGATGAATTTGACATTGAAATAAATTCAAATTTTTTAGGTAAAGAAGTGGTGTTGTTTGGCAACAAAGATAAAGAAAGTAGTATAATTTTTATTTTCGAGGGAGAAGATAAGGAGGCTAAATTAACAACTAAGGTTAAAGAAGGTTATTTATGGATCAACAAAACTCAAAGTTTAAATAATCAACCAAGTTTTTTTGCTATCTTTACTACCCCAAAAAAAACTTTAAATGAAATATTTCTATTATCGAATTTAAAAGATAAACATCCGCTAATAAGCAACCCTTCTGTAAGGCTATATGAAATCAGAAAAGCAATGAAAAGTAAAAATTTGTATATTGAGGAGGAACTTGAAAACTTAAATGGAAATTTATTTTTAAAGAAATTTCTAATACCAGATAATATATCACCTGGAAATATTAAAGTTTATATGTATGAATTAAAAAATGATCAAATCATAAAAATGTCTTCAAAAAATTTAATAATAAAAAAAGGTGGCATCTCATTTAAATTGGAAGAGTTATTAAAAAAAGAGTCTTTTATTTACATTTTTATTTTAATTGTAATATCATTATTGCTAAGTTTATTAACCAATCTAATATTTAGAAGAAAATGAAAAAATTTAATAATAGAAATTATTTTGTAGTAATTGATCAAAGTGAGGAGATGTGGACTGCTGTTAAGTTTGCTGTAAGAAGAGCAAAAGTAACTAAATCAAGTATTACAACAGTGAGTTTCATTCAAAGTGTCAGTGAGGGTATGATGCTTACATCATTAACTGAAAAAATTTTAGATAAAGACCAAATTGAAACCGAAAAGCTAAAACATAAAGAAGTGCAAAGTTTCATATTCGAAAAAACTAAAATTAAAGCAAAATCAGAGATATTTAAGTTTAATGAAATCGATGAATTTGTAAATTTTTTAAATAAATACTCATCTAATTCTACGATTATTCTTGCAACGAGCAAGGATATTGGGAAGCCCGGTCCTCTTATTGATAAATTAATATATGAAAAATCAAGTTCGTTACATTGTCCTCTTGTCATTATTAATGGTAATCTTGAAGATAAAGAGATTGAGAAGATAATTTAACTGAATAAAAAAGAATTTAAAATCTGTTTGGTCTGCCAAAGACCTTTTAATTGGAGAAAAAAATGGGAAAAAGTATGGAATGATGTTAAATATTGTTCAGAAAAATGCCGAAGGTCAAAATCAAAAATAATAGAGAAAAAATAGCAAACTTACTTTTAAGTATTGGTTGCGTTAATATAAATTTCAAAAAAAAATTTACCTTAACTTCTGGTAAAAAAAGTCCAGTTTATGTTGATTGTAGAAAGCTTATCTCCTTTCCTAAAGAAAGAGAAGTTATTATCAATGAGATAAGTAAACAAATTAAATCTAAATATAAAAGTAGTTCTACTATCATAGCAGGTGGTGAAACTGCAGGAATCCCCTACTCTTCATTTCTTTGTCAGAAGATGAAGAACCCAATGATTTATATAAGAAAGAGCCCTAAAGGATTTGGAAAAGGAAAACTAATTGAAGGGGATTTTAAAAAAAATTCTCAATCAATTTTAGTTGAGGATATGGCTACTGATGGAGGTAGCAAATTACACTTCATAAAGGCTTTAAGACAAAATGATCTCAAAGTAAAAGACATATATGTAATTTTTTTCTATGGCATATACCCTAATGCAAAAAAAAATATTTCAAAAATGAAGGTTAATTTAAATTACCTTGCAACTTGGCAAGATATATTAAATGTATCACCAAATTATATTTCAAGCGATGATCATTTAAAGTTAGAGAGCTATTTATCCTCTATAAAAAATGGAAAATAGAATAATAAGTATCGTATCAGGTGGTTTTGACCCCATTCATCCTGGGCATATCATGATGATGAAAGATTGTCTTAAGTTTTCTAATTATTTAATTGTTGGTGTAAATTCTAATAAATGGTTGATAAATAAAAAAGGTAACTATTTTATGGATATCCAGCATAGAATATATGTTGTGAGTAGCTTAAATGTTGTAAACGAAACTATGGAATTTGAAGATGATGATAAGGGAAGTGCTAATAACTTATTAATAAAAATTAGAAATAAATATTCAAATGATAAAATTATTTTTGCTAATGGAGGAGATAGATCTGACTCCTCTAAAATTTTAGAATTTGAAACAGCTAAACAATACAATATTGATTTGAAGTTTGGAATAGGTGGTAGTCACAAAGAGTCATCTAGTACTGATTTATTAAAAAGATGGAGTGAATACTCAAAAAAAATTTAAGGGCTAAGAATATAGGTAACCCAATCATTATTATTTAATTCAAACACTTCTCTTTTGTGAATTCTGTGAGGCATATCCTCCCAAAACTCTATTTTTGAATATTTGACTATAAGTCCACCCCAGTAATCAGGACGAGGAAAATTTTTACTTTCAGGATACTTACTTTTGTAGAATTCGATTTTATCTTCTAAATCACTTCTTGAGTTTAAAATCTTTGATTGATTTGAAGCCCAGGCACCTATTCTACTTAAATAGTGTCTAGAATTAAAATATTGATCAGATATTTCTTTTGATACCTTTTCAACTTTGCCCTCTATTCTGATTTGTCTTAACAGTGACTTCCAATGAAAATTTAAGCAAACATTGGTATTTCCTAAAATATCATTTCCTTTGTTGCTTTCGTAGTTAGTATAAAAAATAAAACCAGCATCGCTATAGTCCTTTAATAAAACCATCCTTGAATGAGGAGAATTATTATCGTCAACTGTTGAAAGACACATTGCATTAGGATCATTGATCTCCTTTTCTGTGGCTAAATCAAACCATTCTTTAAACTTAATAATTGGATTTAATTTATCTGACATGGTATGAGTATTATATTATTTTTAGCAAAAAATGGATTTAAAAAATAAAAAAGGACTAATTATGGGAGTAGCCAATGATAAATCTATAGCATGGGGTATTGCTCAACAATGTGCGAAATTTGGTGCAGAATTAGCATTCACTTATCAAAATGATCTTTTATTGAAAAGAATAGACCCTTTAGCTAAATCTGTTGGTTCTGATCTATTAATACAATGTGATGTTAGTGACGAAGGCTCAGTTAAAAGAGCTTTTGATCAAATAAAAAATGAATGGGGAAAATTAGATTTTTTTGTTCATGCAGTTGCCTTTGCAGATAAAAATGAATTAAGAGGTAAGTATGTAAATACTTCAAAAGAGAATTTCTTAAATAGTTTAAATATATCCTGCTATTCATTTACTGAGTCTTGTAAATATTGTTATGATTTAATGGATGATGGAGGAAGTATTTTGACTTTAACCTATTATGGATCAGAACAAGTCATGCCCCACTATAATGTAATGGGCGTTGCCAAATCAGCGTTAGAGGCATCTGTTAAATATTTAGCTGTAGATATGGGAGATAAAAATATCAGAGTTAATGCAATATCTGCTGGCCCAATTAAAACACTTGCGGCATCTGGTATTGGTGATTTTAGGTTTATTTTAAAATGGAATGAACTTAACTCTCCATTGAAGAGAAATGTAACTTTAGAAGATGTTGGTAATACTGGTACGTATCTTTTAAGTGACCTTTCTTCTGGTGTAACTGGTGAAATTCACCATGTTGATTGCGGTTATCATACTGTTGGAATGGTAGCTGTAGATGAAGCTGAAGGAGTAGCAGGGCTGTTAAATGAGTTTAGCAGTAAATAATTAAAAAATGTCACACAATTCTTTTGGTAATTTATTAAAGTTTACTACATGGGGGGAGAGCCATGGAGAAGCTATAGGATGTGTAGTAGATGGTTTTCCATCGGGAATAACAATTGATACTAAATTTATCCAAACCAAGTTAAATTTGAGAAAACCTGGCCAATCAAAGTTTACTACTCAAAGAAAAGAAAAAGATGAAGTAAAGATACTTTCAGGTGTTTTTGAAGGAAAGAGCACAGGTGCCCCTATTTCAATGATTATTCATAATTCAGATCAGAGAAGTAAAGATTATTCAGAAATAAAAAATAAATTTAGACCTGGACATGCTGACTATACCTATTTTATGAAATACAAAAATTATGATTACAGGGGTGGTGGAAGATCCAGTGCAAGAGAAACAGCTATGAGAGTTGCTGCTGGAGCCTTAGCTGAACTACTTCTTAAAAAGTTTTGCAGTAATAAATTAAAAGTGACAAGTGCAGTTATACAAATAGGAAATGTAAAAATTAATGATAATTCTTGGAATAATAGCTTTATAAATAAAAATCCATTTTTCTCACCAAATAAGTCTATTGTAAAAAAATGGGAAGAATTAATTTTGTTTCATCGCAAAAATGGTTCTTCACTCGGTGCAATAGTAGAAGTAAGAGTTTCCAATTGTCCTGTGGGCATTGGGGAACCAATTTATCAAAAACTTGACTCAGAAATATCAAAGGCAATTATGAGTATTAATGCAGTAAAAGGAATTGAATTTGGTAGTGGATTTAATCTCGTAAATTTAGATGGTACAAATGCTTCTGATCAAATGGATCTTAATAAAAAAAATATAAGCTTTGATACTAATCATGCAGGTGGCGTTTTAGGTGGAATATCATCTGGTCAAAATATTGTTTTTAGATATATAGTAAAACCTACGAGCTCAGTTCTAACAGAGAAAAAAACTATAACTAAGAATTTAAAAAAGACAAAAATTAGAACTATTGGTCGTCATGACCCCTGTGTTGGCATAAGAGCAGTACCTGTTGGTGTAGCAATGACAAATTTTGTATTAGCTGATCTATATTTAATAAATAAATCTAAATCACTATAAAAGCATAGATACTTTATCAAATATTAATTCCTTTGAAATTCCAGATTTATTATATTGATCATCAATATCAGATTGGTCGATAAATTCATCTTTCATAAAGAAGTTTAATATTTTTGGAGTTTTATTTAGTTTATTGATTAAAAAATCATTTACCTGACTGGAAAAGCCACCTATTGCATTTTCTTCAATAGTAATAAAAATATTGTGAGTTTTATTTAGATTTTGTATCAATTTAGTATCAATTGGTTTTGCAAATCTCATGTCTACTACAGTGCAATTTAATTTATGATGATTTTTTATCATTTCATTAATCTCTAAAACTTTTTTTAACCTTGTGCCTAAATTAAGAAAAGCAATTCTTTTACCTTTTTTTAGTATCTTACCTTTTCCTATAAATATTTTTTGAAAATTATTGTTATTATTATATTCATATGCAAAGTCTCTTGGGTATCTTATTGCAGAAGGTTTATTATTAATTGATTGAGCTAATTTAATCATATTTTTTAACTCCTCTCCATTAGATGGAGCCATAACAATAAAATTAGGAAGACAACATAGGTAACTGAGATCAAAAGATCCGGCATGTGTAGCTCCATCAGCTCCAACAAAACCTGACCTATCAATCAAGAATCTAACAGGTAAAGACTGTATCGCTATATCATGAACAACTTGGTCATATGCTCTTTGAAGAAACGTAGAATATATTGCAACAAAAGGCTTTATAGACTCAGTAGTCATCCCTCCTGCAAAAGTAACAGCATGTTGTTCAGCTATACCAACATCATAAAATCTTAAAGGATATTTTTCTTGAAATTTATTTAACCCTGTTCCTGAGGGCATTGCTGCTGTTATTGCGACAATTTTTTTATCCTTTTTTGCTAATTTTAAAAGAGTGTCACTTACTACATTTGTATATGTAACTACTTTAGACTTGTTTTGAACACCTGTCTTAACGTCAAATGATGAAACTCCATGAAATTTATCTTTAGATTGTTCAGCAGGTTTATAGCCCCTACCTTTCTGAGTTATCAAGTGTAAGAATACTGGGCCATGAAGCTCCTTTTTTTTATATTTTTTAAACAATTGAACCAATAGTTTTAAATTATGACCGTCTACAGGGCCTAAATAATTTAAACCTAATTCTTCGAATAGAGTATTACCTGTCAGGTAACCTTTAAAATATCCTTCAGTTTTTTTTGCAAATTCTCCGACTTCATTTGGGAGTCTTTTAGTAAAATTTTTAATAATATCTCTAAAGCCCTCATATGATTTAGAGCTTAACAAGTTTACAAGATACTTGCTCATTGCACCGACAGGTTCAGCTATAGACATCTCATTATCATTGAGGATAATAAGGGAGTTTTTATTTAAATGACCTAGGTTATTTAGACCCTCAAAAGCCATACCAGCACTGATAGCTCCATCACCTATAACGCTGATGACATCAAAATCTTTATTTAAGATATCTCGTGCAGCCGTAATTCCTAAACTTGCAGAGATTGAAGTAGAACTATGTGCTGCACCAAAAGGGTCATATATGCTTTCAGATCTTTTTGTAAATCCAGATAATCCATTTTTTTTCCTTAAAGTGTGTATCTTATTTTTTCTACCTGTAAGAATTTTATGAGGATATGTTTGGTGTCCCACATCCCAAATAATTTTATCAGATGGTGCATTAAATACATAATGTAATGCTACTGTTAACTCCACGACACCCAAACTAGCACCTAAATGTCCTCCAGTTTTTGAGACTATTTCAATAGTGTAATCTCTCAATTCATCATTAAGTTTTTGTAATTCACTTAATGATAATTTTTTTAAATCTTTAGGTAGTTTAATTTTACTTATAAATGACATAAGCTTTATAACTACTTAAATTCTGTTGATGAGAGTGATTTATTTTTTTTTACAATTTTATCAATTTTAATTTTTGCAGATTTCAATTTTTCCTCACAATATTCTTTTAAATTAATGCCTTCCTCAAACAACTTAATACTATCTTCTAGTGGTGTATCTTCATTTTCCAATAAATCTGATATTTCCTCTAGTCTTTTGAGTGCACTTTCAAAATTTTTATCATTTTTTTTATTCATCAGAGTATTCTACTAAAGCTTTTAGATGGTTATGCAGTCCATGATATAAACCTTTCATATCATACCCCCCCTCTAAGACTGAAATTATTGGAACATTATTTGCAAACTTTTCCAATATAATTTTTGTCACCCAATAAAAGTCATCATCCTCTAAGTTAATTGAAGCAAGTGGATCCAACTTATGTGCGTCAAAACCAGCAGAGAAATATATTAAATCAAATTTAGCATCAATTTTATCAACAATATTTTTCCTAAATAGAGATTTAAAGGAGCTTGAGTCACAACCACTATGTAAAGGGCAATTAAATATATTTCCAACACCAACTTCATTAAATGAACCAGTGCCAGGGTAAAATGGAAATTGATGACTAGAGGCGTAGTAAATATTTGGGTTATTTTCAAATATATGTTGAGTACCATTTCCATGATGTACATCAAAATCTACAATTAAGATTTTTTTAAATTTCCCAGAGTTTTGTGCATATTGAGCTGAAATAGCAACATTGTTAAATACACCAAAACCCATTGCTTTATTACTTTCAGCATGATGACCAGGTGGTCTATGAGCACAGAAGAAAACACCCTTGTTTTTATTATCTAAAATATAGTTTACTGCATCAACACTTCCACCTACTGCTAACAGGTAACTTTTTAAACTATTTGGACTAGCTATTGTATCAGGATCAAAATAAGTAAATCCAGAATTTGGAATAGAGTCATAAATGTTATTTACATATTCTAAGTCATGCACTAAAGAAATTATTTTTTTATCAGCAATAGGTGGTTCAATAAGATTATGTTTTGAATACTTTTCTTTTATTAAATCATTTACAACTTTTATTCTTTCTATGGACTCTGGATGATTACCAGTATCATGATTTTTATACTCTTTTGAAAAAAATATATTTATCATTTTAAAAGTTTTAATAAAAACTCTTGAAACCAATTATAATTTTGAAATTGATATTTTTTAAAGTCTTTCATTATTTCGTTTAAATTATCTATATAAGGATATTTAATCTTAACTATATCATGCCATCTTTTTATAGTATGGGCTGTAACTTCAGGATGAAATTGAAAACCATAAATATTTTTATTTTTAATTTTGAAGGAGTCAACATCATACAAGATTCCCTTAGCTAGTAATTCCATATTTTTATTGAAAGAAATACCTTCTGTGTGAAATTGTAAAAAAAATAAGTTTTTTTTGAAAACTTTGTTATTGTTTTTTAAATTTTTTTTATACCCACACTCAAATTCTTTATTTTTTGATTTTGATATTTTTGATCCATAAATTTTTGCAATCAATTGAGCACCTAAACAAATTCCGATAATTGGCTTATTAAGTTTAATTATATATTTTAAAAATTTATACTCATATGCAATAGCCTTTGACTTACTATTTGCACTCTGTTTACCTCCGTGAAATATAAATAAATCAAATTGATCTAATTCTTTTTTTTTTAAAAAACTTAAATTTTTATAAAAAATTGTAGAAGTTTGATGATTTTTTTGAAAAAATTTTGAAATAACACTTATATCAGCAACTTCACTATGAATTATTTGCAGTACTCTCTTCATTTTTACTAAAGTTGATGACTGTACCAAATATTATCGCATAAGAAAGCATTGATGAGCCCCCATAGCTAATAAACGGCAAAGGTATTCCTGTTGGAGGAATTAATTTTATGGAGGAACCAATATTTATAAATGCTTGCAAACACATCAAAAAACATAAACTAAATATAGTATTTGAAATAAATAAATTTGATGGACTTAAAATAGATTTCCTTGCTAAAATAAAAAAAACTGGATACAGAAAAGATACAAATAAACCAAATAAAACACCAAATTCTTCAATTAAAATAGCAAATATGAAGTCATTGTGAGACTCAGGGATTGAATATTTAAGTTGTCCTTCACCAAGACCTACGCCAAAAATTCCACCTATCTTTATTGCTGATAAACTTTTTGAAACTTGATTATTATCTCCATCTAGAAAGTTGTCAATTCTGTATGCAACATGATCAAATGAAAAATAAGCAATTAATAAAAAAAACACACCTATAAAGCCCAATAAAATAAAAAGTTTTAAATTTCTAAAATATAAAATTAAAATTAAAGAAAAAATTGAAATGTATACAAATAAAGTACCTATATCTGGTTGGAGGAGAAGAAGTGTTATGACTAAACTAATGATTATAAAACTAATAAATAAATATAGTTTATTATTAGTCTTAATATATAAATAACAAAACCAAGAAAACATACACACAAGTGGCCCTTTGAGTAATTCGGATGGTTGTATGGAAAAGAAATTAAAACTTATCCATCTAGTAGCACCTTTAATTTCATATCCAAAAATTGGCACTAAAAATAAAAGAATTGTAAAAAAAATACACATTATATTTAAAACTTTCCTTAAATCATTCTTTGGAAGCAATGATAAAAATATTAAAACTACTAAAGAAATAGATAAAAAAATTATATGTTTGAAAATAAGGAGAATTTGATACTCAGTTCCTATTAAAGAATAAATAGCAAGAATACCTATGAATGATAGTATAAATGGTATTATAAAAAGTTTTTTTGATAAAACATACCAATTAGATCCTAATAAACTCTTATCATCCCTAAATAATATATTCTTCAAATCAATACTTTTTTAATAAGTTTATTAAAATGATTTCCACGATCTAAATAGTTTTTATAACAGTCAAATGACTCACCTCCTGGTGAGAAAATAACATAATTGTATTTATTAACATGTAAATTTAATCTTAAAAATTTAGTTAATTCATTAAGATTTATAAATTTGTAATAATTAGAATTAATAAAATTTAAATGATTAATAAATAAATTAGAATTATTGCCAAAAATTAAAACCAATGTATTCGAAACATTAAATTTTGAATTCTTTAGTTGTTTTTTTAATTTTCCTCCAAGAATTAATATTTTTCTTGAGCTTTTTATTAAATTATTTTTATAAATAGCGTTATTTAAATTGGTACACTTACTGTCATTATATATTTTTAAGTTATTTAAATTATAAATAAGTTGATTTCTATATTTTAATTCATTTAGTTCTAAATTAGTTTCTATTTTTATTTTTGGATCAATAGTATGAACTAATTTTCTTATAGAATTTAGATTAAGTTCTTTAAGATAATTAACAAAATCTTTTTTTATAGATATCCTATCATTAGTAAAAACCAATCTTTTTTTATCTATGTTTAAATATCTTTGATATTTTAAAAATAATTTCTTTGGTAAATACAAACTACTATTCGTATGTAATAAATTTTGTATTAGAAATTTTGAATTAATATATTTTTTTATATTGTTATGATAATCTAAGTGATCGCTGAATATATTTGTTATGATTGCATAATGTAATTTTAAAAACTTTGCTTTATCTAATTGATATGAACTTAATTCAATAATTAAAATATCAACTTTGGATAAATAATTAATAAGATCTTTATTGTCTAAAATAGTATTACCAAAGTTTCCAATAATCTCTGCTTTATATTTTTTTGATAGTATCTCCTTTAGATAGCAACAAGTTGAGGATTTACCTTCTGTTCCTGTCACACCAATTATTTTCTGTTTGGATAGCTCTAAACTTAAAAAATCCAAGTCGATTAAAATTTTGTTTTTATATTTATATAACAAATGGTCTTTATTAATTTTTATTGATGGGGAGACAATAAAATAACCATATTCATTGATATTATTAGATAAGTAATCCTTATTAATTGTTTTTTTGTTAGTTGTTTTTTTATAATCATCATAAATATTATAATTACAATTTTTGTTACTAAGGTATCTCTCTATTGATTTACCACTTATACCATATCCATATATTAAAAATTTTTTATTTAAGTTTATCAATTATCTTATTTTTAGAAGCGATAAAGCTAATAGACAAAAGAGAAAGCTTAATATCCAAAATCTAATCACAATTTTTTGTTCTGAAATACCTTTTTTTTCGTAATGATGATGCAAGGGTGCCATTAAAAATAACCTTTTTCCTTTAGAAATTTTAAAAAATGTAACTTGAAGCATAACTGAAATTGTTTCAATTACAAAGAGACCGCCTGCTACAGCCAATACTATTTCCTGTTTTAGTAATATTGAAGTTACAGCTAATGATGCCCCTAAAGATTGAGATCCGGTGTCTCCCATAAAAATAGAAGCAGGGCTCGAATTAAACCATAAAAACCCAAGCAATGCTCCAATTGCCGCTGTACAAAAAATTACTATCTCACCAGAGCCTTTCATATAGTTTACTAAAAGATATTCAGAAAAATTTATATTACCCAATACATATGCAAATATAGCAAAAGTAAGGAATACAAATATCAAAGGCATAGAGACTAATCCATCTAAACCATCTGTTAAATTAGTTGCATTCGTTGAGCCAACAACAATAAGTAAAATTAATACAAAATATAAATAACCAAGTTCAATTGAAACATTTTTTAAGAAAGGAATACTGAATTTATTTAAATCAAACCCATTATATTTAATTACATAATAAATTATTAATGTGGCTAATAACTGACTAAAGAATTTTGCCTTAGAAGATATCCCCTTTTCTAGTTTAACTTTTTGAAAGTCATCAACAAAGCCAATAAGACCAAATAATATTAATGTTAGAATTAATATGTAATTAAAACTTGAGAAATTTGAAGTCCATAATATTGAGCTTAAAATAATAGAAAACAGTATTAGCACCCCACCCAATGTGGGAGTTCCTTTTTTATGATAATGTGTATCTGGGCCATCATTTCTAATAGGTTGCCCACTTGGAAAAATATTTTTTTGAAATCTGATCCAGTAAGGCATTAAAATTATAATTACAAAAAATGAAGTAATTAAAGATAAGCCTGATCTAAAGGAGATGTAACCAAACAAATTAAAAAAAAACTCTGTATCTTTTAGTGAATATAGTAAGTCACTTAACATATTGTTTTATTAGCCTATCCAGTTGATTTGATCTTGATCCCATAACAAATACGTTCTTAATACTATCAAATTCTTTATTTAAATACTTAATAGCTGGTATATAATTCTTGTAAAAATTAAATTTATTTGATCTTTTCTTAAATTGATAGAATTCTTCTCCAATGAAAATTATTTTTTTTAGATTTAAATTTGTTACCAATTTAATTATTTGTAGGTGAAAAAAATCGGACTGAACTCCTAATTCTTTCATTGCTCCCAATATGTAAACTTTTTGTTTAATATTCATCTGATTAAATATTAAAATTTGCTTATTAAGTGAATATGGGCTGGCATTATAGCTATGATCGAAGAATATAACTTTTTTGTTCTTTATATAAGTTGAGACTTTATTCCCCCTAGAGTCAATTATAGACTCGTCATAGAAAAATATATTTAGATTAATTTTCTTCACAATTGCCTTTAAGAATAAAAATGAAATTATAGCTATATTTACACAAAAACCTCCTCTAGATGAGTCGATTGAATATCTTTTTTTATTTAGTGTAAAATTTACAACATATTTTTTTTTAATTTTTCGAATATTTTTTTTTAAATTATCAACATTTATTAGGTGCACTTTTGAGTCAATTTTACTCTTAATATAATGAGGGTTATAATTATAGTTGATTACACCTCTTATAAGTCTTTTTGACTTAAATATTTTTAATTTGTTATCTATCAACTGATTAAAATTTCTAAAATTTCCAATATGAGAATTTTCGATACCTGTCACTAAGCAATAATGTGGTTGCAAAGTTTTAATTAATTTGGTCATTTCGTTAGAGAAATTAATACCCAATTCGAATACAGAATAATCGCTGTTTAAATACATATTCATTATAGAAAATTTCAGACCCTGAATATTATTGTAATTCTTATAGGATCTATATGTTTTAAAATTATTATTTTTTAAAATATGATAAATATTTTCCTTAAATGTTGTTTTCCCAACAGATCCAGTAATTGCAATAATCTTACCTTTATAATTGTCTAATATATATCTGCAAAATTTTTTTATAAATACCTGAGTATCTTTGACATAGACTAATTTAGAGTGATTTGACTTTACATTTACAATCACCAAAGATGCTTTTTTTTTGAGAGCATCTTTATAATATAAGTTACCATCATTTTTATTTGTTTTTAAACCTATAAAAATATCATTCTCTTTTAAAAGTCTAGTATCAAAAACTATGTTGCAGTTATATTTTGATTTTAAATCATAAATAATCTTATAAATTTTTTGCATAATTAAATGAGATTACTCTATCATTAAAAATATAATTTTTGTCTTTATAGGTTTGTGTGCTCTCATGACCTTTACCAGCTATTATTAAAATACCATCATTTTTTTTAATATAACTTATACCAAATTTAATAGCGTTTCTTCTATTAGGCACCTCAATTGGATTAAGGGAGTTTTCTATGAGAGTCTTTCTAATCTTTGCAGGATCTTCATTTCTTGGATTATCATCAGTTATAATCTGTAAGTTTGTATATTTTGAAATAACTTTAGCTATTTGTGATCTTTTAGTTTTATCTCTATTTCCTCCACATCCAAATACAATTATTATATTTTTATTTGACGGCAGTTCTTTTAACAAATTTTCATAAGCATCTTTTGAATGTGCATAATCAATCATTATCACTTTATTCTTTTTGTTAAAAATGATTTCAGATCTACCAGGTGGAAATAATGAAGTACTAATTTTTACTGGAAATTGTTTCATGATATGGTGATATAACATTAATATAGTAACTATATTTTTGACCATAAATTTATTAAAAGAACTAATATTAAACAAAAAATTGTTTGTAGATATTTGAAATTTATCATTTTTTTTTTGAGTAACAGATATTTTCTTGTTAGACAAGAAGTCACCTTGAGTAAATAATTTACTTTTAAAACTTTTAAATTTATTTTTTAATTTATCATCTTGTATGAATAAAACTGAGTTTTTGAGTTTATGATTTTTTATTAAATTTACTTTAGCTGAATGGTAATTTTTAATATTTTTGTGGTAATCTAAATGATCTGACTCTAAATTAGTAAGGATAGCATAGTTATACATTAAATTTCCAATCCTTCCTGAACTATAACCAATACTAGAAACTTCCATAAAAACAAATTTTACATAATTGTCATTTGCAATTTGAAGTAAATTTAGTAATTCAAAATATGATGGTGTAGTGTTATTTAGTTTTTTTATTTTTTTGGAATTGATATAGAAGCCTAATGTACCAATGTAGCAAGACTTAATCCTATTGATATTAAACAATTTATTTGCACCATATGCTATTGAAGTTTTACCATTTGTACCCGTTACAAAAATAATTTTAAGAGTATTAATATTATAAAAAATTTTAGCTATATTCTGTAAATCTTTTTGATTTTTATAAAAAAAGAAATTGATTATTTTCTTTTCATTATCTTTTTTGAATTTAATATTGCAAATAATAAATTTACAATTTTTTTTTATTGCTAATTTTTTATAATTAATAAATTTACTATTATTATTACTCTTAAATAAAAAAATAGACTTTTTATTGCATTCTTGCCAATTAGTAACAATTTTATAACCTTTGTCTTTTAAATCATCTAAATTCATTAAATATCTGTGCTTTTAGTATTAATTATAGATAAGTCCAAATACATATAAATCTCTTTTAAAAGATTGTAGAAAGTCGGTTTAACAGTATTACCAGCTGTCATGTATTTACCATATTTTTCTTTTGGGTTTTGCATAAACGTAAAATTTAAATATTTTGGATTATTGTATGGAAAGAAACTTATATAAGTAACATTTTGAAATTTTTCATTGTCTGAAATAATTTGATCTGCAGTACCAGTTTTGCCAGCCACTAAAAAGTTTTTATATAAATCGTTGTTAGTTTCATTTGCGTAAAATAATAATTTATTAATGGTATTTGAAATTTTGTTATATTTATTTTCCTTTTGTTTTTCTTGTTTTTCAAAAGAAGCCTCAAAATTTTCTCTTCCAGTAATTATTTTTCCATATGCATTTATTAATTGTATTGGAGAAATTGATAAACCGTAGCCATAGGGAATATTATCACAATAACTCCCTCTAAAATTATTAATAGTTGGTTCAACAGATTTCATACCAAGACCAATATAATTTGATTTTAGTAGTCCTATTTGATCTAAATCAAATTTAAATTCATTTTGACAATCTAAATTTCTCCTAATTAAAATTGCTCCCCTATTAGAGGATTTTTTTAAAATATCTGCTACTTGCATAGGAATTTTACTATTCCTTGGGAAGTCATTAATTGCTTTATTTCCAATATAAACAGGTTGATCGACATCAAAGTATTCATTTAGATCTATTTTTTGGTTTTTTAAAGCAGAATAAACTGTAAATGTTTTAAAAACAGATCCAAAATCAAATTTAAGATCTTTCAATGGTAATAAAGTTTGATCAAATCTATTAATTTCTCTGTTATCTAAAAAAACATTACTGACTATTTCCTCGCTACTTAAATCAATTAAAACATTCATAGCGTAATCTGGATTTAAATTTATGGTGTCATTATATAAAGAGTCATATATTTTTTTTTGTAACCGAATATCTAAAGACAAATCAACATCATTATTATTTTTATCTATAAATTTTTCGATTAAAGATACACCTTGATGATCAATATTTGTATGTCCAATCATATTATTTATAATAGAGCTGTAGGGATATTTTCTAGTAAGGATTTTTTCATATTTAATATATGGGTCTCCTTTATATATTGACTCTAAGATATTTTTAAGCGGGACATTTCTTTTTAAATATTTTACATTATTCTTTATATTTTTTACTGAATAATTGTAGTCAGAGTATGCTAAAGTATTCTTATTATAATCATAGATAGTGGGTAATGCATTAAGACTTGTATCACTTACACTTGATAAATAACTATTACTATTATCAAGACTCAAAAATATTAGTCGGGTAAAAATAGCAATAAAAAGGAATAAAATAGTTAAAATAAAAAAATTGTAATAGTTTTTCGTTTTAGATAGTAGTTTATAATCTGTCTCACTACTTAGATTGAACATAATTGACCTTTATTATTGTAAAGCCATCAAATTCATTTCTGTCAAATTTAATAATTTTTTTATTTTCTGCATAATCGTAATTATTTAATTCATTAATTTGTAATTGATTAATTTCTTTTGTAAGTAGTATTTCTTTATTTATAAAGTTCTGGTAATCATTATTGTAATTTATTTTTAAATATTTCAAGTCACTTTCAATTATTTTTGTTTGATTTTTAAAACTTAAAAATAAAATAATAAACATAAACAACAAAAAAAATTTAGAAATATGATTTATCAATTTATAAACTTTCCTACTCTCAATTTTGCAGATCTTGATCTGTTGTTTTCAATTAACTCTAATTTCGATGGGGTTAATGGCTTTTTTGTAAGAATCTCAAAACCCCAATCTTTATTATTTTGAAAAATATTATTTTTCTTAACTTTATTGTCCTTGAAGTAATTTTTAACTATACGATCTTCTAAACTATGGAACGAAATTATTGCTAAGTAAGCTTCATTGTCTAAAAAATCATGTACTTTTTTTAAGAATATTTCTAGATTTTCTAGTTCATTATTAGACTCAATTCTTAGTGCCTGAAATGCTTGAGTTGCAAAGTGTATTTTTTTTGATCTAAAATTAACACCACTTTCTCTCAAAACCTCTATGAATTCGAAGTTGGTATTGATTTTCTTTATAGATCTCTGATTTATGATAAACTTAGCTAATTTTTCAGCTTGTTTAATTTCACCATAAACATAAAAGACTCTCTTAAGTTCGTCCATATTGTAATAATTAATTATTTTATGTGCATTTAAATCACCACCTAGATAATTCATATTTAAATCTGAATTTATTTTAAAAGATAATCCAATACTATCATCGTCTAACTGATTAGACGAAAACCCAAGATCTAATAATATAAAGTTAAATTTTTTTGTATCTAAATTTAATAAATCTAAATTTTTAAAGTTATTTTTATAAAAAAATATATTAGGAAAATTTTTTTTTAATTGATTTGCAATAATTGAAGAACTGTCATCTTGGTCAATTGCAGTTACAAAATGTCCATCTTCTAGAAATTTTTTAGAGTGCCCTCCTCCTCCAAATGTACAATCTAAAATAGAAAGATTTTTCTTTCTATAAATGAATGATAGAATCTCATTTGTCATAATAGGTATGTGTTGATCTGTGATCATTTAAATTTTGCTCTTGAATTTTTTTTATGACTCTCGCCTAATTTTTTTTCCCAAATTTCAAAATGATTTCCCTTTCCTATAAATATTAATTCTTTTGATAATTTTGAAAATTTTTGTAATTGTTCTTTAACAATAAATCGACCTTCTTTATCTATATTTATTTCCTCTAATTCCGAGAGTATTGCAGCTTTAAAATGATCATTTTTTTTTGAAAAAAAATCCTCCTCATCAAAGGTTTTGATTAGTGCGTTAATTTTTGAAGATAAGTGTACTTCCAAACATTCATATTTAAGACTTTTAAATACATATATTTTTTCTTTGGAAATACTAATTGTTGATCTATAAGAAGATGGTATAGCTATTCTATTTTTGGAGTCTAAAATTCCATAGAAAGAAGATAAAAACATGATCATGGTATTTCATGGGATTATATGGGATTTTATTTAAATAGTAAATAGTATTGGGTAGCTATAAGCTGAGTTCTGTATTTAAAAAATTGCAGTCATTTATCTAGATTGACTATTACTAGTTAATTCTAGCGATCAACCCAGGCCAACTGTAGAAATAGTTTTAGCCTCTATTTGATCTTACTCGTGATAGGGTTTGCATATTGCGATACTATTTATGTATCCGGTAAGCTCTTACCTCACCTTTTCACCCTTACCTTACGGCGGTTTGTTTCTGCTGCACTTTCCCTAAGGTTGCCCTCGACGGATGTTATCCGTTATCACTTTCTACGCGAGCTCAGACTTTCCTCTTTGTAAAACAAAGCGACTGCACGCTACCCAAATTAATAATATATAAATTTAATTAAATAATAAATTATAAAAATCTTTAAGAAATTTTTTTGACTGATATGCATTGATTTTTTTGTAATTTAAAGATCTTTTGACAGATTTAATACAGAACTTTTTATATTCTTTAATATATGATTTATGAAAACCATATAAATTCAACATCTCATCAATGGTATATTTATTATTAATTTTTTTATTGTTAAACCTATTTATTCCTATTCTTTCAATAAAAAATTTTTCCCCTGGATCTATTTTTCTATTTGGAGCAATATCAGAGTGAAAAATGATATCTTTGTCTAATATAAAAAAATTAATTTTCAAAAAATAAATTAGTTTTTTTAGTGAGTCGTATTGTTTTCTTGTGTAATTGGAATATCCAAAATCATGGCCCTTATTTTCAAGTTCAATACCAATTGAATAGTCGTTAATAAATATATTATTCTTCCATTTAGACACACCCGCGTGCCATGCTTTATATTTGGGGCATAACAAATTAAAAATAGTACCATTACGAGAAATCAGATAATGTATACTCACATTTGATTTTTTATCAGATAAATTCTTATAGGCTAATTTAAGATTTTTCATACCTGTGTAGTGAATTACTACATATTTGACTATTTTATTTTTTTTTCTAAAGCTATAATTCATATATGAAGAATTCGATTCTTATACTGTTATTTTTTTTAATTATTTCTTGCTCATCCAATGATAAAGATGAAAATAAAAATTTTCAAAGTCTTTATGAAGATAATACTTTAGATGATTATGAATTATTTGAATTAGCTAAAAACTATATAATTTCTGATGAATTAGAACTAGCTTTGTTAGAATTAGATAAAATTGATGTAATTTACCCAAGCAGTCCATATGCAAATAAAAGTATGCTAGTTGCTGCATATATCTACTTTTTAAAAGAGGAATATGAAAAAACTAGAGCTATAGCTGAGTTGTATAAAAACTATTACCCAGGAAGTAAAGACATAGTTTATGCCCATTATTTAGATGCAATGACTTATTATGTTTTAATTAAAAAATCTGACTATAGTCAAGAAAACACCAATATTGCGTTAGAAAAATTTAATTTTATTTTAAATGCATATCCGAATAGTAAATATGAAATTGATGTAATAACAAAAATTAAACTTATTAACAATAATTTAGCTAGAGAAAAACTTAATATAGCAAAATTTTATATTGATAAAGGCAACAAGAGTGGATCGCTAATATATTTAATGGATATTGTCAATAATCATAATTCAAGTCTTTCAATCGAAGAAACCCTATATTTAATAGTAAAAATATATCTATCATTAGATGAATATGAAACAGCAAAAAATTATGCATCAATTTTGGCTTATAATTTTCCTGAAAGTGAGTGGTACAAAAAAGCATATAATTTAATAAATAACTTAGATGATATTAGTGAAAATAAAAATTGGTTTGAAAAATTTAATCCAATAAAAATTTTTAGAGAAGAAGGGGAAAATAATTCTAATAATACTTCAATACAATCTATAGAATAGTTATAATGTTGGTTTCGCTAGAAATTAAAAATTTTCTATTAATTAAAAAAATATCTATTAATTTCATTAATGGATTTAATGCATTTACCGGTGAAACAGGTGCAGGTAAGTCAATTATTATAGAGGGGCTAAAATTAGTACTTGGTGGGAAAAACCAAACTGATCTGAATTTAAAAGAAAATGAAATTTCCTCAATTAAAGCAGTATTTGAAATTAATGATTTGATTAAAAGAAATTTAGATGAACTCAACCTTATAATTGAGGATGATTATTTAATTGTAGAAAGACAAATAAACTCGAATCAAAAGTCAAAATTATTAGTTAATGGTGAAATAAAACCTCTAAATAATATAAAAGAGATTTTAAAAAATGTTATTGAATTTCAAGAGAATTTTGAGCAACAAGAATTATTTGATAAAAAATATTTTCTAAAATTTATTGACAATATAGGTGGTATTGAGAAAAACGATTTAAAAACCTATTTTGAAAAATTTAATGACTCTAAAAATATTTATCAAGCCCATTTGGACAATGAAAAAAATATAAATGATAAACTAGAAATATTAAAAATAAAAAATAATAAAATTAAAATATTAAATCCAACTAAAAATGAATATGAAGAGCTTCTTAATAAAAGAAACTTAAATAAAAATATTAAAAAATATATCGAAATTTCAAATGAAATAAGAAAATCAATCTCAATTTATAATTCAAATGATAACTTAAATTCAATAGAAAAAAATCTTTATAAATTGGAAGAAATAAATCAAGAATACTCGAATATTTCACAAAAATTAGCTTCTTTAATTTTGGATATAAATGAATTAATTAATGATTTAGAAAATAAATTTAATTCTGTAGATTACGATGAAATTGATTTTGACGAAATTGATGAAAAGATATATCAATATCAACAACTATCAAAATTTTTTGAAGTAGATCCTAAAAATTTGTTTTCTATAAAAGAAGAAATATTAATTGAAATTGATTTACTTGAAAATTTTGATAAAGAGAAGAAAAATCTTTTTAATAAGTATACTAAAGATCTTAAAAATTATAAAGAAGAGGCTTTAAAAATATCTAATTTTAGAAAAAAAGAGTCGAAAAAAATATCTGAAAATATTAATAAACAACTTCCAATTGTAAATATAGAGCAAGGACAAATTATTTTTAAGTTTTCAGAAAAAGATGAAAAAGACTACAATTCTCAGGGATATGATGAATTAGATGTATTATTTAGAACAAATAAAAATTCTGATTTTAGCTCGATAAAAAAAGTAGCATCTGGAGGAGAATTGTCCCGTTTACTTTTGATAATTAAATCATTATCAGCAAACAATGATAAAGATCTCACTCTTATTTTTGATGAAGTAGATAGTGGTTTAAGTGGCAAAATTGCATCTAATGTCTCTGAGAAAATCAATAGTATATCCAAAAAAAATCAAGTTATAGCCATAACACATTCACCTCAAGTTGCATCAAAAGCTCACAAACATTGGAAAATTGAGAAAGTCATTAAAAATGATGAGATGACAAGTGAAATTCTTGAACTAAATGATGAGTCAAGGGTTAATGAAATAGCAAGTTTAATAAGTGGAGCTAAAATTACCGAAACTGCTAAAAAAGTAGCTTCAGATTTACTTCAAAATTAAAATAATGAGCACAAAAGATAGTTTTATAAAACTAAGAGATAAGTTGAAAAAACATAATAATGAATATTACAACTCAAATCCATCAATTGATGACTCAGATTACGATAATTTAAAGAAAAGGTATGATTATTTATTATTAAATAATCCTGAATTAAAAAAATTAGACAATTTAGGTATAGGTGCTTCACCCTCTTCAAAATTTACAAAAATTAGACACTATGAACCTATGTTATCTTTATCTAATAGTTTTAGTTTAAGTGAATCAAAAGATTTCTTTAATAAAGCATCAAATTTTTTAAAAAAAAAAAATTCGGATTATATATTTAATGTAGATTGTAAAATAGACGGAGTCTCTCTGTCTCTAATATATAAAAATAATAAATTATTTAAAGCAATTACTAGAGGTGATGGAATAATTGGAGAGGAGATCACAGAAAATGTTTTGGGTATTAAGGGTATACCTAAAGTTTTAAAAAATTGTAAATCTGATCTTATAGAAATCAGAGGAGAGGTGTTTTTTTTAAGAGATGATTTTGAAAAGTTAAATAATCAATTTGAAAAAAAAAATCAGTTTTCAAATCCTAGAAATGCTGCCTCAGGATCTCTTCGTCAAATAGACAGTAAGATTACGAAAAATCGACCTTTAAGATTTATACCACATGGATATGGTAAATTTTCTTACGAACAAGAGTTTTTAAACTTTGAAGAATTTTTAATTTTTTGCAAAAAAAATAATTTTGATCAAACTGGCTATGCTAAAAAATATAATAATTTAAGTAATATTTATGCTTACATTTCAGAGATTGAGAAAAAAAGGTCCATAATTAACTTTGATATTGATGGAATGGTAATCAAAATTAGTAGCTTAGATTTACAGAGAATGTTAGGAAATACCAATAAATTTCCTAGGTGGGCAATAGCTGCTAAATTTAGTTCTGAAGAAGCATTAACTCAAGTTAAAAAAATAGAACTACAAATAGGAAGGACAGGAGCTATTACACCTGTAGCTAGACTAAAGCCAATTAATATTGGAGGGGTAATAGTATCAAATGCTACTCTTCATAATTTTGATGAAATTATTAGAAAAGATATAAGGATTGATGATTTTGTTTGGGTAAAAAGAGCTGGAGATGTAATTCCCTATGTTTCAAAAGTTGATATAGAGAAAAGGAAAATTTCTAATAAAAAATTTAATATTCCAAAAAAATGTTTATGTGGAAATAAAATTATAAAAATCAAAGGTGAGGCAGTGCAAAGGTGTAGTGTAGGAAAAAATCAATGTAAATATCAAAACTTGGAGAATTTAAAGCATTTTGTATCTAAGAAGGCAATGAACATAGACGGACTTGGTGAGAAATTGATTGAAAAGTTTATCAGTCTCAATTTAATTTCTGAAAAACATGATATATACGAATTAGAAAACCATAAAGATAAAATTATTAAACTAGATGGATTTGGTGAAAAATCCTTTTTAAATCTTATTGAATCAATAAATAAATCTAAGATTACTTCTTTATCAAGATATTTATTTTCTCTTGGTTTAAGGTATTTGGGTGAAAATAATTCTGAGCTTATATCTTTAAATTTTAAAAATAAAACTAGATTTAAAAATTTCATTAAATCAAAAAAACTAAGAGAACAACTTGAAAATATTGATGGACTAGGTGAAAAAGCAATCAACTCATTTATTAATTACTTTTCTAATGAAGGTAATCTTAAAGAGTCATTTGCAATCCTTGATATAATTGAAATTGAGGAAATTGAGAGTAATTATGAAAGTCTTAATAAAAGTATTTTATTTACCGGAACTCTTAAAAAAATGTCACGTGACAGGGCAAAAGAATTAGCAAAAAAAAAAGGATATAAAATTGCCTCTAACGTTTCAAAAAATTTAGACATACTTGTATATGGAGAAAAATCTGGCTCTAAATTAAAAAAAGCTAATGATTTAAAAATTAATATTTTAAATGAAAAAGATTTTTTAAATCTTATTAATTAAATTTTTTATAAAATAATCTCTATAATCATCACTCAATCTTGGTTTAAGAGTTTTATAAATTTCCCTGTGATATTTTTTTATATAATTTCTCTCAAAGTTTGTAATTAACTTAAAATTAACTAAATCCAAATCGTAAGGTACTAATGTTACATTTCTTAGTTTTAAACTATTATTTATATTTTTTGTTACATATAAGTTTTCTATTCTTAAACCAAATTGACCCTCAACGTAGTATCCTGGTTCAATGGAAAATAAAGCATTCTTAACTAAAATATCGTTAGATCTTGAGGAAATAATTGGATATTTTTCATGTACATCGCCAAAATTACCTACACCGTGTCCAGTCCCATGATTATAAGTTATATTAAATTTAGATAAATATTTTCTTATAAATAAATCTATTTCTAATGTTCTGATATTTCTTGGAAATATTTTGTTTTCTATTCTGATTAAAGACTTTAACAAATAAGTATATGAAAATTTAATTCTTGAAAGATTTTTATCTCCAATTTTAATTACCCTTGTAATATCTGTAGTTCCTTCTAAATATTGAGCACCAGAATCAATTAACAATAAATTTCTGTTTTTAGATGATAAAGATTTCTCAGGGTGTGGTTTGTAATGAACAATGGCAGCATTCGAGTCAAATGCACTTATATAATCAAAAGAATTTCTAAAAAAGTTAATACCCTCTTTTCTTTTATTGTATAAAATTTCTGAAACTTCATATTCATTTTTAGGATTAATTTTTTTTTGTTTTAATTCAATAATAAATTTAAGAATAGCTAAACCATCTTCAATATGGCAAGACTCTATATTTTTAATTTCTTTTGATGTTTTAATACCCATGTATTTAGAAATATTAATTTTTGTCTCAGATACATTTAAAAAATTAGATAATCGCATGTACATATTTAAATTTAAGAATTCATAAGAAGTCTCAATATTTTTAAGTTTTGATGATTTAAGATATTTAATAAACATTTCTTCTTTAAAAATATGAAAACTTTTGCTTATTTTGCTTACTTTTTTTAAGTTTAAATGATTTGTTATTAAAATAGGATTAATATTTTTTTTAGGAATAAATAAACCTGCAAACGGCTTTGTAGAATTCCAAAGCTCAAAAGACCTTAGGTTAAGTAAATATGCAACTTGGGCATTATTCCAAATTAGTATTCCATCAGTTTTAAGTTTACTTTTGATCCATTTTAAATTTTTAATGAACGGTCTTGGTATTAAATATTTTGGCATACTCAATGGGTAAGAAATTTTAAAATTTGGATAATAATTCTTTGAGAAAAAGTTATTAGATTGGGGGGTAATTATTATTTTATTTTTCTCTAACTTAGAGTTAATCTCTCTAAATTCTTTAATTGAAATTAACTTTGAATCTATAACGCCTGATAAATTTTTGTTTTGCGATAAAAGATAATCCACAATAGAAGTTTCACTTAAATCACAAATTTTACAATTTTTCTTGAAAAATTTTTTAGCTGCTAAGGTGTAACGAGAATCAGTAAAAAAAATAAATTTGTTTATAAAGAAAAGTATATATCCCCTAGTGCAATCAAATTTAAATAATTTATATATGTCTTTTAAATCTAAATTTGGACTTTCATTTAAATGTAAATCATTATTTGTTATAAGGTAAAAATCAAATTTATTATCTTTTAAAAATTTATTTATAAGCGAGGATTTCATTTACTATTTTTTTTTAAAAATTCTAGCATCCTTTTTTTACCAGGACTCAATTGAACATCATCAGAAGTTATCTTTTTTTCTAAGTTAGACGGGGAATGTTCATCAATTAAGTTATTTGTATTTTTATCAATTTTTGAAATTTCATTCAAAAATCTTGATGGTAATGAATAATTATTCATTCCATATGTATATCTTGAAGTAGCATAACTTAAGTTTAAATCAAACTTTGCTCTAGTAATTCCTACATAAGCAAGTCGTCTCTCTTCTTCAAGAGATTTTGAAGAATTTTGCTCTAATGCTCGAGAACTTGGAAAGATACCCTCCTCCCAGCCTGGTAAATATACGTGATCAAACTCTAAACCTTTAGCTGCATGCAAAGTCATTAGTTTGACAGAATTTGAATGTGTTTTTTTTTGATTTTCATTTACCAAACCAACATGTTCTAAAAAATCATCTAAATTTTCAAATTCAGATAAAGCATTTACAAATTCTTTTAAATTTTCTATTCGCGACTCATTTTCTACTTGTTTCAATTTGTTTTTCTCATTTTCAAGCATTCTTAAATAACCTGACTCCTCAATAATAAAGATACCTATATCTTCTAAAGAGGTTTTCTTTATGAGATCAGATGTTTTTTTTATAATATCAATAAATGGTTTAGTTTTAACCATAAGTGATCCGGGTAAGTTATTTTCGTAAGATAAAACTTCTAAAGACTCAAAAAAAGAAATTTTATTTTGTCTTGCGTTGTTAATAATTAATTTAACTGATTGGTCTCCTATACCTCTTTTAGGTAAATTGATTACTCTTTCAAAAGAAAGATCATCACTATAACTATTTGCTAGTTTTAAATATGCCAAGATATCTTTGATTTCTTTTCTATCAAAAAATCTTGGTCCACCAATAATTTCATAAGGTAATGCGTATTTTATTAACTTGTCCTCAATACTTCTCATTTGGGCGGTCAGTCTGACTAAAATACCAATACTATTATCTTCCTGAAACTTTTTAGATATGTTATCAGATATCCATAATGACTCCTCTTCTTGAGAATAAAATGAATTTAAATTTATTTTTTGCTCAGGTATTTTTTCATTAAAACTTACTAAGTCCTTACCTAATCTGTTTTTATTATTAGTTATTAAGCAAGCTGCTGCTTCTAAAATCGACCTATTTGACCGATAATTTTTTGTTAAGCGAATTACAGGGGAGTCAAACTCTTTTGGAAAATTGATAATATTTTCAATGTTTGCTCCGCGCCATGCATAAATTGATTGATCATCATCTCCAACGCAAAATAAATTTTTTTCTGAATTTAAAATTAATTTAATTAAATCATATTGGATTAAGTTTGTATCTTGAAACTCATCTATTAAAATATGCTCAATAAAATTTTGGTAGGATTTTTTTATATCAGGATTATCAGAGAGTATGTGATAACTATGTAACAGGATATCACCAAAATCTACAGCATTTATTTCAATTAATCTTTTTTGATAATAAGAATAAATATCATCTAGCCTTTCAATAGATGAAAATTTAGAAATCTTTTTTTTTTCATTAAAAAGTATTTTATTATCTTTTAAATTTTGAATTTCGTTATGATAAATAGCTTCACTAATATCTTTATCAATTTTACAATAATCTAAAACTTGTTTTAAAAGTTTTTTTTGATCTTCAATGTCTAATATTGTGAAATTGGATTTTAATTTAACTAAACCTGAGTGCTTTCTTAAAAATTTAGCAAATATGGAATGGAAAGTACCTACCCATGGAGTATCAATATTACTCTGCAGTTCAGTGTTTACTCTTTCTTTGATTTCATTAGCTGCCTTATTTGTAAAGGTAACAGCTATAATTTTATTAAAATTAACATTTAAATTTTTAACTATATAAACAAATCTAGATGTTAAAACTCTAGTTTTCCCTGTTCCAGCACCAGAAAGTACCAAAAGTGGTCCTTTTTTATGTTCAACTGCTATTTTTTGTTCTTTATTTAATTTACTAAGATCCATAAATTGATTGTAATATAATGAATATAGATTTTACGAAATGAAAAAACATTTGAAAGTAATTCTTTTAATAATTTCTGTAACTTTATTACAAATACCTCTCTCTCACTCAAATGAGGAAGAATCATTATCAGGAATTTCATACGATGAAATATATGATCCAATAGAGCCAATAAACAGAGCAGTTTTAAATTTTAATTTCTTTATAGACGATGTTGCTATCAGGCCAATAGTTAAAACATACAAATTTATTGCACCAGAACCAGTTGAGAAAGGGGTATCTAATTTTTTTAGTAATTTAAAAGAGCCAATAAGGACAATTTCTTTCATTTTTCAAGGAGAATTCTATAAATCATTCAATTCGATTGGACGATTTACTGTTAATACTATAACTAGCTTAGGTACTTTAGACTTAGCGTCAAGAGTAGGAATGGAAAAAAATGAAACTGACATTGGGATTACTCTTGCCAAAGGGGGTGTATCAAGCGGCCCTTATTTAGTGATACCAATTATTGGTCCAAGTAATTTAAGAGATTTTAGTGGAGATGTAGTTGAATATTTTGTGGATCCAATTTCAAATAGTGTTCCTAATAGAGAATATGTAGCAATAGGAAATGGATTGAATGAGAGAGTTGAAGTTGATGATCAATTAGATAAAGTTAGAGGCGCTTCCTCAGATAGATATGAAATGATAAAGTCTATTTATTATCAAAATAGAAATGCTCAACTTGAAGAGGAATATATTCAAAATTTACCTGTACCAAAAATTTATATTGAATAGTTTGTCAAACTATATTTACTTACCTTTATGAGAACTTTACTAATTCTATTTAGTATGATTTTTTCTTTTTCCAACCTTCAAGCCTCAGAGGTTTCAGAATGGTTTAAAAAGGAGTCTAATCAGTTCTTAGAAATAATTAATAATAATGAAGGAACTGAAAATGAAAATTATGAAAAATACAAGTATTTCATAAACAAAAATTTTGCAATTAAGTCAATCGCATACGGCCTTATCGGAGAGAATATAATTAATAAAAGCTCCAAAAATGAATTGTCATTATATTTAGATGTCTTTACAGATTATTTGATAAAGACTATTTACAAATTAGCCGACTCAAATTCTTCAAGTTCGATAATACTTAAAGATGTTGATATAAAAGATAATATTTACATAGTTAAATCAATAATTTCTGATAAAAAATCTTCTGCTAATCTCTATTGGAAGGTTATAGATACAGGGTCATCTTTTAAAATTATAGATGTAATAGTTGAGAATACATCTTATTTTGTAACAAAAAAATCAGAATTTAATAAAATATTGAGAAAAAATAGAGGAAGTTTAGAAGCTTTAATAACCGAAATACAAAAAATATAAAATAATTTTTCATAATGGTGGGCCCGGCAGGACTCGAACCTGCGACAACGGCGTTATGAGCACCGCGTTCTAACCAACTGAACTACAGGCCCACGGTTATAATTGTTACTATTATAATCTTATGAAAAAAAAACAAGAATTATAATTAACGAAAATTTTAAGAGTCCATAAAAGACTTTAATTTTTTTGATCTTATAGGGTGTTTAAGTTTTCTTAATGCTTTTGCCTCAATTTGTCTAATTCTTTCTCTAGTAACACTAAATTGCTGACCTACTTCTTCTAAAGTGTGGTCAGATGACATGCCTATACCAAATCTCATCCTCAAAACTCTTTCCTCTCTAGGTGTCAACGTAGAAAGTATTTTTGTTGTAGTTTCTCTAAGATTTAATTGCATTACAGCATCTTCAGGGATAACTGCATTCTTATCTTCGATAAAATCACCAAGAAAACTATCGTCATCATCGCCTATTGGTGTCTCTAAGCTAACTGGTTCTTTTGCTATTTTTAACACTTTTCTAACTTTTTCAATTGGCATTTTAAGTCTAACAGATAATTCTTCTGGTGTAGGTTCTCTTCCCAATTCAAGAATTAGTTGTCTGCTTGATCTCACAATTTTATTTATTGTTTCGATCATATGCACTGGGATACGAATAGTTCTCGCTTGATCAGCGATGGATCTAGTAATTGCCTGTCTGATCCACCAAGTTGCATAAGTAGAAAATTTATAACCTCTTCTATACTCAAATTTATCAACTGCTTTCATTAAACCAATATTTCCCTCTTGAATAAGGTCCAAAAACTGAAGTCCTCTATTAGTATATTTTTTTGCAATAGAAATAACCAAACGCAAATTAGCTTCTATCATTTCTTTTTTAGCTTGATTAGCAGTTCTTTGGCCAGATTGTATTTCTCTGACTTTCTCCTTAAATTCAATAGTATTTTGATTTGCTTTTTTTGATAAATTCAAGACTTCTTTATAAATTAACTTTAATTTATCACTATTTTTATGAAATAGAGCCTTAAATGACACGTCCGCAGATACCATATGTTTTTGGTACAGAGTATAAGTATCCTTAAGGTTATGATGCTTTAAAAAAACATCTCTACCTATTTTGTTTTGAGTAGCAAGACTTAACAAAGAAACTTCTTTTGACTGTATCTCTTTGTTAATTGAGTAAAGATAGGCAATAATTTCCTCTAATTTATGGGGTTTAATTTTTATTTCATTGAAGTAATTTAGTATCTCATCTTGATATTTTTTTAGATCTTTTAGTGACTTTAAGTCAGAAATTTTTGCAATATTCTTATTTTTTTTAATTTTAGTAATGTTATCTGAAAGCACAAGTACTCTATCTAATTTTTTTAAAATTTCAGGTTTATAAAACTCCTCTATTATAGAAATAGAGAAGCTTTCATTTTCAATATCCTCCTCATTTGATGTTTCTTGGAGTTTTACTTTATCAATTTCTATTCCTTGTTCTTTCATCAATTGTTGTTTTTCTTTTAAAAGTAATTTTTTTTTGTCATTAATAATTTTTTGTATTTCTTTTCTTTTAGAAGAATTAGAATAAGGGTCATTATCTTCATTAAAGTATTCATCAAAATCAACTATTTCTCTTAAATTAATTTCATTTTCTTTTACTTGTTGGATCCATTTTTTTAAAATATCTATGGAAGCTGGGCACTCGAGAATTGAATTCATCATTCTGTCTAATCCAGACTCAATCCTTTTTGCAATTGCTATTTCGCCCTCTCTGGAGAGCAACTCAACATTGCCCATTTCTTTGAGATACATTCGAACAGGATCATCACTTTTGACACCAGTAGATTTTTCTTCTTCATCTATTTCGTCATTTGAAGATGGCGAATCTGTTTCTGCAGAGGAGTTATAAGCTTTAAATAATTTATAGAGATCTTCGTCAAGATTTTCAATGTAGTTTAAAAAATCATTTACAGTGATAATAGAGTCCTCAATTTTAGAGAAAGATTTGATATATGTTTTTGCTTTTGAGGCTATATCTTTATCAAATTCTTTTGTGATTAATGAAATAAGCTGGTTTTCGTTTTCTTTATAAATAGATTCTAGAGAATTTGATTGGCCAAGTGATTTTTTATTTGTATTTAATATTTTAGATTTTTTTTTTAAAACAGATTTTTTTTTAATAACTTTTTTTTTTGAACTTTTTGTTGTAACTTTTTTTTTTGGCATTTTAACTATTTATAAAACTAATTGTTTTTTCAATTTCATTATAAGGATCTCGACTAAATTTAGGTGATGCAAATCTACACAGCCTTCGAACTTCATTAGAAAATAGTAAATTTTTTGCAAAATTCAATCCCTTAGAGTCCAATTCTGCATAAATTTCAATAGTTGTTGATTTGAATAGAGTTTTTTTTATAATTAAGTCACGAATTTCTTTAAATTTACCCTCAAATTTAGCAGTTGCTATTAAATCATAAACCCTTTCTCTTTGAGATTGATTTTCAATAAAGAATATAATTAAAGCAGCAGAAAATTTTGACTTTAAATCAAATTTAAGTTCTAGATTTTGAGTATTAGAATTAACACCGGGTTTTTGATTAATTTTTCTTGAATTTATATTATCAAAGTATTTAGTAAGAATTTTTTTTAAATCAACATTAGATATATTTGTAAGTAAACTTTTTAATACTTTTGAACCTTTAAACTGGCTATCTATGTCTCTGCTTTTATTAAATTTCTCTAAATACTTTTCTATTAGTTCTTCAATAGATAATGGTTGATCTATAAGTCTGCTAAGTGTGTCAGACATGTTAGACTCAATTAATTGATCTGGATCAAAATTTTTAGGTAGAAGTACAAATTTAATACCAAGTTCAAAATTTTTATCACCAAGTAAATTATTCATTAATCTTATAGTAGCATTTCTTCCAGCTACATCTCCATCGAGGCATACTATTATCTCAAATCCCTTTTTAGTTATTTCAATTAATCTTTCATGGTTTATAGATGTCCCTAGAGGGGCTATACAATTTTTAAAACCACATTGTTCTAATTTAATAACATCAAAATAACCCTCTACGAGAATTATTTTTTTGCTATTTTGTTTATTAAGTATTTTTTCATTAAATAAGATTTGTTTTTTTTTAAAAATCTTAGTTTCAGCTGTATTTATATACTTTGGTAAACTATCGTCAATTACTCTCCCACCAAACCCTAAAGTTTTGTTTTGCATATTAACTATGGGGACCATAATTCTATTAGAAAAAAATAATTTAGAATTTTTATTTTTACTGAAAATACCAGCAGATACCAAATTATTAATTTCAAAATTATCTGTAAGTTTTTTTTGAATATCAAATGAATTTAAAGATGATCCTAATTCAAAGCTTTGAATTGTGTCCATGTCAAATTTCCTTTTTTTTAATAAATAATCTAAATGTTTGTTAGAATTTAATAAATTTTGGTGAAATATATCTTTTATGAATGAATTAATTTCGTAAATAATATTATTTAATTTTGATGATTTAAAACTTAATTCAATACCCGCCTTATCAGCTAGTTCATACAAAGCATCTTTAAAACTATATCCTTTCACTTTAATCAAAAAATCAATTACATTCCCGTGTTCTCCCGTACTAAAGCAATGGAATATTTTCTTTTCTTCATTAACTGAAAATGATGGAGTTTTTTCCTTTTTAAAAGGACTTAGGCCAAAATAATTACTTCCTTTTTTCTTTAACGGAACTGATGCGTTAATAATTTCAACTATAGAAGTTCTGTTTATAACTTCTTTGATATTATCGTCTGTCATTCTTTAAAAATATGTTTAATAATTTTAGAGGCTAAATTCATATCAATTTTATTGTTATAATTCTGCTTCAAAAAACCCATTATTTTTCCAAAATCTTTATTTTCTAAATTATTTTCTTTGATGTGATCTAATATGATATCTTTAGTGGAGTCTTCATTCATCAAAGTGGGAAGATAATTATTTAGATAATTAATATCAAATGCTAAGTCACCGATTTTATCTTGAACTTTTGCCTGTAAGGCAAATTCTAATGATTCTTTCTTTTGTTTTAGTTGGGTCTTAATAATTTTGATTACATTTTCATCAGGTAACTTGATCACATCCCTATCTAGATTCTCTTTTATTAGAAAATTTTTTAACTCAGAATAGATATACCTTGCTATTGAAAGTTTTTTCTTATCTCCACCTTTTAAAGCACTTTTAATGTCTTCAGAAATTTTTTTTGCCAAACTCATTTGAATTTCCTCTCTAATAATATACTAATACACATGATTTAATATGACCGTATTAGATAATAAAATAAAACTTAATTATCAAAACGGTTACTTAATTTATAACAAAAATTATATTTTCAAAGGTAAGTTTCTATCAAGAGAAGACTTTAAGATTGCTGAAATCTGCTTCAATACCAGTATGACTGGTTATCAAGAAATTTTAACCGACCCTTCTTATAAATCCCAATTTATAAATTTTACTTTTCCATTAATTGGAATAGTTGGATGTAACGACGAAGATTATGAGTCTTGGAAAATACATGCATCTGGTCTTATAAGTAATGAATTATTTGAACAAAGTTCAAATTGGAGAGCTCAAACTAGTTTTGCAAAATGGATAATGGATCAAAATTCTTGTGCTTTTTTTGATTTAGATACAAGATCTTTAACGAAAATTATAAGAAATTTTGGACCAAAAAATATTATGTTATGCTCTGAGGATTACTTTAAAACCAAAAATATTGAAGAAATTTGTGCACAGATAGATCAAAGTCTCTCTCTGGAAGAAAATGATGTTATTAAAGACTTTACATCAGAATTAACTATCAAAGAACAAGAAAAAAATAAAAAAAAATACTTAATAGCTTTTTTAAACTTTGGTGCAAAGGATAATATTAAAAAAAATTTATACTCAAGAGATTGTAATATAGAAGAATTTGATATGAATTTTAAAGCCAACGATATAATAAATAAAAACTTTGATGGTATTTTTTTAAGTAATGGTCCAGGTGATCCCAAAAAAGTTTATGAGAATATAAAACCTGAATTAACCATATTACTTAATGAAAAAATTCCAACATTCGGTATATGTCTTGGTCATCAAATATTAAGCTTAGCTTTTAATGCTTTAACAGCTCGAATGGAAAAAGGTCATCGAGGAGGAAATCATCCAGTGAAAAATTTAGACACTAACAAAGTAGAAATTACATCTCAAAACCACGGATTTGTTGTTCTAGAAAATAATTTTCCAACTTCACTGCAAATTACTCACAAATCATTGTTCGATAAAACTATAGATGGGATGAAGTCAAAAGATCAACCCTTATTCTCAGTACAATATCATCCGGAGTCAAGTCCGGGACCACATGATAGCAGATATCTTTTTGATGAATTTATAAATCTAATGGATAAAAATGCCAGCTAGAAAAGATATATCTAAAATATTGGTAATAGGCTCAGGTCCAATAATTATCGGGCAGGCATGTGAATTTGATTACTCTGGTAGTCAGGCGTGTAAAGCACTTAAAAAAGAAGGTTATGAGGTTGTGTTAGTTAACTCAAATCCTGCTACTATAATGACAGACCCTGAATTCGCAGACAAAACTTATATAGAACCCATTGATAAAGAAATTGTAAAAAAAATAATTGATAAAGAGAAACCTGATGCGATTTTACCAACAATGGGAGGTCAAACAGCTCTAAATATAATTAGAGAACTAAATAAAGAGAGTTTTTTTGAAAATAGCACTATCAAAATCTTAGGTGCTAGTCCTAGATCCATTGATGTAGCAGAAGATAGAAAGTTATTTGCTGAAGCTATGTCTGATATTGGGCTTGATACTCCTTTCAGCATTATAGTGGATGATAAATCTGATCTTAATAAAATTGTTAATGATGTAAGTTTTCCATTAATTTTAAGGCCTTTTTATACACTTGGAGGAACGGGTGGTGGAATTGTATACGATAAAGACGAGTTTATTTCTAAAGTCAAAAACGCTATTGACTTAAGTCCAGTATCTAAGACTCTTGTAGAGGAGTCATTAATTGGATGGAAAGAATTCGAGTTTGAAGTAGTAAGAGACCATTTAGATAATTCAATAATAGTTTGTTCTATAGAAAATTTAGATCCCATGGGGATACATACAGGCGATAGTATAACCATAGCTCCTGCACTTACGTTAACTGATAAAGAATATCAAAAATTAAGAAATCAAAGCATTGCTATACTAAGAAAAATAGGTGTAGAAACTGGAGGTTCTAATGTTCAGTTTGCAGTAAATCCAAAAAATGGAAGGATTTTGATTATTGAAATGAATCCTAGAGTAAGTAGATCCTCTGCCTTGGCATCCAAGGCCACAGGTTTCCCTATAGCTAAGATAGCTGCTCTGTTAGCAGTTGGCTATACATTAGATGAGTTAGAGAATGACATAACTAAAGTAACTCCGGCAAGTTTTGAACCAGTGATTGATTACATTGTAACCAAAATTCCAAAATTTAATTTTGAAAAATTTCAAGGAACTCCTAGTGAGTTAAACACTGCTATGAAATCAGTGGGTGAAATTATGTCTATAGGCAGAACTTTCAAAGAGTCTCTTTTGAAAGCATTCTATTCGATAGAGTCTGATAACTTTGGTTTGGATATTAGTCACGAATTATTAAATCTCAAAGATGAGAATTTAAAAAATCTTCTTACAAAACAAAGACCTGATAGGTTATTAATAGTTGCAGAAGCTATAAGACGTAAAATATCTTTAAATGAAATAAGTGAGTTAACACATATAGATTTATTTTTTTTAAGAGAAATTAATGAAATTATCAATATCGAACAGTTGTTAGTAAAGGCAGGGAATAACTTAGATAAAAATTTATTTACATTAGCTAAAAAAACTGGATTTTCAAATCACCACATAAGTAGTTTAACAAAAATTAATATAGATAAGATTTATATTCTTCAAAAAAATAATAATTTAAAGACGATATTTAAAAGAGTTGATACATGTGGAAATGAATTCGACTCTTCTACTGCTTATCTTTATTCAACTTTTGCCCTTGAAATAAATGAATTTAGCTGCGAGTCTAGACCGGTTAATAAAAAAAAGATTATCATTCTTGGATCTGGTCCTAATAGAATAGGTCAAGGTATTGAATTTGATTATTGTTGTGTCCAAGCTGTAAAATCTTTTCAGAAACTTGGCTATGAAACAATTATGATTAATTGTAATCCTGAGACCGTTTCAACTGATTATGATACTTCAGATAAACTTTATTTCGAGCCTTTGGATTTTGAATATGTCAAAAATATAATTGATAAAGAAAACGAGACTGGTGTTGTAGAGGGGGTAATAGTCCAATTTGGTGGACAAACTCCTCTTAGAATAGCCAACAAACTTAAAGAATATGGTTACAAGATACTGGGCACCTCTTTCGAAGCAATAGATATATCAGAAGATAGGGAGAGATTTCAAAAATTAATCAACAAAGTAGGTTTAAAACAACCTAAGAGTGATATTTCTTTGGGAACAAAAGAACTTGTTGCCAAGTCCTCCAAACTCAAGTTTCCTATTCTACTTAGGCCCTCGTATGTCTTGGGTGGAAGAATGATGGAAAAAATGGCCCACTTAAATGATGTGCAGGATTATATAGATCAAAACTATTGGGCATTAGCAAATAATGTAATTTTAATTGATGAGTTTCTTCAAAATGCAAAAGAGGTTGATGTTGACGTATTAAGAGACAATCAAGGTAATACTATGATAGCTGGTATTATGGAACACATTGAAGAAGCTGGCATTCACTCGGGTGATAGTGCTTGTAGTATACCCCCCTTCTCTCTAAATGATAAAGTGATATCCGATATAAAAAAATTTAGTATATCTCTTGCAACTGAGTTAAAGACACTTGGTTTAATGAATATTCAATATGCTATCAAGGATGATGAGATTTTTATTCTTGAGGCAAATCCTAGAGCTAGTAGAACCATTCCGTTTCTTGCTAAGGCTATAGGAATACCATTTATTAAAATAGCAGCTGAATTAATTGTTGGTAAAACTTTATCTAAAGAATATCAGGAATTTGATAATAGCTCTTTACCATATTTCGCAATCAAAGAGGCTGTTTTCCCTTTCAACAAATTCCCAAATACTGATGTCATTCTCGGACCAGAGATGAAAAGTACTGGTGAAGTTATGGGAATTGATGAGGATTTTTATTTAGCTTATTTAAAAAGTCAAATTGGTGCAGGTCAGAAACTTAATAATATAGAAAATATATTCATTTCTGTGAAAGATGAGGATAAGCAAAGTATATCTGAGATTGCTAAATCATTTACAGATAATGGCTATAATCTATTTTCTACAAAAGGCACTCATGACTATTTAATGAAAGAGGGAATTTCTTCAAATTTAGTTAATAAAGTGGCTGAGGGATCCCCCCATGTGGTTGAATATATTAAGCAACATAAGATTGATTTAGTAATTAATACAACTGAGGACAAACAGGCAATAATTGATAGTTTTACAATAAGAAGAACATCTGTGGATCTTAATGTTCCCTACTATACCAACTTAAGAAGTGCAAAAATATTAATAAAATCATTGATAACATTAAAAAATAAGCCGATTTCTGTAAAACCTATACAAATTCATCATTCTTATTAATATAAAAATTCATTTGTAATAACTAATAAAATTCAATATTTTCTACAACTTAATAAAAATTGTTATAAAAAATGGAAAAAATACCAATGACTGAAGAGGGGCAAAAAAAACTCCTTGATGAGCTTAAGCATCTTAAAACTGTTGAAAGACCAATTATTATAAAAGCAATTGCTGATGCCAGAAGTAATGGAGATCTCTCTGAGAATGCCGAGTATCATGCTGCTCGTGAAAAACAAAGTTTTATTGAAGGTAGAGTAGCTGAGATTGAGAGTATAATCGCTCAAGCTGAACTGATTGATGTATCAAAACTATCAGGAACTATAGTGAAGTTTGGGGCTACAGTTTCGATAATTAACTTAGATAATGATAAAGAGTCAAAGTATCAACTAGTTGGAGAAGTAGAGGCTGACATTGATCAAAAAAAAATATCTGTTACTAGTCCTATAGCAAGAGCACTAATAGGAAAAAAAAAAGGTGACTACATAGAAGTTTCTACGCCAAAAGGTATTACTTCATACGAAATTAAGTCAGTAAGATTTAAATAATAAAATTTGAATAAATTTAATGTAATTACCATCAGCGAAGGTGCTGCTGGTATGAGAAGCCAGATAGAGGGATTAGCGAGCTTAATATCTGAGGACTATAAAAACTTTGATTTAAAAATAAAATCTTTTTTTAAATACTTACCAATTGAATTAATACCAAGCAGTAGTTTTGCTTATATAAATCTTTCTTCACTAAAAATTGAAAAAAATACCATTCTTATTAGTTGTGGAAAAAAAAGTGTGAAAGCATCTATATATTTAAAAAATAAATATAAAAAATTTATTTTTAATATTCATATTCAAAATCCAAAAGTTAATCATAATTTATTTGATTTAATAGTTTGCCCAGAACACGATAATTTAGACTCAGAGAATTGTATTTCAACACTGCTAGCAATACATAATATTAAGTTTAATAAAAGTGCTAGAAATAATAAAATTATTAATTTTATTATCGGCGGTCCTAATAAATATTTTAAATTCAATCAACAAACACAGAAAAAAATTATTAATGAAATCAAATTTCTAAGTGAAAAATTCAATTTGAATATTATTCCGTCAAGAAGAACACCACATAGTCTTTTAAAGGAACTATCGAAAATTAATATGGAAAACATATATATGTCTGATGATTTATTTAACCCAAAAGAATATGGTGAGCTCTTATCGCAGGCTCATTTACAAATTGTAACTTGGGACTCAATATCTATGATATCTGAAGCTATATCATCTGAAGCTGGTACATTTTTATTTAAGTTTGAAGAGGAGTTGTGTCCAAAAAGATATCATCAATTTTTTGATAAAATCACAAGTAACAATTTTGCACAATTCTACGACCAAAATATAAAACCATATGAAATTTCTATAAGTGAGTATAATGAAGCACTAAAAACTAAGATCTTGAATAAGATACAATCTAATTTAAGGTTCATTTCTTAAGATGCTTAAGGAATCAATTTTAAATCGTTGTACTACATACTCTAATCCTTTCCCTCATTGGGGACTAGACTCTCCTTTTACAAATGAGCTTATAAACGAGCTTAATGATGTAAATATATCTGATGCACCAAGGTCCTTTGATGGTACTAGAGCTGCTGATGCTGGTGGGGATGGTTTGGATGGTAAGCTGAGAGTCTTCCTAGAAAGCGATAATTCCGAAAACCTATCTAATGGCATGGAACTCATTGAAGATTTGAGAGATAAAGATGTTATTGAGTCTATTCAAGATAAAATCAAAAAAGATCTCTCAAATAGTTTTATTCGAATTGAATATATTTCTGATCGTAAGGGATTTTGGCTAAAACCACATTTGGACATAAAGGAAAAGCTTATGACAATGATGTTGTTTATTAACACTTATGATGAGTCAGAGAAACTTGGAACAGATTTTTATGATACTGATATGAAACTTGTTAAGACCGTCCCTTATAGACATAATACAGGATATTTTTTTGCTTCAGGCAACAATACATGGCACGGACTTGAAAAAAAAGAAATTAAAATTGAGAGAAGATGTATGCAAATTAATTATGTAACTTTTCCAACCAGTTGGCCAATAAATGGCTGAAATTAATAATGTAATAATTATAGGATCAGGTCCAGCAGGTTATACTGCTGCAATATATGCTGCTAGAGCTAATCTAAAACCCATTTTAGTCAGTGGATTTCAACCAGGTGGTCAACTTACGATAACAACTGATGTAGAAAATTATCCAGGATATGAAGACCCTATTCAAGGTCCTTGGTTAATGGATCAAATGCAAAAACAAGCTGCTCACGTTGGTACCGAAATTATCAATTCACAAGTAACTGAAGTTTTTTTAAATGAAGATGTAAAAAAATTAAATTTAGATAATGGCACAACTCTAAATGCAAAAGCTGTGATAATAAGTACTGGAGCTCAAGCGAGATGGCTTGGTTTAGAAAATGAGTCTAAATTTCAGGGTCATGGACTATCAGCTTGCGCCACTTGTGATGGTTTTTTCTTTAAAGATAAAGAAGTTGCTGTAATTGGTGGAGGAAATAGTGCAGCTGAAGAAGCTTTATTTCTAACAAAATTTGCAACTAAAGTTTATCTAATTCATAGAAGAGATAAACTTAGAGCAGAAAAAATATTACAAGATAGACTAAAAGAAAATTCAAAAATTGAATTTATATGGAACAGCGAAGTAACTAAGTTTAATGGTAATGATGATTTAGAAACAATAGACTTACTCAATAAAAAAGATAATCAAACCTCAACCCTAAAAATAGATGGTGTATTTATTGCAATAGGGCACGATCCGGCAACACAATTATTTAAAGGTCAATTAAAGATGGATGATGGAGGATATATCATCACGGATCCAGATAGCACAAAAACTTCTATTGATGGTGTATTTGCTGCAGGAGATGTAAGAGATAAAATATACAGACAGGCTGTGACAGCTGCTGGTATGGGATGCATGGCAGCATTGGAAGTTGAGAAATATCTAGATTGATTGTTAGCCTTGTCTGGCTTTCATTCTAGGGTTTGTTTTGTTGATCACATATAACCTACCCTTTCTTCTAACCAGTTGATTATTTTTATCTCTGATTTTAGCTGTTTTAAGAGAACTTTTAATTTTCATAATTTAATGTATTAGTTATTAATAATAAGGGAAAAATTTATGTTAATTAATGAAAAAATCAACAAAATTAAAGAGGATTTTTCGTTTTTTGATAATTGGGAGGACAAATATCAATATTTAATTGATTTAGGAAAAAAACTCCCTGTTCTTGATGATATCTATAAGACTGAGGAATATCGTGTACAAGGGTGTACATCGAATTTATGGATGGTTCCAGAATTTATTGATGGAAAAATTAATCTTTCCGGCTCAAGTGACTCTGTAATTGTAAAAGGTTTGTTTTATTTAGTTTATTATACTTACAATGAGGAAACTCCTGAGACTATAATAAATAATCCATTATCTTTTTTTGAAGAAATCGGCCTCTCCAATCATCTAGGACAATCAAGGTCAAATGGTCTTAATTCACTTAGAAAAAAAATAACATCTATAGCGACAGAATTATCAAATAAATAAATTTTATTGATTATAAACTATGTTAGTTTCTCATTATGATTTTGATTAAGTTACTTGTTTCAATTTCATTTTTATTATTTTCTAATAATCTATATTCCAAGGAGGATGTTATTAATTTACAACTTAAAGACGGTATCGTCAAAATCAAGACCTTCGAAGATAAGGCACCCAAGCATGTTAAGCAAATTACTGATTTAGTCGCTAAAGGTAGTTACGATGGCGTAGTTTTTCATAGAGTTATTGATGGATTTATGGCTCAAACAGGAGACGTCCAATTTGGTAACTCTGATTCTGATAACTTTGATTTAAGAAGAGCTGGGACAGGCGGTTCTGGTAAAAATATTGAAGCTGAATTTAATGATTTACCGCACAAAAGAGGTACGCTAAGTATGGCGCGATCTCAAGATCCTAATAGTGCAGACAGTCAATTTTTTATATGTTTTGGAGACACACCACACTTGGACGGTCAATATACTGTTTGGGGTGAAGTAATCGAAGGTATGGAATTTGTTGATGCTATAAAAATGGGTGATCCCACAAAAAATGGTCTAGTGGATGATCCTGATAAAATTATTAAAATGTGGATTGAGTAAAACTTAATTTTGAGTAATTTTTAATTCAATCCTTCGATTCTCTTTTAGGTCCTCTTTTGTATCACCTAAATTTATAGGTTGATACTCACCATATCCATTTGCTGAGAGTTTATTAGCAGGTATACCTTGTTGAATAAGAAATTTAACTACCTCTAGTGCTCTAGCATGTGAAAGCTCCCAATTAGAGGGGAATTGAGAGGTTGAAATAGGTACTTTGTCTGTGTGGCCATCAATTTGTAGTATCCAATTTAAATCAGATGGGATTGACTCAGTAACTTCAATAATTGTTTTGGTAATAAGAGATAAAGCTATCCTTCCTTCATCTTGAAAACTTGCACTGCCAGAGTCAAATAATATTTCTGATTGAAAAATAAATCTATCTCCTTTGATCTGAATATCCTCTCTATCTGCTAAGGCTTCAGATAATTTCCCAAAAAATTCTGATTTGTACTTTTGTAGCTTGAATAGCTCACTTGTAAGTACTCTATTTAACCTATCTCCTAGTTCCCCAAGTTCTATTTCGTTTTGCGCTATTTCAGCTTCTTTTGACTCTAATAAGTTATTTAAAAGGTTAATTTCATTACTGAGTATTTCAATATCTAAAGCTAAATTGGATATTAAATTTAAAGCCTCAGCTAAATCAGTTGACTGTATTAATGTTTCTTCCTCTAATGAAGATATTTTGGTTTGTAATTCTTGATTAATATCTTCGGATGAACTTAAAGACTCAAGTAGATTTTCTATTCTACTTTGAGATGCTCCAATTTGTCCAACTAGTTCACTATTTTCTCCACCAAGTTTAATTAAATCAGCCTTTAACTGTTTTTGTTGCTCATTTAAATCAGATAGGTTTTGTTGAAGAGTTTCTCTATCAGATAAAGATAAGGATAGCTCTTCAGTAATTTTAGCAATAATTGTATTTAATTTATCAATATCAAGTGACTGATCTTGAATTATAGTGTCTTGTGCAAGAATTTGAGATTGTTTAGAGGATATTTCTTCATCAAGTTTTTCAATAAGATTTTGTCTATCAAGTAATTCAATCTCTTTATCTGTTAGAGTTACATCTTGTTCAACTATAGTCTCATCTTGGATGTTAATAGTCTTTTCTAAACTTTGAATTTGCTGGTTTTTTCCTACAACTAAGTCACCCAGATAAACTTGCGCTACTGTAAAAAGTAAAACAATAAAAATTATGACCATTAATGTAGACGCCAATACATCCACAAATCCAGGCCAAATTATATTATCGTTGTCTGAACTTTGAGTTTTTGAGAGATAGCTCACTTTTTGTCTAAGTCTTTTATAGACTTACTTACAGACTTGAGCTCAGTAATAACTTCTTTTCTTAAATCTTCACTAGAATTTTTCATTCCATCAACCAGATCATCAAGTTTAGAAGCAATATTTTGGGCCAAAGATGAATTATCAGAATTTTGAGTAATTTTTTTAATGTTTGGGCTAGATCTATAAAAAAGGCGAATTTGATTTTCACAGAATTCATAGTAACTTTGTTTGACACCTCTAGTAATTATTTCATAAAGCCCTAATATCAAAGAAGTTACTAAGCCAAACAATGAGGAGCTAAAAGCAATAGTCATTCCTAATAAAGGTGACTTTAATCCGTCTTTTAAATTATTAAAAAATGCCCCAAAGTCCTGTTGTTCAATTGTTAAACCATCGATGACATTTGAAACACTACCTATAGTCAAAAGTAATCCATAAAAAGTTCCAATTAATCCTAAAAAAATTGCTAAATTGATAAGGTATTTGGATATGTCACTCCCACTTTCTATAGATGATAGAAGATCGTCAAGTATTTCATCAAGTGTTTTTGTGATACTTTTATTTGTTGTTGTTATCCCTAAATTATTTGCAATAGATTTTGTAATTGGGTAATTATTTAAAGATGAGTCATTAAGTTTTAATTTTCCAAAAGCCACGGAGTTCATAAACCTAAACTCAGAACTCAATGAAAATATTTTAAATGAGTAAAGGAGAAATCCAATAACAAGTGTTAGAAGAATTATTCCGTTTATATAAGGATTAGCATCGAAATAAATTTTAATTTCTTCGTAACCAATAACTAAAATTATTACAATTAGGATTGAAAACAAAAGATATGCTAAGAAGTTTTTAGTCATAAGAGATAAAAATAAACGAATTTAACAAATTAACAAATGAATAAATAATGAAAAAATCTAGAAATTTCTATTAAAAATCAAGTAATAATTATTAGTGCCTGGATTTACAGAGTCTAAACCTGCATTTGAAATATGATGTGAACCAATGCCAATTCGAGTCTTATCAGATAAGCTATAGAGTAAGTTAACTTCTGACTTAAATTGGATAGCATTTCCTAAATCTTTACCATCACCATTACTATAAATACCTGCTGAAGAAGAGAGATTTAAATAAATTAAATCAGAACCTAAATTTGTTTCAAAACCCCCATAAAACATACTTGCGCTTTTAGCAGTGACTAGTCCACCAACAACCGGGTTTATTGTTAAAATATTTAATAAATCTATTTCACTATTAGATATATGATAATTTATTCCAATTAAATTTGTTGTGTTATCGTCATCATAATCATAAGTGCCTCCAAAAATAGAATAGCTATTTGCACTAGCGGTTAAATTTGAAGAAAGGATATAAATTAAAATAGCTAGTAAATATTTATTCATAATTACATATTATATTATCAACTTAGAAAGTAAATGGTGGGCGTGACAGGACTCGAACCTGTGACCCCTTGCGTGTCGAGCAAGTACTCTAACCAGCTGAGCTACACGCCCATAAATTTAGGGCAAAAATACTTTTAAATTAAATAAAAGATTAGTAAATAAAATTCCTAATTAAATTTTTTCAATTGAAAAATAAGTTTTAATTCACTTAATTTAAGCCAATTTAGCACAAGGAAATATATTACTAGACCAATAAGAATTTGAATTAACAGGTCAAAATATATATTTAGATCTATAATTTTTTTAATGAATAATATTGAAATAGACATACTAAAAGCACTTAATAAAATCTTAATTAATTTATTAGTATCCAATATGATTATTTTTTTGAAAAAACTAATAAAGCTTTTTTTTAAATAATAAATTTGAATAAATAAATTTAACCATACGCTTATAGAACCAGCTAAGGCTAATCCGATAACACCTAAAGGCTTATAGAGTAAGAAACATAAAATTAGATTACATATAAAGGTAGGAACTGCTGCCCTAACTGGGTACTCAACTTTCTCATAGGAATAAAATATTTGATTGAAAATTCTTGCAAGCATATAACCAGGCAATGAAAAAGAGTATATTAGTAAAATCTTGGAGGTTATTAGTACATCATTATTACTAAATTCTCCCCTACCAAATAACACTCTAATAATTTCCTCGCTTAGAATAAAAATGCCAAATGCGCTAGGTATTGCAAAGAGAAAACAAAAGATAACAGTTTCATTGAAAGCTCTAGAATTCTTACTCTCATCACTAATATTTTTACTCAAGTAAGGAAGGAGTGTAAAAGACATGGCAACTGCAATTAGAGCAAACGGTAAATCAATTATTCTATCTGCGTAATATATTTGGCTTATTGCACCCTCACCTACCAAAGAAGCAAATAACATTGAGATAAAAATATTTAATTGGATAATACCAGAGCCCAATAAAGAATATGAAAATCTTTTAAAGAATTTTTTTAGCTGGCCAGATAGCTCGTTAATACTTTTTAATCCAGTACTCCAAAATATTTTAATAGCGGCTATGTTGATAAATAAAAGTATTAATTGAGTAAAACCTGCAACAATCATTGCCCAAGCAAGTGCAAAGTGAGACTCAGATTTAAAAATAACTAATGACAAAATCATAAAAATATTAAGAATGACTGATAAAAAAGAAGGTAGAAAAAATTTCCCCTTAACGTTTAATACTGAACTCAATACTGACGACAAAGTTACAAATATTAAAAAAGGAAAAGTTATAACTAATAACTCATTTGCAAATAAAAATTGACTTTCATTTAATAAAAATCCTGGTGCTAATAATGATATTACTTGTTCACTAAATAAAAATATTAAAAATGATATAGATAATGTAATTACAAAAAAAAAGTTAAAAATTATCCATATAAAATCTTTGGCCATTTTTGAATTTATTTTTTCTTGATTAACATATAGGGGTATAAAAACACTATTCATTGAACCCTCAGCAAAAATTCTTCTAAATAAATTTGGCAATCTAAAAGCAAAAAGAAATGCATCTGACATTATGTTTGCACCTAAATAGTTTGCAAAAAGAATGTCTCTAATGAACCCTGTTACACGAGATCCAAAAATATTAGTTGAAATCTTAGAGAAATTACTAATTTTCATTGAGTTTAGGAAAATTCTTTTTCCAAAATCTCAATAATTTTACTTTGGTCAATAAAACCTGGAATAATTTGATTTCCTATGATTGTTGCTGGGCTTCCAGTAAATTTAAATTCATCGACGTAACTCTTATGAATTGATAGAAAGTCTTTCACTTCTTGGGAGTCCATATCTTTTTTAAGTATTTGAAGATCAACGCCCTTTAGAAATAGATCTGCTAAAATATCCTCCATGTTTGATTTTCTTTCAGATGAATATAGATAGTTATGAACTGTTTTAAATTCACCTTGTAATGAGGAAGCTAAAGCAATAGTTGTTAAATCCTTTGAAAAATTACCTAAAATTGGCATTTGTATTATAACTATTTTTACTGAAGTATCCTCTTTCATCACATTAATTAATTCCTGGTGGTATTTTTCACAGTAGCCACAATTGTAATCGACAAATTCATAAATAACTTTTGTACCACTAGCATCACCTAAATACATAGGGTGAGCTTGTAAATTTAAATTTTGTATGCTTGATATATTTTCTTTATTAATTTTTTCTTGTTCTAATTTGTTTTGATTTAATTGGTATTCACGCAAAACATTTAAGATAAAATCTGGATTTTCCTCAATAAATTTCTTCATACTCTGATCAAATTCAAAGTTTGTTAAGTATTCTTTCATATCTTCTTTTTTTAGATAAGCTCTAAGATCTTTTTCTTGAATAAAATTAATATTTTCCTCTAACTGTGTATTAGAAATATTTAAATCATTATCTAGAATGATTTTATTATTTTCTTGAAAAACAAAGTAGTAAGAGGCAATTATAACTATAGTTATTACTAAAATTAATAATAACGATCTAAGACCTGCAAAATTTCTTTTTTTTACATAAATACCCATAATTCGAAAAATATAATATTTGAGTATTATTATAGAGTAAATAATAGATATATTTTTATTAAAAAATCTAGATTAATAAATTTTGCAAATGGTCTGAAAATTTCCATTAACAACGTCTTGTTTCATAAGACTAATTCTGGAATATTCCAGGGATCTTATAGTATCTTTATATATGATCTCTTTTGACATATCTGCAATTGAAACATGATGAGTATTAAACTCAAACAAATAAGGATAGCCCCATATTAAATAATATTCCATCTCTAGAGAGGATAAATTATTGAAACGCTTAAGATCAATTTGAATTTCTTGCTGATTAAGAGTTTTTCTAAAAAGATCAAAATATCTCATTATATCGTTACATAGATAATTAAACTTATCATTTGTATTCAGCTCTAAAGCAAAAACGTTTTTATGTTTTTTAAGACCTAAGATGTTAAATTTATCTTTATAAGAAGTATTTTGATTAGATTTAAAATAGTCTTGAAAAGATTTTATTAGATTTTCCTCGCTATAAAGATGACTTAAATAAAAAGGAGCTTTTACTGTATAATGTAAACCATATTTTGACAATTTTTGGCTATCAAATTTAATATTATTTTTCAAAAGTAAATCATTTACTTGATTAATAAATGATAAATTAGGAATTAAGTAAATTGAGTAACGTGGAAATTGAATGTAGTTATCCATCTGTAAGTTTACTTAGTATAAACTTTTGCATTTTTGTTTCTAACAATATTTTCATTAATAAAATTATAATTACAGTATAAATAAATCTAAAAAATAAAATGCCAGAAATATGGCTACCTAATAGTAAAATCAATATTGTATCTTCAATTATACTATGGCAGAGACTAAGGAATGACAGGGATAATAAAATATCTTTCTTTGATATATTATTTTTCTTGGACTCCTCAATTAAAAAACCCCCGCCAAACGATATTCCCAAAGTTAAACCAATTAAGATTATATTAGCTACTTTCTCAGACATACCTAAGTAGGACAAAGGTATTTTCATTATATTAATTATAAGTAACCAAACACCTAAGGCCTTAAGGATATTAATTGTTGATATAATAAAAAATATTATTAAAAAAATTATAAAGAAATTTTGAATTTGTAGGGTGGCCCATTCAAAGTTAGAAACTAATTCATTTGGAACTTGTAATACTGACTGATTAGGCTCATTAAATAATTCATATTTAGTAAATATTAAGTTCAATATTTTGCCTGCTACAATTGCATTTATAAATCTAAAGCTTAAATTGAATATCCAGGAAATTCTTGATTTTTTTGCAATAGCTACCTCAATTGGCAGACTGTGAGCTATCAATATTATTAAACCTAAAATTGTAGTCTCAGCTACAGAATAATCAAAAATAGCTTGAAGTGATGCAAAAGCAGCTAATCCTGCATAAATATTTACCAATATCGCAGCCATCCAAACTAAGCCCAGTGAACCATCAATTCCAATAAAGCTTGTTAATGGTTCAAGAAATTTTGCTAAAAAAGGGATAGCTCCAATAAGCTCAAGAGCTCTGATAATTATAATTACCGGAAGTATTACTTTGAATAAAATCCAAAAAATTTTAGTAGTTTCTTGAAATATATTGACTAGTATTTTTTTAGATTTTTCCATTATGATAACAAATCAAATGATTTTACTTCTTTATAAAGAAATAAATGGCAAGAACAAATAGTTTTACAATAAAAGCCTCATTAACAACGTTATTGTTTTTAATTAGCCTAATTTGTTTTTACATTAGTTATACAGATTTTATGAAAATAAAAGATGAAAAAACTATTATTTACGATGAAATGGATATCAATTATTTTGATAAAAAAAAATTTCAAAAATATTATGAAATAATAAGTATTGAGAGTTTAACTGATCCAATTTTCGATAAGAAAAAATCTAATAGTTATTTTGAAAATATTACACTTGAAAATTTATCTAATATTTTTGATAAAGATATAATTAAAGAAAATAATACAGTTGAATTAAATTCTTTAAATAATTTGAGTTCTACTGATGTTAAAGAGGAAGAGGAAAATATTTATGAATTCAATGAAATTAAAGTTTCTAAAGGAGATAATTTTGCAAAGATATTAAAAAAAGGAGGTTTAAAAGGTAGAGATGTAGACTTAGTAATACTTAATGGAGAGGATTATTATGATTTTTCAAAATTATATATTGGAGATACTGTTAGAATTTTTAGTGATTACGGAAGTAAAGGATTAAAATTATTTAATCTCATTTACAAATATTCTGACACAAAAGAGCTAATAATATCTTATCAAGACGATAGTTTTATATATGAAATTAAAGAAATTCCTCTGATTTCTGAAAAAATTTATGTGTCTGGAACAATTAAAACAAGTTTGTATAAAGCTATGAAAGATCAAGGATTATCAGAAATAGTAATAAATGAAATTATAAGAATTTATAGTTTTGATGTTGATTTTCAGAGAGATATTTATGAGGGGGACAAGTTTGAAATGATATTTACAAAAAAAACTGATAGGGATGGTAAGACGGTTCAAATTGAAGATCCAAAATATCTTATGTTATCTTCAAGGGGCACGCCCCTATTTTACTATCTTTATGATACTGATGAATTTAGTGAATATTTTGATGAAAAAGGAAAAGGAATGACAAAAAGCTTGATGAAAACTCCTATAAATGGCGCGAGACTTAGTTCTAGTTATGGTATGAGAAAACATCCTATCTCTGGTTACAATAAAATGCACAAAGGGGTTGATTTTGCAGCCCCATCAGGAACTCCGATATTTGCAGCTGGAAATGGTGTCATAGAGTATGCAGGTAGAAACGGAGGATATGGAAAATATATAAGAATACGTCATGATAGTACTTACAAAACGGCTTATGCTCACTTGAAGAGTTACAAAAAAGGAATATCCAGTGGTGTGAGAGTTAAACAAGGTGATGTGATTGGCTATGTTGGTTCAACTGGAAAATCTACTGGGCCTCATTTACATTATGAGATTATTGTCAACGGTGTTCAAATTAACCCTTCAACACTTAAACTTCCCTCTGGAAGAAAGCTTAACGAACAACAGCTCAATGAGTTTAAAAGTCTAGTTTTAAGGATAGATAGAGAAGTAGGTATTTATAAAAATATGATCAACTAAGCTAATTGGCTAGCTAAATCATCAAAATCAGAGTTTGAGGATTGCTCTGTCTTATCTTCTTTTTTTGTATCAATATCATTTTTTTCAGATTTATCTTTATTAATAATTTTTCTAGCGACAAAACCTCTATTGGAGTTATCTGTTTGTCTAAAATAATGCTCAGCATGTTGAAGGTAAAACTGTTCTAATACATCATCGCCCTGGCCTTTAGCATCTTTTGCTTTGTTAAGAAAATCATTGTATTGGTCTTTTGGATTCTTACCGTTTCTTTTGTAGCCATTGGAATTTCCATTGGTCTGTAAGTATGGAGAATCTGCTACCCCACCTCTAGAAGAGTTGATTTTTCTTTGCCCACCATAGGGTTTTCGTTTGACAAAATTTTTCATAAATTTTTATTCGATTATCCTAAAAGAAGCCCATCAATTATTGTTAGGGAGTGTTATCTTTATCAATCTATCTAAACTAAGATAATCAACCTTTTTATAGTCTATTTTTATACCTTTTACTAATAAATATTTATACATATTTTCAGTAATAATTGGATCAATTTCAAAATATAAAGACCCTTTAAATTTAACATTAATTAAATGATCAATGATTTTTATATAGTAATCTATACCTAATTCTCCACCATCAAGTGATATCCTAGGGTCATACAACGTTTCATTATTTAAATTCAGATAATTACTTGTTGGTATATAAGGAGGGTTACAAACAATAATATCAATATTTTTTAATCTATTTATTGGATAATTTTCAAATAGATCTGAATGAAATAATTTTGAATTTTTTTGTTTTTCAAATTTTATTATGTTTTTTTTGCAAGCATTGAGGGCTTTTTTGGAAATATCAATAAAGTCACAAAAAGAATTTTCTAATTCATCAATAATAGAGATACCTAAGCAGCCAGTTCCACAACACAAATCAAGAAAATTAAATTTTTTTTTAATTTTAAAGCAATCATTTAAAATTTGTTCGACTAAAATTTCTGAGTCTGCTCTAGGATCTAGCGTATAGTCATCTGAATAAAAAATATTCTTCCAAAAACCTTTTTCATTAATAATTTTTGCTAATGGTTTTCCTTTAATTCTTTCTTTTAAGATCTTATTTATTAAATCTTTATCAATCTCACTATCTTTTACGTCTATATAATTTTCTTTTTTTGCAGAATATGAAATCATTATTTGAGACTCTTGATCAGCTTGATTGCCTGAAATTGTATTTAATTTTTCAAGTAGTCTTTTTTTTATTTCTGATTTATTTAAGTGGTCATTATTTAACATTTAATTGACTCAGCTTATCAGCTTGTTCACTTGCTGACAAAGCTGCAATCATTTCATCCAATGCCTCGCCAGTTAAGAACTGATCTAATTTATAAAGTGTTAAGTTAATTCTATGATCAGAAACTCTGCCCTGTGGAAAGTTATAAGTTCTAATTCTTTCAGATCTATCTCCAGAGCCAACTTGATTTTTTCTATTCGATGACTCCTCTTCCTGTTTTTTAATTCTTTCTACCTCATATAATCTTGAACGTAGAATTTTTAATGCTTTAGCTTTATTTTTATGTTGAGATCTCTCATCTTGTTGAGTTACCACTATGTTTGTAGGAAGGTGTGTGATTCTTACTGCACTATCTGTAGTATTAACCGATTGTCCTCCTGCTCCTCCTGATCTATAAACGTCTATTCTAAGATCGGTATCTTTTATATCTAAATCTACATCCTCAGCCTCTGGTAGAACAGCTACCGTGGCAGCTGATGTATGAATTCTACCACCAGACTCAGTTTCTGGGATACGTTGAACTCTATGAACGCCAGACTCATTTTTTAAAAATTTAAATACACCATCTCCCTTTATCTCAATTATTGCCTCTTTAATCCCCTTCAAGCCAGTCTCACTTTTTTCCATTGGCTGGAACTTCCAATTTTTCAATGAAGAGTACCTCTCATACATTCTGTACAAATCGCCTGCAAATAAAGCAGCCTCATCTCCTCCAGTACCAGCTCTGATTTCTAAAATTACATTTTTGTCATCAGCCTCATCTCTAGGTAATAGAGCAATTAGTAATTCTTTATTTTTAGTTTCTAAATCCTTTTCAAAAATAGGTAATTCTTGTTTTGCTAAATCTCTTAGATCTTCATCACTCTCATTTTCAAGAATTTCTTTGTAATCTTTAATCTCCTTATTTAAATTTTTTATGACATTAGATAAAGTAATAATTGGTTCTAATTTTGATAAGTCTTTATTTATTTGAATGATTTCCTTGTTATCTAAGTTTTGTGAGTTTAGAAGTTTTTCGTTTAAATGATCGAATTTACTTTTTAAGTCGTTAATTTGTTTATCTAATTTCATTTTTTAGCTCGAATTTAGAAGCTTCAAAAGTTTGTTGACTTTTATTTTTTAAATCTTTCAAGATTATTTTATTAGAATTCATTTCTTCCTCACCAATTAGAAGAATAAAGCTAAAATTATTTTTATCAGCATAGCTAAAAAGTTTTTTGATATTTTTATTTACTCTTACTTCGTGATTATATTTAAAATTATATATTTGTTTTAAAATTCTATTATTAATTAAATAAGTCTCATCTTGAACAGCAAATAATATTTTATTCTTTGACTTTGATTTTTCATCTTCAATCGTTATTAAATCCATTAATCTTTCAACACCAGCTGCCCAGCCTATTCCTGGAATATCCCTAGATGAAATCATACTAATTAACTTGTCATACCTACCACCAGCTAATATTGCATTTTGTCTTTTATCCTCTCTTGTTTGGAATTCAAAGGCTGTGTGCGAATAATAATCTAATCCTCTTACTAATTTTGGTTCCTCAAAAAATTCTATTTCATTACTATTTAGATGTTTTTTTACCTGCTCAAAATAATTTTTACTTTCAGTAGATAAGTGTTCACTGATTTTTGGAGCATTTTTTAAAATTTCAGTATCTTCTGGGTCTTTACTATCCAAAATTCTCAGTGGATTTTTATCTAGTCTTGAAATTGATGTTTCAGATAACTGATTTTTAAAATCGCTTAAATATTTTTTTAATAATTTAGAGTAACTGAGCTGATCCTCTTTTGATCCAAGTGAATTTATCAATAGCTTGTATTTATTTTTAATCACCCCAAGTTCATCCAATAATAGCCTTGCAACTAGAATTAGTTCAAAATCAATATAAGGACTTTTTTCTCCAATAGTTTCAATATTTATCTGATGGAATTGTCTATATCTGCCCTTCTGGGGCCTTTCTCTTCTAAACATAGGGCCGTGGGTAACTAATTTCATTGAACCAGATTGATAATTTGAAGCAGCAAACCTTGCTAGACCACTAGTAGCCTCAGGTCTTAAACATATATTAATTTCACCTTTATCTTGAAATGAATACATTTCTTTAGAGACAATGTCAGTTTGTTCTCCAACAGCCCTTGAAAATAAGTCTTGTTGTTCAATGATAGGGGTTTGTATAGATTGAAAATTAAATTTTTTACAAACTGAATAAAAACTCTCAATAATAAATTCAAATTTTTCCATCTCAGCTCCGTAAATATCATGTGTGCCTTTAACTAAATTAATATTATTTTTCATTTTAAATGATGTATCTTTTCAACTTTATCTTCTATAGTTTCGACCAAGTACTCAACTAAATCTTCATTTTGAATTCGATGACTTTTTTCACCATCAACGTAGACCATATGTGTATTATTGCCACCCCCTGTAATACCTATGTTTGTCATGGTGGCCTCTCCGGGCCCGTTAACAACGCACCCTATAATAGAAACTGTAATAGGTTTTTTAATATGAGAAAGTTTTTTTTCAACACTCTTAACTGTCTCAATCACATCAAACTGCTGTCTAGCACAGGACGGACATGATATTATGGTAACACCATAGTCTCTTAAATTTAATGATTTTAACATTTCAAATCCCACCTTAACTTCTTGTGTTGGATGATCAGATAGTGAGACTCTCACAGTATCACCGATACCATCATAAAGGAGTAATCCAAGACCAATAGATGACTTAATAGAACCACTAAAATAACTTCCAGCCTCAGTAATACCTAAATGAAGAGGATATTCACAAAAATTAGATAACATTCTATAAGACTCTACAGCGGTGAAAACATTTGAGGCTTTAACACTTATTTTGAAATTATCAAAATTAAGATCCTCCAACATTTTAATATTTAATTTAGCACTTTCAAATAAAGCTTCAGCAGTTGGACTTTTATATTTTTCTAAAATTGATTTTTCTAAGCTTCCGGCATTCACACCTATTCTAATAGGTATTTTATTCTGTTTAGCGGCCTCAACTACCTCTTTTACCTTATCTTTAGAGCCAATGTTACCAGGATTTATCCGTAGACAATGTGCTCCATTTTCTGCCGCCTCAAGTGCTCTTTTATAATGAAAGTGTATATCAGCAACTAAAGGAATATTTATTCCTGGAATTATTTTTTTTAACGCTTGTGATGATTTTTCATCGGGAACTGAAACTCTGACTATGTCACATCCTTCTTGTTCGATTTGTGATATCTGCTTGAGCGTTGCATCAATGTCATGTGTAAGAGTATTTGTCATTGTTTGAACTGTAATTGGCGAGTCTCCCCCAACATATATATTTCCAATTTGAATTTTTTTTGTTTTTTTTCTCTTTATTGTGTGAGAATATTTCATAATAGAGCTTCTAAATCTTTAATATTAAAGTTTAATAAATAAGAATTTAATCCCTCACTAACTTTAATTTCTATACCTCTGTATATTATCTTTTCGACATTATTTATATTAGATAAATCAATCAAAAAATCATTGTCTAAATCAAGATTAAGTTCACTTGATTGAAATATCTCGCCAAATTGTATGGTTTTTCTATTTTTATTTTGTATTTTATAATAAATAGTCTTATTAGATTTTGAAAAAATTGATACTTTTTGTGAATAATTCACCCTACTTGATAAAGTAAGATTATTTAAAAATACATCATGACTTAATTCATTTAAATTATACTGAGAGGATAAATTTAAAACATCTATATAAACTTGGTCTTTATCAATATTTCTAATTGAAATTTGATTATTAAATTTATTATAAATATTAAAAGACAGTAAAACTAACACTGTAAAAACAAGTAGTAACAAGAAGTAAATTATAGAAAGTCTTGTGTAATCAATAGGAATATCGACAATAGAGTTTTTGTATTTGACCTCATAACCTAAGTATCTATATATAGATTTTTTATATGTTGATCTGTAAGCTTTAAATTTATCAGGTAACTGTAAATTTTCCTCTAGCAAACGGATTATTTCAGGGTCTAATTTTAAACCCTTGGATAAATCATTTATAGATAATCCTTTTTTAATTCTTGCCTCTTTGATTGAAATTAATTTCTTCAAAAATAGTTATTTGTGTAGTTTAAAGGCTTGATGTAACTTTTGTACAGCCAAGTCAGTATGTTCTTCATCTATTAAAATACTTATTTTGATTTCAGAAGTAGTAATAACTTGAATATTTATTTTATTTTTTCCTAAAGTATCAAATAATGTCTGGGCTACTCCAGCATGGGATCTCATCCCTACTCCAACTACTGAAATTTTTGAAATATTATTAGAAGAAATAATCTTTTTGTATCCTATTTTTGATTTCTCTTTTTTTAATATTTTTAATGCTTTTTCTAGATCCGCCCTTGGAAGTGTAAAAGATAAGTTTGCAAACTTTCCATCTTGGGAAATATTTTGAAGTATCATATCCACATTTATATTTCCTTTGGCTAAAGGTCCAAAGATCTTAGATGAAACACCAGGTTTGTCTAAAACTCTCGAGAGAGTAATCTTCGCTTCGTCTTTAGTATAAGCTATTCCACTCACAGTATTTTTCTCTAAAACACTTTTCTCATCAGTTATGATTGTGCCAATTTTTTTTGGTTTTAATGATGACCTAACACTTAATTTAGTATTTTTTCTCATAGCTAATTCGACAGAACGAGTTTGAAGAACCTTAGCCCCTTGAGACGCTAATTCAAGCATTTCTTCATATGAAATTTTATTTATTTTTTTTGCGTTAGGCACTATGTTTGGATCAGTAGTGAAAACACCCTCCACATCGGTATAAATAATACACTCAGCGTCCAGAGCTGCAGCTACTGCGACAGCACTAGTATCAGAGCCACCTCTGCCTAAAGTAGTTATTTCTCTCCTCTCATTTATACCTTGAAAACCAGGAACTACTAGAACATCTAAATTCTCTAATTCATTTAATATAAAGTTTTTGTTAATGGACAAAATTCTTGACTTCATATGCTCTGAAGAGGTCATTATAGGTATTTGCCAACTATGAAGAGATTTAGATTTAGTCTTTTGATTATTAAGATAAATGGACATTAAAGCGCAAGAAACATTTTCTCCTGTGGAAATGGCGTTATCAAAGTCAACTGGATTTGGGGATTTTGAAAAAGATTTAGTTAAATTGATAAGACGATCAGTCTCACCAGACATCGCAGATAGCACAACTATGACTTTTGACTTTTTTGACCAATCACAAATAATATTCGCTGATCTTTTTATAGCATCAATGCTTCCGACTGATGTGCCACCAAATTTTAAAACTTTAATTTTCATGAATTACGGTAATATACATTTAACTTTTATGATGTAAAGAACATGGCTAAATATAATAAAGAATATTACGAACCTTTGGAGCAAATGATGGCTGTAAGGCATCAGTATATGTCCAAAATAATAATGGATCATACTGATCAAGATATTTATAATTTTTTCCAAAATAAACAAGTTTTAGATCTTGGATGTGGTACAGGTGAATTCTTAAATAATTATTTCGAAATTGGAGCTCAATGCACTGGTATTGATATAGAAAAAAATTTCAAATTTAAAAATAAAAAAAACTTTAATCTCTATAACTTGGATGCAAATACTTTTTTAAAAAATTGTAAAAAAAAATTTGATATTATTTTTTTATTTGAATTTTTAGAACATTTAGAAGAGGGAGATAAACATAAACTCTTTGAAAGTCTTATTAAAATACTTAATAAAAATGCTTTAATTTTTGTATCAACACTTAATAAGAATTTATTATCTAAATATTTAGCAATAGATATTGCTGAAAATATCTTGAAGTTAATTCCCAAAAAAACTCATGAATACGATCTTTTTTTATCACCAACTCAGTTACAGACCCTATGTAAAAAATATAAACTAAGTTTGTTAAACGTAGAGGGTCTGCAATATAATCCAATTATTAAGTCCTTCAAATTAAGTAAGGTTGATTTAGTAAATTATATTGGTGCTTTAAAGTATTAATTTTTCTTTTTTTCTTTTTGATTAAAAGGAAGTTTGATTAGTTGTATACCTTCCTCAACTAGTTCTTGACTCTCTTTATCAGTTGCTTCACCGTAAATAGGCTTGTCTTTAGTTTCTCCATAATGAATTTTTCTTGCTTCCTCTGGAAATTTTTTTCCAACATATGTAAAATTTTTTTCAATCTCAGATTTAATTTTATTTAATTGCTTATTATAATTTGAAAATAACTTATTTTTTTTACGATTTATTTTTGACGAGCTTGTTGACTTATTGGCTACATTTGGTGCCATGACTGATTTCGATATTTTTGTTGAATTACAGAAAGGGCATTCAATTTGATTTTTTTTTCTTTGTTTTTCGAATGAAGCTGAGTCATCAAAACTAGCTTCAAAAATATGTCCATTTTCGCAAACTAAATCAAATTTAATCATACTTTTTAATTAGTCATTCAATTAGGATTTTCAATATTATTAGTCAAAATTTCTATCATGATTTAAGACTGGTATCGCATTCTGACACTCTTGAACTTTATTTAGGTAAAGTTCAGATGTTATGATCATCTCACTGTCATCAGCCTCTGCTAAAATTTCTCCCCAAGGATCTACGATTAAGCTATGTCCATAAGTTGATCTATTCTCATTATTTACCCCCCATTGATTAGGGGCTAATATAAAAACGCCATTCTCAATTGCTCTTGCCTTAATTAGAGAATGCCAATGAGCTTTTCCTGTTGTATATGTAAAAGCAGATGGGATTACAATAATTCCTGCTCCCATTTTAGCTAAGGCTCGATACAATTTCGGGTATCTTAAATCGTAACAAATAGAATGACCAATTGATTGACCTAATACTGTTGTCATTTTCAATTCACTACCAGATGTATAAAAATCACTCTCATTATAACTTTCACCATTTTTTAAAATTACATCAAACATATGAATCTTATCATAAATAGATACTATGTGGCCTTCAGGGTTAATCAAAATAGATCGATTATATAGTTTATCATTTTCAGTTATAGGGAGTGATCCCAATAATAAATAAAGCTTGTTAATCTTTGAAAACTCTTTGAAATATTCAATAGAGAAATGATGCATATCAAGCGAAATTTTAGATTTATTTGATAAAAAAAGAAAACACTCTGGGAGTAAAATAAAATCTGGATTTAAGGCTAAACTATCATTGAGAAATTTTTTTGATTTTTCAAAATTTTCATCAAAATTTGAACCAACAGTGATCTGAATTAGAGCAACCTTCATTCAAGTATTTAATTTATAAATAGTAAAGCTTGAAACATCCTTAATCGCTTTATGAATTTTTATTTTTTCTTGGGGTAAAATTGAAATGCTATGATTAGAAAATAAAATATAGTCTAACTGTTTATTCTCTTTTATTAGAGTTATCTTTAAGGTCTTATCTTTATTAAGAACTACTATAGGCTCTTCAGCAGAATACATTAATTCATTCTCGTTATTAGAAGAGACTATATCAGCAAATTCCTTATGAAATATTTCAGGATTTTCGTAAAAGGATAATCTTTTTTGATCTAAATTAAATCTCGATATCATGTTACGTTACTTTAACATATTATGAACGAATTTAATTTAAAAAAGAAGAACATGAGAAGAGAGGCTCATTTCGATAAATCTAATTTACTAACAAAAAATGGGTCAGATTTAATAGCAAATAAATTTAAATTTATATCTAAGAGGTTAGATAATTATTTAATTCTTGATGAGGACATTATTTTAGATTTCATTAATCATAATAATTCAGAAATTACAGATATTAACAATATTAGTTTAGTTGAGGGTAAATTTGATGCTGTTATATCTAATTTTTCATTACAAATACCATTATTTATAAATAGCACAAATGTTTTTACTAAGATCTTATCTAAATTAAATGATAACAGTTTATTTTGCTTCAATGTCATCACTAACAATTCAATGAGAACTCTTCAAAATATCTTCTTAGAAATTGATGAAAAAATTCATGGAGGAGCTTATAGAAGGTTTGGCCCATTTTTAGAGACTTCGGAATTGATAGATGAGATGAATAAAAATAAATTTCAAGATGTAGTTGTTGGGATAGATAATCTAGAAATTAACTATAGTTCTTTAAATAAACTAAGAAGTGATTTCAAAAAATTTGGGATTTCAAATTATTTTAATGAAAAATATAAATTTAAAAAAGATTTTTTAAGTTTAACAAATAAAATATTTTCAAAGCTAGTCGAAAAACATAAATATATTCCTCTTGAAATAGAGATTGCTACATTTACATCATGGAAATAAAATTAATTTAGTATATTAGTAAGCTAATGTTTCAAAAAATTAATAACTTTTTTTCATCAAAAAAAAATACAAATTTAATAAAAGAAGTTTCAAATAAATATTTACATCAAGTAAATCAACTTGAAGAGCAAATTTCAAATTTAACAAAAGAAGAAATGATTACTCAAATTGAAGGATTAAAACAGGATTATATTTCTAATAAAGTGACTGAACTTTCTGATAAGGATATAAGTTTTATCTGTGCCTTAGTTAGAGAGGTCTCTCAACGAACGATTAAACTCAGACACTACGACTCCCAGATTATTGGAGGTATTGCCCTTTATCATGGATTTGTTGCTGAAATGAAAACAGGAGAAGGTAAAACGCTCGTTGCTACTATTCCTATGGTATTAAATTTTGTTTTAAATAAAAAAGTTCACTTAATTACTGTCAATGATTACTTAGCCCAAAGAGACTGTCTTTGGATGGGTCCAATTTTTGAATATTTAAATATTAGTTGTTCATATATTCAGAACAGCCAGACGATTGAAGAAAAAGTTAAAAGCTATCAATCTCATATAGTTTATGGAAACAATAATGAATTTTGTTTTGATTATCTTCGGGATAACCTGAGGAGTATCAACCAACCAAAAATGCAAAAAGGTCATCATATTGCTTTAATAGATGAAGCTGATTCTGTATTAATCGATGAGTCTAGATCGCCTCTAGGTATATCAGGACCTGTAAAAACTCCCATACAACTATTTAAATTATGCTATGAAATTACCCAAGATCTCTCAAAAGATGATGTGGAGATAAATGAAGAAAGAAAAAATGTTTTACTCATAGATAGCGGTATTAAGAAAATAGAATTTAATTTAAAAAAAATAAATTTTTTGAAAGGGAATAGTTTATTTGATAATGAAAATTTAGAAGCCTATCAAATTATAAATCAGTCATTAAAAGCTAGATTTATATATGAAAGAGATAAAGATTATGTTGTTAAAAATGGACAAATTATCGTTATAGATGAGTTTTCTGGAAGGTTATCAGAGGGACGAAGATTTGGTGAAGGTCTTCATCAATCTTTAGAAGCCAAAGAAAACCTTAGGATACAGGAAGAGAGTATTACTCTTGCCAGCATTACCTTTCAAAATTATTTTAAAAAATATCAAAAAATATCTGGAATGACTGGAACTGCTCTGACTGAGTCAGAAGAGTTTTTAGAAATATATGGTTTAAGCGTAATTGAAATACCTACTCATAAACCAATGATCAGGATTGATCAAAATGATCAAATTTATAAAACACCTGATGAAAAATATAAAGCAGTACTAGATTTAGTAAAAGAAAAGTATAAAAAAGGTCAACCAATCTTAGTAGGTACAACCTCAATTGAAAAATCTAATTATATTTCAGATATTTTAAAGACTAACAAAGTTCCTCATAATGTTCTGAATGCAAAAAATCACGAAAATGAAGCCGAAATTATTGCTCTAGCAGGTAAACCATTTCAAGTAACAGTAGCGACTAATATGGCAGGAAGAGGTACTGATATAAAATTAGGCGGAAACCCAGATATTGATGCAAATTATAATGAGAGTGATTATCAAAAAGTTATTGATTTGGGTGGATTGTGTATTTTAGGAACTGAAAGACATGAAAGTAGGAGAATAGATAATCAATTAAGAGGAAGATCAGGCAGACAAGGAGACCCTGGGGAAAGTATATTTTTTGTTTCTTTAGAAGACGACCTAATGAGAATTTTTGGATCAGAAAAACTCCAATCTATGCTATCAACTTTAGGGCTTAAGCAAGGAGAAGTCATAGAACATAAATGGCTGACATCATCAATTGAACGCGCTCAAAAAAGAGTTGAAGGTCATAACTTTGATATTAGAAAGCAATTATTAGAATTTGATAACATAATAGACAAGCAAAGAAATATAATTTACTCAAAAAGAGAGACTATAATTAAAGAAGATATTATTAGTTTTATACAAGAAACTGAAGACGAGTTTATTACCAATTTACTAGAAAGTGAAATAGAAGAGATAAAGAATTTTTCAGATATATTGTCTTTTATTGATGAGCAAAAAAATGACGATAAAGAGCACTATTTATCGTCATTTAAAAAAATTAAAGATGAAAACTATGCAAAGCATACCAACGCTTATATTTACATATTAAGACAAGTAAGCCTCTCTATTTTAGATAAAAATTGGCATAACCATATACAAGAACTTACTAATATTCGTATGTCTGTTAGCCTAAGTGGCTACGGTGGTAAAGACCCTGTAAATGAATTTCGCAAGGCATCTCTAGGGGCATTTAATCAATTAATATATGAGATACAAAAGCAAATGGTATTGGTATTAAATAACATACGAGTTGAAAAAAAGAACGAAAACGAAAAAGTTGAAACAAAAGAGCCTATCAATAAAAAGATTGGTAGAAATGACCCTTGTCCATGTGGATCAGGAAAAAAATATAAACAATGTCACGGAAGTAACAACTCAAACAATATAATTTAAGTATCGATTATTTCTTTTTCTTATCAATTCATCTTTTGATAGTATGTTAAGATTTTCAATACTTTTAATTAACGCTTTTTTTAGATCAGAGGAAACTTTTTCATGGTGCCTGTGTGCACCACCTACCGGTTCCTCAATAATTTGATCAATAATTTTTAATTCAAGACAATCTTTTGCAGTTATTTTTAATGAATTAGATGCCGTCTCAGCAAAATCAGATGATTTCCAAAGTATAGACGAACATCCCTCAGGAGAAATTACAGAATATATTGAATTACTGAGCATGATAACTATATCGCTCGTAGCCAGTGCAATTGCTCCTCCAGATCCACCCTCACCTATTACCACAGAAATACAGGGAGTTTCACAGTTTAAGGCAACTTTCATTGATTGAGCTATAGCCTCAGCTTGCCCTCTCTCTTCGGCGTCCTTACCTGGGTAAGCTCCAGATGTATCAATAAAACAGATTAAAGGTAAATTCAACTTTGATGCTAGTTTCATAATTCTTTGAGATTTTCTATAGCCCTCAGGTTTAGCCATACCAAAATTATGTTTTATTCTAGTATTCATATCATTTCCTTTTTCAGTGCCTAAAATAATGACAGGTAAATTGTCTAAAAATGCAAAACCAGATATAATTGCATTATCCTCTGAATAAAGTCTATCTCCATATAGCGGAGTAAATTGTGTAAAAATACTATTTATAAAATTTTTTGTTTTAGGTCTATTAGGGTGCCTTGCAAGTTTAACTATTTGCCAAGGAGATAAGTTTGAATAAATCCTATTAAGCTCAATTTGTTTTTTTTTTTCAATACTATTAATTTTTCCATCAACATCTATTTCACTCTCTTTTGATAGTTTGATTAAAGATTGGATCTCAATATCAAATTTTTCTAGCTTTTCTTCGAAGTCCAAATAAAACATCAAAAGACTATAATTTATTTTTTAAAGGATGATAAGAGTCTAAAACTCTCTTTTTCATTGACTTTGCTACTTTGGTGTAAATTTCAGTTGTAGAGATACTTGAGTGACCCAATAATTTTTGAATATGTCTAATATCAGCATTATTTTCTAACATAGTAGTAGCAAATGAGTGTCTAAATATATGTGAAGATAATTTATTTTTAATTAATGAATTGTCATAACAATTTTGAAGAAATTTATTTACAGATCTTGTTGAAATTTTTTTTTGGTTGATAGTAAAAATGTATTGATTATTTTTTTCTAAATTTTTCAATTGAACCAAATAATCATTTATGATGAAGACTTTTCTTTCTTTTGACCCTTTTCCATAAACATAAATAGAATTATCTTGGTGATTAATATCAGACCACTTCAAGTTTAATGCCTCAGATATTCTCAAGCCTGATAAATAAATTAACTTTAATATTAAAATATACAGTTCTGCATTAGTCTGTTTAGATTTTTTTAAGTCCTCAAATATTTGCTCCATTTGTGATTTTGAAATAGCTTTTGGTATTTTTTTAACACTAGATAAACTCTCAAATTCTTGAAAATCAATTTGGTTAATTATTTTTTCAGTGTGAAGAAACTTTAGATAATTTTTTAAAGTTGAAATTTTTCTGTTTACACTAGATGTTTTTAGATTTCTTTTTCTTAATTGGGCAATATACGTTTTAATCTTGATATTGATATTGCTAGAATTTGAATCTTGATCAAAAAAAAATTGATCGAGATCAACTAAATAATTATTAAGAGAATTTTTTGAAAGATTTTTTTCAGATATTAAATATTGAGTATATAAGTCTTTGTATTTTTCATATTTCATAAATTAATTAAATGTGCCCTAAAAGCTAATTTTATTAATTCATTATTTAGGAATTGATTGTCTATGATGTAGTTATTTAAAAAGTACAAATCAAATTCATTAATCGAATAAAATTTTTCACTTAAATTGATATAATAAATGTAAGTGTCAATTAAATTCAAATTTTCAGCTAAGCTAGCCAAATACACAGGATTAACTGAAATGGTGTCAGTTTGTGTAATTTTTAAATCTTCGCTTTCAATAAAATTGATATTTCTGTTTAAAAATAAAAATTTCATTAAAGGGCTATTTATATATTCATTGTTATCTGCATAGTACTTATTATCAAAATTTTGAATTAAATAATTCTTTAAGGCAGTTGCTATATCATTGTTTTCTATTAATCCAATCGGAATATCTTTTAATAAGATCAATAAATTTTCTAAGAAACTTGAATTCTCATAAAGCGATAAAAGCATTAAACCATTGATATAATTTAAGTTTCTTGATGTAATTCTCATCTCACTAAATTGGTCGTTAATTAATCGAGACACATCATATAAATCTAATTGCAATGAGGGGATATAAGTCTCTAAAATTTTAAGTTTTTTATTATAATTTATTTGTTTTTGCATTTCTTCATACATCAATAATTCATTTGGCTTATCTTTTAGTTTTTTAAGCATAGATATATATTGAGATTTATTGATTACTCTATTTTTAAAAAGATAATTTACTTGGTATAAATCTATTTTATTTGATTTTAGATATATTTCTAATTCAAGAATATTACTTATTTCATCTACATTTACAGTTATTAAATCAGAGATTAGAGCAATATATTTATCAATTAATCCTAATTCACTTAAATTATAATTACTGTCATTTTTACTTTTTGAAAGAAAGTCCAATAAAAATTTTGTATTAAGTTTAGTGAAATCTGTTTGGTCATAAATTTCTATAATAAAGTTTATTTGTTCAAATTGTTTGTCTTTAATTAAACATAAAATATTATAAACTAAAACATCATCAAATTTTTTCTGACTATTATCTAAAACAAATAAATACCTACATAATTCCTCAAATTGATTTGAGTCAGATAAATAAGCTAAATAAGATTTATTATTATTTGTATTTTTAAAATTTTCAAAAATAACTTTTTCAAACAAATTTGAATTAATTTGATATCTATAATCTTTTTCATTAAACAAATTTATTTTTTCGAAAAAAAAATCCACTTCATTCG